>JADKJZ010000014.1:0-300000 GCA_016720805.1 Gemmatimonadota bacterium | reverse complement strand
ATAGGGCGCGTGTCACCCCTGCAGCAGAGGATCTCCACTGATGCATCATCGTACATCCGTTGCCACTCTCGGTGCCCTGATCGCCCTCGTGGCGGGCTGCGCCAAGTCGGCGCCGAAGACCGCGCCCGCGCCGGCGGCCCGACCGGCCGGCGCGCCGACTGACTCCGCCGCGCGTCCGGGTGGCCCCGCCGCCCCGCGCACGGGCCCGAAGCCGTACAAGGACGTGATCACCGCCAAGGCGAAGAGCGACCCGGGGGCCTTCACGGTCCATCAGGTCGGCGACAAGTGGTACTACGAGATCCCGCGCGCAATGCTCGGCCGCGAGTTCATCGTCGTCTCGCGCATCGCGCAGACGGCGGCCGGCCTCGGCTACGGCGGCACCATGAACGGCGCCAACGTCGTCCGCTGGGTCCGCACCGGCGACAAGGTCTACCTCCGCCAGGTCTCCTTCAGCACGGTGGCCGACAGCACCAAGCCGATCGCACAGGCGGTGCGCAACTCCAACGCGGAGCCGATCATCGCCGGCTTCGACGTGGCCGCGTACGGCGCCGACTCGACCGTCGTCGTCGACGTGACCCCGCTCTACACCACCGACGTCGCGATGCTCGGGCTGCCGTCCTTCATGAAGACGCAGTACCAGATCCGCCGCCTCGATCCGGCGCGAACCTTCCTCGAGTCGATCCATTCCTATCCCAAGAACCTCGAGACCCGCGTCGTGATGACCTACGACGCCGGTGCCGCACCGTCGAACGCCTCGACCGGTTCGATCACGATCGTGATGAACCATTCGATGCTGCTGCTGCCCGTGCAGCCGATGCAGCCGCGCCTGATGGACAGCCGCGTCGGCTACTTCGGCGTGCAGCAGACCGACTACGGCCGCGACGAGGACCGCGTCGTCCGGCGGCGCTTCATCTCGCGCTGGCGCCTCGAGCCGAAGGACACCGCCGCCTTCCTGCGTGGCGAATTGGTCGAGCCGATCAAGCAGATCGTCTACTACATCGACCCGGCGACGCCCGAGAAGTGGGTCCCGTACCTGATCCAGGGTGTGAACGACTGGCAGGCCGCCTTCGAGGCCGCCGGCTTCAAGAACGCCATCATCGCCAAGCGCGCGCCGACGCCGGCGGAGGACCCCGAGTTCTCCCTCGATGACGCACGCTACAGCGTCATCCGCTATCTCGCCTCGGACGTCGAGAACGCCTCCGGCCCGCACGTGCCCGATCCGCGCAGCGGCGAGATTCTCGAGACGCACATCCAGTGGTATCACAACGTCATGAACCTCCTGCGGAACTGGTACCTGATCCAGACCGCGGCGATCAACCCGAATGCACGGATGGTGGACTTCGACGACAAGGTGATGGGCGAGCTGATCCGCTTCGTCTCCTCGCACGAGGTCGGCCACACGCTCGGCCTGCCGCACAACATGAAGGCGTCGTCGTCGTACCCGGTGGACTCGCTCCGTTCGCCGACCTTCACGGCGAAGTACGCGACGGCCCCGTCGATCATGGACTACGCCCGCTTCAACTACGTTGCGCAGCCGGGCGACGGCGCGGTCGCGATGAATCCGCGGATCGGCGTCTACGACAAGTACTCGATCTCGTGGGGCTACCGCCCGATCATCGGCGCCAAGACGCCGGATGACGAGAAGGCGACGCTCGACCAGTGGATCAAGCTCCACGAGAACGACCCGATGTACCGCTTCGGCGATCCGTCGGGCACCGATCCGGGCTCGCAGACCGAAGACCTCGGCGACGACGGCGTGAAGGCCGGGCGCTACGGCATCATGAACCTGAAGCGCATCATGCCGAAGCTGATGGAGTGGAGCTACGAGAAGGGCGCCGACTACGCGCAGCTGAACGAGATGTACGGGCAGGTGGGGGCGCAGTGGCAGCGCTACATGGGCCATGTCCTCACCATCGTCGGCGGCGTCGACTACACCCGCAAGAACATGGACCAGGTGGGCGGGCAGTACACGCCGATCACCGAGGCGCGCCAGCGGGAGGCGGTCCGGTTCCTGACGGCCGAAGCGCTGCAGACCCCGACCTGGATGATTGACGAGGCGATCTTCGATCGCGTCGGCGTCCTCGGCGCCACCGACCGGATCAAGGGGTACATGACCGGTGTCATGAGCCAGCTGCTCCAGAACGCCCGCCTGACCCGCCTGGCCGAATTGCAGGCGCTGGGCACCGGGACCTATACGCCGGCCGAGCTCATGGCCGACGTGCGGACCGGCGTCTGGACCGAGCTCAGCAGCGGCAAGGCGCCGGATGCCTACCGCCGCACCCTGCAGCGGGCCTGGATCGACCGCCTCGGCTCCATCATGAACCCGCCGGCTCCACCGGCCGGGCTCCCGGCGGCCGCCGCCGGCCCGAATGTCTCCCAGTCCGACCTCCAGGCCCTGGCCCGGGTTGAGCTGGCCACCGTGCGCAGCCAGTTGGCGGCGGCCGGAGGCAAGGGCGACGCCATCACGCGGGCGCACTATGCCGACGCGGCAGCCCGGATCAAGGAGATCCTCGAACCGCGGAAGTAGGCTAAAGCGGCGGCAGGCCCTCCTGTCCGCCAGCAGGTAAGACGTGAGACGTGAAACGGCCGGCCCGACGCCACCGTTTCACGTTTCACTTTATACCCCCGGAGCACCCTGATTCCGCGTTCCACCCTTCACCCTTGGCCATTATCTTTTCCCCAACTCAACTGGAGTCCTGCTTCCGATGCTCCCGATCGACCTCCGTGGCAAGCGCGCCTTCGTCGCTGGTGTTGCCGATGATGGCGGCTTCGGCTTCGCCATTGCCAAGGCCCTCGCCGAGGCGGGTGCGACCGTCTGCATCGGCACCTGGCCCCCCGCACTGGGGATCTTCGAGGCGCTGATCGAGCGCGGCAAGATCGCCGAGTCGCTGACGCTTCGTGATGGCAGCCCGATGGTATTCGAGAAGATCTACCCGCTCGATGCCGCCTACGACACGATGGACGACGTCCCGGCCGAGGTACGCGACAGCAAGCGCTACCGCGACCGCGGCGATTTCACCATCGCCGGGTTGGTGGCCTCGCTCCAGAAGGACTTCGGTGAGCAGCCGCTCGACATCGTCGTGCACTCGCTCGCCAATGGTCCCGAGGTCCGGAAGCCGCTAATGGAGACATCACGGCGCGGTTACCTCGATGCCATTTCGATCTCGGCCTACAGCAACGTCGCCTTCGTCCGCGAGCTCGGCCCGCTGATGCGGCCCGGCGGCTCGTTTGTCTCGCTCAGCTATCTCGCGGGTCAGCGGGTGGTGCCTGGGTACGGCGGCGGGATGTCCACCGCCAAGGCGGCGCTCGAGTCCGACACCCGGACGCTCGCCTTCGAAGCCGGGCGGCGCCACGGTGTCCGCGTCAACACCATCTCGGCCGGCCCGTACGCCTCACGCGCGGCCACGGCGATCGGTTATATCCGCACCATGCTCCGCTACTACCGCGAGAACTCGGCAATCGTGCGCGACCTCGATGCCGAAGACGTGGGGCACGTCGCCGCCTTCCTTGCGTCGCCACTGGGGACGGGGATCACCGGCACCGTGGTGTACGTCGACAACGGCTACCACGCGATGGGAATGCCGCAGCTCACCCCCGACGCGGACGACCCGGGTTGACCTCCCGACTCGCGGCCACGCTCGGCGCCATCCTGGCCGGGGTGGCGGTGGCCCTCGGTGCCTTCGGGGCGCATGCGCTCAGATCGCGGCTCGAGCCCCGCGATCTGGAAATATTCGAGACGGCAGTGCGCTACCAGATGTATCATGGCCTGGCACTGCTGGCGGTCGGCTGGCTCATCTCCCGATCGGCGCCCGGCGCCGGTGCGGCGGCATGGAGCTTTCTCATCGGCGTCGCCCTCTTTTCCGGATCGTTGTACCTGATGGTCGCCACGGGCCATCGCTGGCTGGGCGCGGTCACCCCCCTCGGCGGTGTGGCGTTCCTGGCCGGCTGGTTGCTGCTCGCGCGGGCGGCCTCCCGCAGCTAGTCGTCCGACCCTTTCTCCACGGAGCGCGGCGATGATTCCCTCCCACTACCGCGCGCTCCTCCCGGTTCTCGATCAGTGGTTCGCGCGTGGCGTCGCCGCGGCTGGGCCCGATGTGGTCCCCTGCCGCAGCGGCTGTACGGCGTGCTGCCATGGCCCGTTCGACATCTCGCCCGCCGATGCGGCGCTGGTGGCGGAGGGACTCGCCGCGCTGCCGGATGCGGTCCGCACGGGCGTCAGGGAACGCGCCGAGGCGCAGGTGGCGCGGTACCGGGAACTGATCGAGGGGTGGGGGCCGCCCTGGGACGTCGACGGGGTGGACGAGGCGTCGTTCGATGCGCTTTGTGAGGCGTTGCGCACCCTCCCCTGCCCAGCGCTCGGCCCCGAGGGGGGCTGTCTCATCTACGCGCACCGTCCGGCGACCTGCCGGATGACCGGTCTCGCGATGCTGACGCGTGACGACGAGGTGCTGGAGAACGTCTGTCCAATCCAGGGCGAATTCCCGAGCTATGCCGCGCTGCCGCCGGTCCCCTTCGACCTGCGCCGCTTCGAGGAGATGGTTGAGGAGTTCGACCTCACGGCGGGCGAGGCGGGGTGGGTCGCGACGACGGTGGCGGGGGTCGCTGGGCGGATGTAGTCCAACCGCCGCGCCTGGGCCAAGCACAGAAGAGGCCGACTCCTGCGGGAGTCGGCCTCTTCTGTGGTCCATCGGCGGCGAAGGGTTACTTCGCGGCCTGCTTCCGGCGGCGCGCCGCGGCCATTCCGATCAGGCCGGTGGCAAGGAGCGTCATCGTGGCCGGCTCCGGCACGACATCCTGCGGGCCGCCCGGCTGATCAAGGCCGAGGTTGTCCATGTCCTGCGAGAACTGCTCGAGGCACTTGGTGTTGTCGTTGTTGCCCGACTGATTGTAGCGCGGGTCCTTGTTCCCGTCGCACTTGTTGCTGCCGAAGCTGGCCGGAACCCAGGACGTGATCGGGTCGGTGTAGACCCAGCTGTAGTCAGGAGTGTACTGGAGCCAGTAGTAGCGGGTGTTGACGCACTTGTTGCTGTTGCTGTTGTACGCGTAACCGTTGGAGCAGGAGGTATCGTAGACCTTCTGCTTGCAGGTGTTGTTGTAGGACGAATAGCCCGCGGGGCAACTCTCCTCGTAGCTGCCGAACTCGATCTTCAGCGTGCCGTAGAGGTCAGCGATGAAGGCGTTCGGGGAGACGGCGATCGGGTTGGAATAGGTCACGCGGCTGTCCGGCCCGGTGCCCTTCCAGTTGAACTCCTTCCCCGAGGCGCTGTTCTCGGTGCTGCACGGCGAGTTGCTGCAGGTCAACACGTCGAAGACGCCGTTGCCGAGAAGCGCTTCCATCGTGACCGAAGCGACGCCGTCGCCCCAGAAATTCCAGACATCATCGCCGAAGGTATCGGTGGAGGAGGCGCCCCAGATCTTGAGGTTGTTGGTCCAGATGCCCCAGGCGCCGCTGATGCCGGACGCGGCGGAGATGTCGCCCCAGATCGCCGACGACCCGCCGCTCGGGCTGAGCGTCCACGACACCTTCATCCCGCCGATCTTGTCGAACTCGGTGGTGTAATCCGAGATGGACGTCACGGACACCGGCGACGTATTGTCCTTGATGATCGTCTGGGCCGACGCCGGCGAAACCAGCGCCGTGATGGCCACGAGGGAATACAGATAGTTCAAGCGCATTTCGGAATCTCCTGCCGCAGCAGAGGGGAAGGATGGGGCTTCGTGTTCCCCACCCAAGCAGGAGTGATGCCAAGAAATGATCACGCCATAACTTATTACCAATCAAGAAGATAGAGATCAGCCCATCGCCGACATCCTCCCAAAGATGGGGACTCGTTCCAACGGTTTGCATCGCGGACGCAACAGTTGAAAAACGGCGCAATGTGTTGTGGGATTTCTACGACACTGTGGCGCACAAAAAACGGTCGACTCCATCACGGAGCCGACCGATCGTCGTTCGCTGTTCGCCGTCTTGCTACCAGGGCGCCGTGAACCACCAGAGGCCGCGGTTGTACGCGAAGAGCACGAAGAGCGCCGAGATCACCACGACGGCGATCACCAGCGAGAAGCCGAAGACCACCTGGAGCACCTTGGTGTCCTGCTTCAGGTGCATGTAGAACATCGCCACGAACCAGAACTTCAGCGCCGAGAGGCCGAGCAGCAGTTCGACGAACCAGGGCGAGAGGGCGCCGGCCATTCCCGGCGTCCTTGAGCCCGCCGAAGCAGGCCTCGTAGAGGAGCACTTCCAGCGCCGTCAGCGTGAAGAGAATGACGGCGATCTGGACGTACTTCGCCGAGCTGGTCGGCGTGTGCCCGCCATGGGCGGCAGCAGCGTGAGAAGCCATCGCTCAGGACCTCAGGCTCATGAGATAGACCACCGGGAAGATGATGATCCACACGACGTCGACGAAGTGCCAGTACAGCGCGGCGAGCTCGAGGTTGAGCGCCTTCGCCGGCGGGAGGTTCCCCTTGACCGCATCCTTGAAGACCGTGATCAGCCACAGCGTCCCGATGGCGACGTGGGTGCCGTGGAAGCCGGTCAGCGTGTAGAACGAGGTCCCGAAGAGGTTGGTGGTGTATCCCAGCCCCTCGTGGTAGAAGTGCGAGAACTCGTAGACCTGCATCCCCATGAAGAAGAGGCCGCAGCCGATCGTGGCGGCCAGCCAGCCGAGCATCTTCTTCCGGTTCCCTTCCTGCGCCCCGTTCAGCGCCATCACGACGAAGAACGACGAGAAGAGGAGGACCGCGGTACCACCGGTCACGAGCGGGACTTCGAAGATGTCCTTCGGCCCCGGCCCCTTCGGGTGGCTGTCCTTGTAGATCAGGAACGTCGAAATCAGGGTCGCGAAGAAGAGGCATTCCGACCCGATGAAGCTCCAGATCGCCAGCTTCCGATTGTCGATCGGAAACGACGTGTGGTGCCCCTCATGGGCGTCGTGGGTCTCGTCGTGGGCAAGCGTCGCGCTGCTCATCGTGGACACGTCCTCAGTGCTTGGGGGCGTTGGCATCAGGGGCTTCATACGCCCACTTGAAGATGCCGACGGCGGTGAGCAGGAAACCGACGATGGTGATCGGCCCGAACGGGAACGCGTAGCTGTGCTTCACCATGAAGCCGATGAAGAAGACCAGGATGCCGACGGCGACCACGAGCGGCCACCACGACGGCCCCGGCAGGTGAATCCCCTTGCCGCTGTCGAGGGTCGGCTCCGGCAAGGTCCGCACCCCGGCCGCGCGCTTCATCGCCCAGACCGGGTCACGCTCGGCGACGACCGGCTCCACCGTGAAGTTCCATTCCTGCGGCGGCGACGGGATGGTCCACTCCAGGGTGGCGCCGCCCCACGGATCGGCCGGCGCCGGCACGTTGCGGCGAACGGTGACCCACATGTTGTACATGAAGACCAGGATCGAGAACGCCAGCAGGAACGCGCCGACGGTCGCCATCATGTTGAAGAGCTCGAAGCCGAGCCCGGCCGGGTAGGTGTAGATCCGGCGCGGCATCCCGAGCAGCCCCGCGAAGTGCATCGGGAAGAAGGTCAGGTTGAAGCCGGCCAGCATCAGCCAGAAGTGCCACTTGCCGATCGTCTCGTTCAGCATCGTGCCGAACATCTTCGGCCACCAGTAGTACGCCCCGGCCGTCAGCGCGAAGATCGAGCCGCCGAAGAGGACGTAGTGGAAGTGGGCCACGACGAAGTAGGTGTCGGTCTGCTGCAGGTCGGCCGGCGCCACCGAGTGCATCACGCCGGACAGCCCGCCGGTGATGAACATCGCGATGAAGCCGAGGGCGAACAGCATCGGCGTCTTGAACTGGAGCGAGCCGCCCCAGAGCGTGCCGATCCAGTTGAAGATCTTCACGCCGGTCGGGATCGCGATCAGCATCGTCGCCAGCGAGAAGAAGGTGTCCGCGAGCGGCCCCATCCCGGTGGAGAACATGTGGTGCGACCACACCCCGAAGCCGAGGAAGGCGATGAACGCGCTCGAGAAGACCATCGCGCTGTAGCCGAAGAGCGGCTTCCGCGAGAAGACCGGCAGGATCTCGGAGATGATGCCGAACGCCGGCAGGATCAGGATGTAGACCTCGGGATGGCCGAACACCCAGAAGAGGTGCTGCCACAGCATCGGGTCGCCGCCGCCACCCACCGAGAAGAACGAGGCGCCGAAGGTGCGGTCCACCATCAGGAGGATCAGCGCGACGGTGATCACCGGGAACGACAGCAGCACCAGGATCTGCGTGATCAGCGTCGTCCACACGAACATCGGCATCCGCATCAGCGTCATGCCGCGCGCGCGCATGTTCAGGATGGTCGTGAAGAAGTTCACGCCGGCCGCCAGCGAGGCGATGCCCAGGATCTGCAGGCCGATGACCCAGAAGTCCATGTTCAGCCCCGGCGAGTACTGCCGGGAGGAGAGCGGCGCGTAGCCGAACCAGCCGCCGTTCGGCGCCGCGTTCATCAGGAACGAGAAGTTCATGAAGAGGCCGCCCAGGATGAAGACCCAGAGCGACATCGCGTTGAGGCGCGGGAAGGCGACGTCCCGCGCGCCGATCAGCAGCGGGATGAAGAAGTTGAAGAACATCGCGCTGAGCGGCATCACCCCGAGGAAGATCATCGTGGTGCCGTGCATCGTGAACAGCTGGTTGTAGAACTCCGGCGAGACGAGCGTCGCGTCCGGGCGCGCCAGCTGGGTCCGGATGATCAGCGCTTCGATGCCGCCGATCAGGAAGAAGAGGAACGCCGACGCACCATAGAGGATGCCGATCTTCTTGTGGTCGACGGTCGTGAGCCAGGAGGCGAGCGTGCCCCGCTTGGCGACGTGGGTCTGCTCGAGGACGGATGTGGCCATGATGGTCTCCTCCTACTGCTTGGTGCGGAGGTACGCGACGAGCGCGTCCACCTCGGCGTCGGTCATCTCGGGCACCTGCATCAGCACCCCGGACTTCACCAGCTGCGGGGTCTTGATCCAGCGGTGCAGGTTCTCGTCGGTGTTCGGCAGCCAACCACCGGCGATGTTCTTCCGCACGCCGATGCCCGCCAGGTTCGGTCCGATCATCCCCTTCGGCGCACCGACGGAGTTGAGAGAGTGGCAACCGATGCAACCCTTCGTGGCGAAGTACTTCTCGCCCTCGGCGACCTTCGGGTCCGTCATTGCGGCCGGCGCCACTGGCACCGCCGGCGCGGCGGCCACCACCACGTCACCCTTGCCGGCCTTCGCCGTGCTGTCGACCACCGGCGTCGGCGCCGGCTTCGGCAGCCCCGTCGGCCCGAGCAGCGAGTCGGTCTGGCGCGTGGCAACCCACCCGGCGAACTCCTCGGGCGTGTTCACCATCACGTAGAAGTCCATCCGGCCGTGCTGGATGCCGCAGAACTCGGCGCACGCCCCGGGGAACGCGCCCGTCTCCTTCGCCGTGAACCAGAGCCGCGTCTCGCGGTTCGGGAAGACGTCGCGCTTCCCGGCGAACTGCGGAATCCAGAACGAGTGGAGCACGTCGACCGTCTTCATCCGGAGGTCAACCGTCCGCCCCACCGGCACATGCAACTGGTTGGCCGTGGTGATGCCGAGCTCCGGGTAGCGGAACTCCCACCACCACTGGTGGCCCACCACATCCACCCGGAGCGGCGCCTGGCCATCCGGCGAGGCTGCCGGCACCTTCGCCGTTTCGAAAATCGTCTGCACCGTCGGCACCGCGACGACCGCCAGCACCAGCGCCGGGATCACGGTCCAGATGATCTCCACCGTCGTGCTGCCGTGCACCTGCTTCGGCTCGGGGTCGTCCGGCTTGCCGCGGAACTTGAAGATCGCCCACAGCAATCCCGCCTCGACGATGATGAAGACCAGCGTCGCAAGCCAGAGCGTCGTTCGGAAGAGTTTGTCCACCATCTCCGCGTAGTCGCCCTTCGGCGTCAGCGTCGACTGGGGATATTGGCTGGCGTCGAGGCACCCAGTCAGGGTGACGGCGACCAGGCCGAGGAGGAGCAGAGGGAGGTGACGCCGCGACGAAATGCGCAGGTGTCGGATCAAGGGTGCATCCTGGCTACGGGTCCAACCAGCAAATGAACACGGGCACGATGGCATTCTGAGCGGGGACAGAATACCTACGGGGTAGGTCGGAATCAAGGAATTCCGACCGCTACCACCGCTCAAGGGGCAGGTCGTACGGGACGGCATCAGTCACGCCGAACGAGAAATGCCACCATTCGTCGACGTAATTGGTGAATCCCTCGGCCGCCATCGCCTGCACCAGCAGCTGCCGATTGGCCGCGACCGTATCGGTCGCGTTGGCGGTGTGCGATCGGGCGGAGAACTCATCAAATGGTGTTCCCATATCGAATTCGCGTCCGGAGGCTAGTTCCACGAGGGTCAGATCAACCGCGACCCCTTGATTGTGGCGGGAACGCCTCGCGATATAGCCGTCGTCGAGCAGCTTGGTCTGCCCGGTCCGTTCACACCAGGCCACCATCGCCAGGGTCGCCCGGACCGGTCGGTAGCCGTCCCAGATCTTGAGCCCCAGCCCCTTCGCGGCGAGCCGGGCCTGCACCCGGCCGAGTGCCTCGGCGGCCTCGCGCCGAAGCAGGACCACCGCAGCTCCATAGCCTGGTAATACTTCACCAGTGAAGTTGTTCCGGGAGGCGTAACGCACCTCCTGGCGGATCGAGGGGGCCACCTGGGCGACGGCCACCAGCTGGCGCCGGGCCAGCGAGTCAGCGGCGACCACCTGGACCGCAGTGTTGGGCTGGGTGGCCTGTGGTGCCGCATGGGCACAGGCCGCGAGCGCCAGCAAGAGTGCCACGACACGCATGGGAAACCTCGATTGGTGGGAGCGCTCCCCCGTTCTTACCCTTTGGGGAGGAGGGGGCTACATTTCGGCTTGTCTTTTCGGTCCACCTGGCGCTCCGCGCTGGGTGGGCCGCCTGTTCTACTGTTGCCCGGACGTCCGAATGATTCGTGAAATGCGGGAGAAGCTCGGCAAGGAGATCTCGGAATTGAGCCATGAGCTCGCCGTGACCCTGCCGCAGGCCATCGCGACCGCCGTCGAAATGGGCGATCTCCGCGAGAACTCCGAGTACAAGTCGGCTCTCGAGCGGCAGCAGTTCGTCCAGGCCCGCCTGGGCCAGCTCCACCAGCGCCTCAACCAGCTCTCCCAGCTGGCCGACACCGAAGCCCCGCTGAACAAGGTCGGCCTCGGCTCCAAGGTGAAGGTCGAGGATGTCGGCAGCGGTGAGATCGAGGAGTACACCCTGGTCCTCGCCGAGATGATGGACATCGACGCCGGGCACATCTCCCTGGCGTCACCCCTCGGTCGTGCCCTCAAGGACCGTGAGGTCGGTGAGGAAGTGACCCTGCAGCTGCCGACGATGCGCCGCTCGCTCCGCGTCCTCGAACTGGTGACGATTCACGCGATGGTCACGCCGGAGTAGCCGGCCGCCAGTGCCCGTGCGTCACTTCCGTTCCACCACCATCACGTCAAAGACCAGTGTCGCATTGGGCGGGATCGGGCCACTCCCCTTGGCCCCATAGCCGAGGGCGGCGGGGATCACCAGCATCCGGTGGCCGCCGGTCCGCATTCCCACCAGCCCGTCCTCCCAGCCGTCGACCACCCGCCCGGTGCCCAGCCGGAACCGAAACGGCTCCTTCGCCGACTTGGTGACTGGCAACCCGTCGGCGAGGTAGCTGACGAAATGCACTGCCACGCTGTCGCCCCGCCGTACTTCCTCACCACTCCCGACCACGACGTCATCATAGAACACGCCGCGCGGTGTGCGCCGCAGCGAGTCCTCGCGCACCCCGAGGATCGGCGCCAATTCCTCCGGCAGGCCGGCGCCCGCCATCCGGAGCGGCAGTCGTTCGTCGAGGCGGATCGGTACCCGCATCTCGGGGGCCAACAGTGGCGCCGCTCCCTGCGCCCGGCCGGCGGCGAAGGGACAGGCCAGCGCCAGCACGAGGCAGCAGGCACGGACACGTCTCGGAGGAATCCCACTGAACATCACCGACTCCGCTGGTTCACGGCTTCTTCGGGGTCGCCGGGGGCGGCGTCATGACCAGGGGGGCCCCGACGGCGGCGCGCGCCAGCATGCGCATCAAGTCATCGGGCTTGGCGGAGCCGGAGTTGGTGAGCACGGTGATCGAGAGCTGCAGCGACGGGATCCAGGCATTGGAGGTGATGAAGCCCGGTATGCCACCCCCATGGGTGATCACCACCCGTTCCCCCATCATGGCGCGGCCCAGCCCGAAGCCGTAGGGGAGCGCACCGCTCGCGGCGGCTCCACTCGGTGTGGTCATCATCTCGTATGACGCCGCGGAGACGACCTTGCCGCCATGGAGCGCGACATTCCACTTGGTCATGTCGCCGATCGTCGAGCACAGCGAGCCGGCCGCGTATGGCTGTGACATGTGCAGGAAGATGGTGTTGACCCATGCCGCCTTCTCGCGCTCATAGCCATGCGCCCGACGATAGATGATCGGCGTGGCGAGACAGGCCTGCGTGTCGTCGAGGCCGTACGGCACCGCGAATCGCTCGTGCATGTCCGTGGCCCACGAATGCCCGGTGAGCTTTTCGATCAGCATGCCAAGAATCACGTAGCCGGTGTTGTTGTACTGCCACTTGGTGCCCGGCGCAAAATCGAGCGGCTTGGCCGCCGTCAGCGCCACCAGGGTGTCAGGGGTCATCTCCTCCGCGAAGCGCCGGAACCACGGCTGCCCGAGATCGGTGTAGGACGGGATGCCCGAGGTGTGGTTCAGCAGCTGGCGGATGGTGACGCCGCGCCATGCCGCAGGGAGCGTCGGCAGCTGCGCCCCGATCGAGTCATCGACTCCGATCCGCCCTTGTTCCACCAGCTGCATCACGGCCGCGGCGGTGAATTGCTTGGTGACCGAACCGATCCGATAGACCGATCGTGTCGTCGCCGCGACGCTGTTCTCGAGATCGGCCTTCCCCCAGGCCCCGAAGGCGAGCGTGTCGGTGCCGCGAACCATCGCGACGGCCACGCTCGGCGCCCCGCCCGAGGTCACGAACGCCGCTGCCAGCGAATCGGCAATCCGGCGCACCGCAGCGGGCTTCGGCAGCGCCTGGGCGGTCAGTGGCGGCGCCAGCAGCGCAATAAGCACAGCCAGTCTGATGGGACGAGTCATACGGGACCCCTCGTGGCGGGATGACGGACGCCGAAGAATGCCGGATCGACGGGCGCAGGTCCACCCACGGCGCCCGCGGTCCCGGGGACTATCTTTGGCAATGACGACTTTCAAGGACCTCGGCCTCTCCGCTTCGCTGGTCGAGGCACTGACCACCCTCGGCTACGAAGAGCCGACCCCGATTCAGGCGGAATCGATTCCCGCCCTGCTGGCCGGGCGCGATCTCCTCGGCCAGGCGGCCACCGGCACCGGCAAGACCGCCGCCTTTGCCTTGCCCCTGTTGCAGCGGCTCGCCAGCACCCCGCCGGTCGCCAACCGTCCGGCACTGCTGGTGCTGGTGCCGACCCGCGAACTCGCCATGCAGGTGGCCGAGGCGTTCCACCGCTACGGCAAGGCGCTCGGCACCTCGGTGGTGCCGATCTATGGCGGCCAGGCCTTCGACCAGCAGATCCGCATCCTCCGCCGCGGCGTGCACGTCGTCGCGGCCACGCCTGGCCGCGCACTCGACCATATCCGTCGCGGCACGCTCGACCTGGGCGGGTTGACGGCCGTGGTGCTCGACGAAGCGGACGAGATGCTGGACATGGGCTTCGCCGACGAGCTTGAGTCGATTCTCGACGCCGCACCAGCGGTGCGTCAGACCGCGCTCTTCTCGGCCACGCTGCCGCCGCGCATCGCGAAGATCGCGGAGCGCCACCTCAGCAATCCGCTGCGGGTGAATGTGGCCCGCACCGAGCCGTTGGCCGGTGAAGCCCCGAAAGTCCGGCAGACCGCGTACCTCGTGGCCCGGCCGCAGAAGATTGCCGCGCTGGGGCGCATCCTCGACCTCGAGGCGCCGACGCTGGCGCTGGTCTTCTGCCGCACGCGCACCGAAGTCGATTCGCTGCACGAAACACTCGGCGGCCACGGCTACCGCGCCGAGGCGCTCCATGGCGGCATGACGCAGGAGGCGCGCGACCGGGTGATGAAGCGGACGCGCAGCGGTGCCGTCGACCTGCTCGTCGCGACCGACGTCGCCGCGCGTGGCCTCGACATCGACCAGCTCTCGCACGTCGTCAACTTCAACGTCCCCGAGTCGCCGGCGGCGTACGTCCACCGCATCGGCCGCACCGGGCGCGCCGGACGCGAGGGGGTGGCGATCACGCTGGTCGAACCGCGCGAGCATCGTCTCCTCCGCAACATCGAGGCATCGACGCGGCAGCGTGTCACGATGGCGCAGTTGCCGACCTTCCTCGATGTGCAGGCCAAGCGGATCGGGCTGACGGCCACCTCGATCAGCGAGGCGATCGTCGCCGGCGAGAGCGAGGCGTACCGCGTGGTGGTGGAGAGCCTGAGCGAAAACCACGACCTGATGGAGATCGCGATGGCGGCGATCCAGCTGGCGCACGAGCGCGGACCTGGCGCCGGGTCGAAGGAAGACCAGGCGATGGACCTGACGCCGCCCACGCCCCCGAAGGGGATGCCGCGCGAGAAGCGCGCGAAGGCGGCCGGGATGTCGCGGATCTACATCGGTGCCGGACGGAAGCAGAACCTGCGTCCCGCCGACCTGGTTGGCGCGATCGTGAACGAGGCGAAGATGCCGGCCGCCGAGATCGGCGCGATCGAAATCACCGATCGCTTCTCGCTGGTGGAAGTGCCGGAGGAGCGGATCATCGACGTGATCGCCGCGCTCCGCGCCAGCACCATCAAGGGGAAGAAGCTGACGGTGCGGCGCGACCTGGCCGGCGGACGCTAGCGCCGCACGCTCTTCGCGAACTCCAGCACGGCGCGCGTCGCATTGAAGTTGCGCGACGTGCGCCCCCACCCATCCGGATTCGGCGGGCTGCTCTGCCCCGGCCATGAGTGGCCCGCCCCGCTGATCAGCACCCGCGACACCGACGTGCCGTCGTCGCAGCCCGAATAGCTGCGCCTGGTGGCACGCGTGCCGTCCTGGGCCGTGTCCGGGAGCACGGTCGTCTGCACCCCTCCGCAACCATTCCGCGCGGCCCAGAACTCCAGTCCGCTGTCGAGCGACAGCAGTGCCGCGTTCCCGGCCGACGGGAAGTCGGCGTCGTCGCCGCCGAGGATGTACATCGCCGACACGCGGCTCGGCGGATCGCAGGTCGCCGCCATGGGGCGGAGCAACATCCCCGCCACGGCGACGAAGCCGACGATCGCATCGGAAGCCTCGCAGGCGAGCCGCTGCACGAACATCGCCCCGTTCGACATTCCGACCGCAACGATCTTGGTTCGGTCGACCACGTGGTCGGCCGTCACCTGCGCAATGACGGCGCGAACGTAGTCGAGGTCGCGGACCTGGAAGAGTTCCTCCGCTTCTCCGGTGACATCCCAGCTGCTGTAATACGACTCGGGGTACACCACGATCGCGCCGGCCGCATCCGCGGCGGTGCTGAGACCGGTGACCCGCTCCAGCGTCTCGGAGGTCTGGCCGTAGCCGTGGAAGGCGAGGATCAGCGGCGCCTTCGGCCCCTTCGCCGGATGGTCGGGAATGTGCAGTCGATACCAACGGCGCACCGGCCCGACCTGCACCGATTCGTAGCTGTCGGCGACCTGGTACGTGGCGCTGGTGCCGGTGTCGCTGCAGGCGACCAGGAGGAACAACGCCGCGAGGAAGGCAGGGCGAGGGCGATGCATCAGCGCTCCGGTGGGGGCAACAGGGTCTGTTCGGCGGCATCGAGTCGATCGCTCAGGCGCGCCAGCCGATCCTCCACGCCATCGAGCGCGTCCACCCGATCGGCCACATCCTCGAGGATCGCAAGTTCGAGCGCCTCGCGCTCGCGACGGCGGTTCACCACGACGATCGCCACGCCGACGCCCACGGTGATGAGCCCGCTGAGACCGGCCCAGAGCAACAGCTGCAGCATCAGCGACCCCCCGTGGCTCCGGATGACATCAGCAAAATCTCCCCTATCTTATCTCCGTCGGACCTCTCGCCGTAAGAATCCTGTTCGGCCCACGTTTCGCCCGGTGACGCCCATGTCCCCTCGCCCCGCCCGCTGCCGCGCTGCCGCGCTCCTCGCCGCGACGCTCGCCCTCGCCCCCAATCTCGCCGCCCAGCAGGCGAAGACCGTTCCGGTCTTCATCGGGGGGCAGGCACAGATCGTCCCCGGTTTCGCGGACACCACCCAGTGGATTCGCCAGACCCTCTGGGTCGAGACCGAGTTCGATTCGGACGGCGACGGGAAGCGCGACCGGATGTTCGTCGACGTGACGCGGCAGCGCCAGACCGAGACGGAAGGGCTCAAGGTCCCGGTGATCTACGAGTCGTCGCCCTACTACTCGCGCACGTCGGGAGCGCGGCAGTTTCTCTGGGACGTGAAGCAGGAGGTCGGCGCGACGCCGCCCAAGCGGACCTCGCAGCCCCAGATCGAGTACGTGCCGAGCAAGCCGATGATCTCGCCGTCGTTCGTGCGTACGTGGGTCCCCCGCGGCTTCGCGGTGGTCCACTCCGAGGCGCCGGGGACCGGCCTCTCGCAAGGGTGTGTCACCGTCGGTGGGCCGCCTGAGGCACTGGCACCGAAGGCGGTGATCGATTGGCTCAACGGCCGCGCCAAGGGCTTCACCACGCCGACGGGCACCGACGAGGTCCGCGCCACCTGGACCACCGGCAAGGTCGGGATGACCGGCACCTCGTACAACGGCACCATCCCCGTGGCGGCCGCGACGACCGGGGTCGAGGGACTCGAAGCGATCATTCCGGTCGCACCCAATACCTCCTACTGGCATTACTACCGCTCGCACGGCCTGGTGCGCCACCCCGGCGGCTGGCTCGGCGAGGACATCGACTTCCTCTATGACTTCGTCAACAGCGGCAACCCGGCGACGCGCCCCTACTGCAATGCCACCTATCGCGACGGGATGATGGCCACCGGCCGTGATCGCACCACCGGCGACAACAACGAATTCTGGGCCAATCGCGACCTGCGCACCAAGGCCGGCACGATCCGCGCGGCGACGCTGATGGCGCACGCCTTCAACGACTGGAACGTCGTGCCGGAACACAGCCAGCGCATCGTCGAGGTGCTCAAGGCCAACAAGGTGCCGCTCCAGCAGTACTACCATCAGGGCGGCCACGGCGGCGAACCGCCGATGGTGCTGATGAACCGCTGGTTCACGCGCTATCTCTTCGGCATCGACAACGGCGTCGAGCGCGACCCGAAGGCGTTCATCGTGCGCGAAGGCGCGTCGATGCAGGCGCCGACACCGTACCGCGACTTCCCGAATCCCGACGCCAAGGCGGTGACGCTGGGGCTCGGTCGGGGCGGCAAGACGGCGGGCACGCTCGCCATGCAGCCCGGCGGCGGGCAGGGCCGCGAGACGCTCGTCGACAACGTCGAATTCAGCGGTGGGGTGTTGGCCAAGGCGGCAGATTCGCCCAATCGGTTGATCTATGCCACGCCGATCCTGAGCGAAGCGGTCCACCTCTCGGGGACGACGCAGGTGCGCATCCGCATGGCGCTGAACAAGCCGGCGGGCAATCTCTCGGTGTGGATGGTGTCGTTGCCGTGGACGGAGGCGCCGACGGCGCTCACGTCACTCATCACGCGGGGCTGGGCCGATCCGCAGAACTGGAAGCAGTTGACGACGGGTGGCGACTATCACAGTCTGGAGCACGGGACGCCGCTGGTGCCCGGTCAATTCGTCGACCTGACCTTCGACCTCGAACCGGACGATCAGGTCATCCCGGCCGGCAAGCGGATCGCGGTGATGATCATGTCGAGCGATCGCGACTTCACGCTCTGGCCGGCAGCGGGCACCGAACTGACCGTCGACCTCGATCACACCAGCGTGACGATCCCGGTGGTCGGCGGCAAGAAGGCCCTCGACCGCGCCCTCAGGGCGAGCCGGTAGGTCCTCCAGCCGCGGTCAGTGCCGCCCGCGCCGTTGCTCGAAGCCCCGCGCGATCAACGCTTCGAGCAGCCGTGCGGCGCGGTGCTGCAAGGCGTCGCGCACCTCATCCAGCCCCGGCATCTCCGGGACGTCGATGTAGAGGCAGTCGTGTTCGCTCGGCTCCGTCCCTTCGAGGAAATACTCGGTGGTGCCGCAGCCGTCGCTCCATTCACCGGGTGTGGCGCCCACATGCCCTTCGGTGATGCCCTCCGGCCGCTCGAATTCGTCGGGGTCACGCTCCGAGAAGGCCGCCTCGAGAAAATCGCCCGCGATCGGGAGCGCGGCGCCGGCGCCGGTGGTGTGGAGTGACCGACCATCATCGTAGCCGACCCAGACGCCAACCACGAGATTCGGGGCGTAGGCCACGAACCAGGCATCCTTCCAGTCGCTCGACGTGCCGGTCTTGCCGGCGAGCCCGCTGGCGTTGATCCGCTCCTGCAGGCTCGCCCCGGTCCCATGATCGACCACGCCCTGCAACGCGGACGTGACCAGCCATGCGGTGGCCGGATCGGCCACGTGGGTCACTGACGCGGCGTTCGCCGACGCCGGCACATCACCGCGCTTGGTCGTGCTGAGCACCATCCGCGTCGCGGCGAGCGAACCGCCAGTGGCAAGGACGCCGTAGGCGCGCACCAATTCCAGCAGCGACACCTCCGCGCTGCCGAGCGCGAGACTCGGCACCAGGGGCATCGGTGAGGCGATGCCGAGTTCCTTCGCGGTGGCGGCGATCTTCGCTGGCCCCACTTCCAGCCCGATCCGCACGAACGGCACATTCAGCGACTGCTCCATCGCCGTGCGCACCGTCACCGGGCCGCGGAAGTCGCCGTCGTAGTTGCTGGGCTGCCACATGCCGCGCGGCGTCTTCAGCGAGAGCGGAGTGTCGTCGACGAGCGAGGCGAGGGTGAAGGCCGGCGCCTCGTCGCCGCGCCGCCCCAGGGCGGCCAGCGCCACGATCGGCTTGAAGGCGCTTCCCGGTTGGCGGCGCGCGTCGGTGGCCCGATTGTACTGCGACAGCGCATAGTCGCGGCCGCCCACGAGGGCGAGCACTTCCCCGGTCCGCGGATCGATCGCCACCAGCGCCGCCTCGACCCCGGGCAGCGGAAGCCGCGACACGCCGCGCCGGACGGCCCGCTGCGCAGCCTGTTGCAATCGGGCGTCGAGCGTCGTGTAGACCGCCCCACCACGCGGCGGCAACGATCTCGGCAACGCCGCAAGCGCCGCATCGCGGAAGTAGCGACCATCGACCACCTGGCTGACCGAGGAGGGCCGGGTGACGATGCGGCTCCCCTGCGCTCGCTCCTTGGCTGCCTCCGAGATGCGTCCCTGCTCCGCCATCAGCCCGAGCACAAGGTTTCGACGATCGCGCGCCGCATCTGCGTGCCGCGTCGGCGTATGACGATTGGGCGCGTGGATCATCCCGGCAAGCAGGGCCGATTCCGCCAGCGAGAGCTTGCGAACGTCCTTGCCGAAGTAGGCGCGCGCCGCGGCGCCCACGCCATGGATGGCCCGGCTGCCATCCTGACCGAGATAGATCTCGTTGAGGTACGCCTCGAGGATGGTCGCCTTGTCGTAGCGGAACTCCAGCACCATGGCGAACGCCAGCTCGCGCAGCTTGCGCCCGGGGGTGCGATTGGCCGAGAGGAAGAGATTCTTCGCCAGCTGTTGCGTGATGGTGCTGCCGCCCTGCGCGATCCCGCCCGCCTTCACGTTGGCGAGAAAGGCACCGCCGATGCGCCGCAGGTCGACCCCGTCGTGCTCGTAGAAGCGCTGATCTTCGACCGCGAGCACCGCCTGAACCAGCGCCGGGGGGACCGAAGCGAGGCGCACCGGAATCCGTGCCTCGAGGGCGGTGCCTTCCAGCGGTGCGATCAGCGAGGGCGATGACGCCGAGCCTTCCTCGACGCCCCAGGCGACGGGACGGGAGTAGAGCGCGGTCGGCAATCGGCTCTCCGGAGGGCCGAGATGCGCTCGGACCACCGCCTCGGTGCCGAAGACGAGGGTGCCCAACGCCATGCCGACCGCCACCGTCGCGCCGATTCGTCGGACCGTGAGGTACGGACGAAGGGCGAGGGCACGATCACGGAGCCGCTGGACGAACTCCTGCGTGGTCATCTTGAGGACTCGGGGGAAAGCGACATGGGAACTGACGTTGGGGGGCTCGGGTTAGTTTCTGGTTGAAACACTTGAAACGTTGCCGGCAGGGAGTCGTTAGTCGTTAGTCGTTGGTCGTTAGGCGTTAGGGGTCGTTGGTCATAGGTCACCCCTCACCCCTTACCGATTCCCGAATCGCGTCTCACGTTTCACCTTTCACGTCACTGGTCACTGTTCACCCACCTTCCGGACATCCCCCATGAGTCGCGTGCGCGTGCTGGTCGGCACCAAGAAGGGCGCCTTCATCCTCACCTCCGATGGTGCGCGCAAGCGCTGGGAGGTCTCGCAGCCCCACTTTCCGGGCTGGGAGCTCTACCACCTCAAGGGATCGCCGCTGAATCCCGACCGCATCTATGCCTCGCAGAGCAGCGGCTGGTTCGGTCAGCTGATTCAGCGGTCGGACGACGGCGGCGTGACGTGGAATCCGGTGGGCAATGAATTCGCCTACGCCGGAGTGACGGGGACGCACCAGTGGTATGACGGCACGCCGCATCCGTGGGAGTTCAAGCGGATCTGGCACCTCGAGCCGTCGCTCACCGAGGCCGACACCGTCTATGCGGGGGCCGAGGACGCCGCGATGTTCCGCTCGACCGATGGCGGCACGAGCTGGCACGAGCTGGCGGGGCTCCGCGGCTGTGGTTCGGGCGAACAGTGGGCGCCTGGCGCCGGCGGAATGGGACTGCACACGATCCTCCTCCATCCCACCGATCCCCAGCGCATCTTCGTGGCCATCTCGGCGGCGGGCGCCTTTCGGACCGACGACGGCGGTACGACCTGGAAGCCGATCAATCGTGGTTTGAGCTCCAAGTACATCCCCGATCCGACCGCCGAGGTCGGCCACTGCGTGCACCGGATCGCGCTGCACCCGTCGCGGCCCGACACGCTCTTCATGCAGAAGCACTGGGACGTGATGCGCAGCGATGACGCCGGGGAGAACTGGCACGAGATCAGCGGCAATCTCCCCACCGACTTCGGCTTCCCGATCGACGTGCACGCCCATGAGCCGGAGACGATCTACGTGGTCCCGATCAAGAGCGACGGCGAGCATTACCCGCTCGAAGGGAAGCTGCGTGTCTATCGCAGCCGCACCGGCGGCCACGAGTGGGAGGCGCTCACCAAGGGACTGCCGCAGCAGGATTGCTACGTCAACGTGCTTCGCGATGCGATGGCGGTGGACACGCTGGACGATTGCGGAGTGTACTTCGGCACCACCGGTGGCCAGGTCTACGCCTCGACCAATGGGGGCGACAGCTGGGAAGCGATCGTGCGCGATCTCCCGGCCGTGCTCTCGGTCGAAGTGCAGACGCTGCCGTGATCCGCGTGATTCTTCCCGCTCCGCTGCTGGCGCTGGCGCGCATCGACGGGGAGCTCGCCTTGCCGATTGACGCCCCGGTCACGCAACGCCGAGTGCTCGACGCGGTGGAGGCGCGCTATCCGATGCTGCGCGGCACGATGCGCGACCACGCGACGCAACGTCGCCGGCCGTTCATCCGCTTCCATGCCTGCGAGCGGGACCTGTCGAATGAACTCCCCGACACGCCGCTCCCCGACGCGGTCGCGTCGGGAGGCGAACCCTTCCTCATCGTGGGGGCGATGTCCGGGGGATGATCGCATCGCGGCCAAGCGCCGCGAGATCCTCGTGCCCGTATCCCTGGGCAATCAGGACATCCATGCGCGCCGCGATCCCCGGCAACGAGGTGAGCGGCGCGTCGCCTGCCGTCTCCAGCATCAGCTGCACATCCTTCCGGGCCATGGTCAGCTCGAAGCCCGGAGCATACTTCGCCTCGGCCATCGACTTGCCCCTGCCCGCCACGATGTTGGCGGCGTTGAAGTACTCCTGGAGCTTGGCGAGCACGTCGGTCGGCGCCACGTCACCGCCGCGCGCCACGCTGTAGGTATCCGCCATCAACGCCGTGATGCCAAGGATCAGTGCGTTGCCGCAGAGTTTGTAGACGGCGGCCAGGTCGGGACGCTCGCCGAAGTAGTCCACCTTGGTCGCCTGTGCCGCGAGGGCCGTGGCCACGGCATCGTAGAGCGCCTGCGGCCCCGACACCATGATGGTCCCGGTGCCCTGACGCGCTGCCGCCGGCCCGATAAAGACCGGACAATGGAGGTAGTGCACGCCTTCCGCGTTCAGCCGCACCGAACGCTCGGCCGTCTTGGCCGGGAGCGTCGTCGAGTGATCGATGATGATCGCCGACGGCGCCAGCCCGGGCCGCAACGCGGCGATGACCGACTCGACCACGGCATCATCGGGCAACACGAGATGCACCCGCTCGGCGCCACGCACCGCGTCGGCCGGGGTCGCGGCCACCGTCGCGCCGAAGGCGGCCAGTGCCTGCGCCTTCGACTCGGTTCGATTCCAGACGGTCACCTGATCGCCGCGCGACAAGGCGGCCTCGACGAAGCCGCTGCCGAGGAGACCGGTGCCGAGGTAGGAGATCTGGGGCATGGCGGAGGACTCCGGTGGAGGGCGTGAGACGTCAGACGTGAGACGTCAGGCGTGAAACGTGAAACGTGAGAGGTGAAACGTACCCCACTCGCGGACACGTTTCACCTCTCACGTCTTACGGGTCACGGGTCACTGGTCACTGGTCACCGTTCACCGTTCGCCGTTCACCCTCCCTGCAACGTCCGCCGCCGCTCCACGAACCGCATCACCATCGGCGTGAAGATCAATTGCATCGCCAGCTCCATCTTGCCGCCCGGCACCACCAGCGTGTTGGCGCGCGACATGAACGAATCGTGCAGCATGCTCAGGAGGTAGGGGAAGTCGATGCCTCGCGGATTCGCAAACCGGATCACCACCAGCGATTCATCCGCGGTCGGGATCGTCCGGGCAATGAACGGATTCGACGTGTCCACCACCGGCACGCGCTGGAAGTTGATGTGCGTGTGAGTGAACTGTGGCACGATGTAGTGCACGTAGTCGTGCATGCGCCGCAGGATCACGTCGGTCACGGCCTCGGTCGAGTAGCCGCGGGTGCTCTTGTCGCGGTGGATTTTCTGAATCCACTCGAGATTGACGACCGGCACGACCCCGATCAGCAGGTCGGCGTGGTGGGCGATGTTCACGGTCGGCGTGACCACCGCCCCATGCAGCCCCTCGTAGAACAGCAACTCGCTCTCCGGCAGCGGCTCCCAGGCCGTGAACGTGCCGGGAGATTGCTGGTACGGCGCCGCCTCCTCGGGCGAGTGCAGGTACTTCCGCGCCGTCCCCGTCCCCGTCTCGGCGTAATCGGCAAAGAGCCGCTCGAGTTCAGCGAAGAGGTTGGCTTCCTCACCGAAGTGGGAGAAGTGCCGCACGCCCTTCGCCTCCGCGTCGGCCATCTTCGCCTTCATCTCGAGGCGGTCATACCGATGGAAGGCATCGCCCTCGACCACGGCGGCGCGGACCGCCTCGCGACGGAAGATGTTCTCGAAGGTGCGAGTGACCGAGGTGGTGCCGGCGCCGCTGCTGCCGGTAATCGAGATGATCGGATGTCTGGCGGACATGGGAACTCACCCTGGGGAGGAGAAGAGGCCGCGATGGCCGAAGAGGGAGGAGTCGTACGACTCCCCAGGAGGCGCCGCGTGGTAGCGCGCAATGCGCTCGACCTCGAGGCGCGACCCACAGTAGAGCGGCGTCGTTTGGCGGAGCGCGCCAGGTACCACCTCGACCACTCGGCCATGACCAGTGTCGGCGCACCCGCCCGCCTGCTCCATCAGAAACGCAATCGGATTGGCCTCGTCGAGCAGCCTGGGCGAGGTTGCCGTCGTGGAATCGCCGTTTCCCCCTGGCGCGAGGAAGACGCCGCCGCGCATCAGGATCCGGTGTACCTCGGTGACCAGCGAGGCAATCCACCGCACCCGAAAGTCTGCCCCGCGCGGACCCGCGTGGCCGGCGAGGCACTCGTCGACATAGCGCTTGACCGGGACACCCCAGTGGCGACTCTGCCCCGGATCGATGGCGAAGTCGCCGGTCGCATCAGGAATCGTGATGCCCGGATGCGACAGCACCCATTCCCCAAGCTGCGGGTCGAGCGTGAAGCCATGCGTGCCGTGGCCGAGCGTCAAGACCAGCATCGTCGCCGGGCCGTAGATCGCATATCCGGCGCAGACCTGACGCTGCCCGGCCTGGAGGAACTCCTCAGCCGCGGGATCGGCGTTGGGTGTCGGCGCGCGCAGGATCGAGAAGATCGACCCGACCGGCACGTTGACCCGTGCGTTGGCCGCCCCTTCGAGCGGATTGAACACCAGCAGGTATTTCCCGCGCGGAGTACCGGCCGGGAGGTGGTACACGCCGTCCTCCGCCCCGCTCACGAGCCCCGCGGAATGGCCGCCCCAGTTCGTGGCCCGGACGAAGAGTTCGTGGCAGGCGGCCTGCAGTGGGGCGCCGCTTGGCGCCGTGGTGGCGAGCAACTCACCCAGCGAGCCGTACGCCACCTTCTTGGCGATGCCCTTGCAGGCCAGCGAGATGTCGGTGATCAGCGCATTCAGCTCACCGGTGGCACCGGGCACACGACGGCGTGCCTCGATGAGGAACTTGGTGAGCGTCGACTTGCCGCCGGTCGGCATGGCTCAGCGCCCCACGCCGAGCGTCTGTCGCCAGGTCGGAAAGAGCCGGTCGGCGTCGCCGGGGAACGACTCAAAGGCTCGCGCCAATTCGTGGTGCGTCCGCGCATATTCGAGCAGCGACACCCCGGCCTTCCAGGCGTCATACGCCTGACGCATCGAGCGTGCGCCGGCCGCTGGCGAATCGAGGTGCCCATACGAGCCGCCGCCCGCGGTCGTGATCACGTTGCCGTGGCCGAGGTTCTCGAAGAAGCCGGCCATCCGCACCGCGTTCATGCCGCCGGAGATGATCGGCGTCGTGGGCTTCATGCCGTACCAGCGCTGGTGGTAGGCCGGTCCCTGAAATTCATCGCGTTCGATGATGTAGGCGATGTCCCGGTCGTCCGCGGTGCCTTCCATCTTGCCGAACGACATCGTCCCGACGTGCACACCCGAAGCCCCTTGCAGCCGGCTCATCTTGGCCAGGACATAGGAGTCGTAGCCGCGCTTCGACTGCGGCGATGTCACCATGCCGTGGCCGGCGCGGTGGTAATGCAAATACTGGTTGGGATACTGCCGACGCGCCGTGGTGATCATGCCGGGTCCGCCGACGAAGCCGTCCACCAGGAAGGCCACCTTGTCGGCATCGGGCCCGAAGGTCTCGAGAATGAAGTCGGCCCGGGCGCACATCTCGTAGTGATCGTCCGCGGTGATGTTGGCCGAGAAGAGCTTCGGCTGACCGGTCTCGTCCATCGCCCGACGCATCGCGTCCGCCACCAGCGGGATCGTCTGGCGCATCGGCGAGAAGACCTGGTTCCCCTGCGGTTCGTCGTTCTTGATGAAGTCGCCGCCCAGCCAGAATTCGTAGGCCGCCGTCGCGAACGGCTGCGGCCGCAGGCCGAGCTTCGGCTTGATGATCGTGCCGACGATGAAGCCGCCGTCCTTGACCGGGCGTCCGAGAATGCGCCACAAGTCGGAGATGTCCTTCGACGGTCCGTCGAAGAGCTGGATCGCGCGTTCGGGCACGTAGAAGTCGTAGATCTTGCCGTACTCGATGTCGCCCATCCCCTGGTTGTTGCCGATCGCCAGGGTGAGGAACGAGACCAGCATCATCCGGCCATCGGTGATGTTGCGGTCGAAGAGGGCCAGCGGATAGGCGATCCGCATCTCCTCGGTGGCCTCGTCGATGTGATACACCAGTGCGTCGACGCCGCGCGTGAAGTCATCGGTGGTGGCCACCTCGACGTTCGTCCCCGTCGAGGATTCTGCCGCGAAATGGGCAGCCGCAGTGAGGTAGGGGTGCCCTGCCTTCGGCTTCATCTTGTACGCCACGAGAATGTGCTGGCCGCCGGCGACGAGGTCTGCCTCGCGGAGGCTGAGATCGGCATATCGACTGGATTGATCCATCCGGACACCTCGACGAGAAAATGGAAAGACCGGACCTCGCCCTCAGCATCGAGCGAGGGTGAGTCATCTGCTGACGGGTCGTTTTCCAATGTATGGTTGAGGATTCAAGATGAGAACTGGGAATTAAAAGCTCCCCATTCGAGCCTTAAATACGATATCTTAACTCCCCATTTGACGAATTTCAACTTCGGCGTATATTCGGTACACCAAGCCGAATAAACACCGAAGCTGAGGCCGTCATGAATCTCCCACTCGCCACCGTCGTCCGGGGCGCCCTGGCCCCCACCACCTTCCAGCCGCTCCCCGCCGCCGAGACGACGCGGGCCGACTCGACCCTCCCCGCCAGCTGTCCCGAGTGTCAGGGGCCGATCGCGCGAAGTGCCCGGTGTCAGACCTGCGTGGCATGCGGCTGGAGTCGGTGCGTCTGAGGCATGGTGCAACATTTCACCGCCCTCGGCACCCGCGGCACCACCACCCGCTACCTCTCCCTCGATGCGCGAGGCATCCTCAATCCACCCGCCGCCACCGGGATGCGGTTCTGGTCGCTGAATCCGTACGTCGGCTGTGAATTCGGCTGCGCGTACTGCTACGCCCGCGAGACGCACCGTTGGACGATCGACCGCGCCGCCAACCAGCGCCCACCGCTACCAGCCGCGCGCGAGGCGGCCACGCTCCCTTCGGCCCAAGCGTTCGAGCGGCGGATCCTCGTGAAGGAAGACGCCGCCGCCCTGCTCCGTCGCGACCTCCACCCGGCGCGCCTCGATGGGCTCCCGATCGTGATCGGTTCCGCGACCGATCCGTACCAGCCCGCTGAGCGGCGCTTCAAGCTGACGCGCGCGCTGCTCGAGGTCTTCGCCGAGTACCGTGGCCTCCACCTCACGATCATCACCAAGTCGGCGCTGGTGGCACGCGACGCGACGCTGCTCGCCGAGCTCGCGTTGCGCCATCGCGTCTCGATCCACATCTCGCTCGCCGCCCTCGATGCCGCCCTCCTGCGACAGCTCGAGCCACGTACGCCAACCCCGAAGGCGCGCCTCGGTGCCACGCGACGACTCGCAGACGCTGGCGTGCCCGTCGGGCTGCTGATCGCTCCGATCCTCCCCGGCCTCACCGACGACACCGTCACCCTCGGCACCCTGCTCGCCGCCGCCCGAGAGGCCGGCGCCAACTGGGCCGGCGGCGGACCGCTCCGCCTCGGGCCCGCCACCCGGCACACCCTCCTCCCCTGGCTGCTCCGCCATCGTCCGCTGCTGGCCCACCGCTATCGCGAGCACTACGGCGATCGCCGCGGTGTCACCAAGCCCTATGCCGATGCGCTCAACGCCCGCCTCCGCACCCTGATGGATCGCCTCGGCTACGACCCGCGCGAAGGGATGCGACGCGAAGAGGAGTTGCGGACGCCGAGCCCGGGAGCAGGGCAGCTTGCGCTGTTTGAGGGGTGAGGGGTGAGGGGTGAGGGGTGAGGGGTGAGGGGTGAGGGGTGAACGGTGAACGGTGAACGGTGAACGGTAAAACGTGAAAGGTGAAACGGTTCCCCTCGCGGGACACGTTTCACCTCTCACGTCTTACGACCATCGACCATCCATCATCCATCATCCATCATCCATCATCCATCATCCATCATCGACCATCGATCATCGATCATCGACTATCTCCGTACGCACATCCCATCCAACGCCGGCCGCTTGCTGACATTGCCCGCCGCCACCGCGACATCGCGAATCAGGTTGGCGATCCGCGAGTAGTGCGGATAGTCGATGTACTGCGGTTCGTCGGTGACCTGGTGGTAGTCGCCGTGCAGCCCGGTGAAGAAGAAGACGATCGGGATGCACTTCTCGGCGTAGCGCGCATGGTCGCTGCGGCCGTAGAGATTGTTGTAGCCCGGCCACTTGGTGACGCCGTTGACGAGCGTGCCGAGGGTCGGGTCGTCGAAGCGATCGTCGAGGACCAGCTTGCTGGCGCTGGTCTTGTTGGTGCTGTAGACCAGGTCACCGAACTCCTTTGAAAGCCGGTAGGCGCCAAGGATGCCGGTGTAGGTGTCGCCGCCACCGATCACGTCTTCGGCCCGACCGCGACCGATCATGTCGATGTTGATGTGTGCCGCGATCGAGTCGACCGGCACCGTCGGGTTCGACGAGAAGGCGCGCGACCCGAACATCCCCGCTTCTTCCGCGGCGTGCCAGACGAAGACGATCGAGCGCTTCGGCTTCACCTTCATCGCCTGGATGTTCTCGGCGATCTCGAGCAGCGCCATCGAACCCGAGCCGTCGTCATCGGCGCCGTTGTTGATCGAGTCGGGGCGCGCCGGGCGAACCTTCCGGAGCGAATCGACGTTGACCTTCGGCAGCGACGTCGCCTGATCAGGCGTCAACGGCAGGAGGTCGCCGCTCGCCATCGAGGCACGCAGACGGATCTGGGCCGCGACACGCAACGAGTCATGGTCCAGCCCACCCTGGCGATAACCGACATGGTCGTTGTGGGCGCCAATCACGACATACTGGTTCTTGAGCTTCGGGTCGGAGCCCGGGACGATCGCGACCACGTTGCGGCCGTAGTCGGTCCACTTCTCGGAGAAGTCGAGCTTGGCCGACACGGTCGCGCCCGTGGTGCCGAGCGGCAAGCCCGCCAGCACCTTGCCACCGAGCAGCTTCTCGGCCGCAGCAATCGTCACGCGAATGTTCGCGGCCGGAGCTTCCGTGCTCGGCGCAGCCCCGCGCAAGCCGCCCGCACCACCACGGCCACCCGCCGCGCCACGGCCACCCGCCGCCCCACCGGCGCCCGCGCGCGACCGGCACGTGCGATCGAGTCCGCGCGCGCAACCGAGTCATTCCAGGCGCGGATCGTCGCCGGCGTCATCCCGGCCGGCAACGTCCCGCCGATCACCTTGTCGCCACGCACCACGCCGAGCTGGCCCTTGGTGTTGACGATCACGTCGCCCGCCACGACGGTGGTCTTGGCATCGGCCGCCGAGTACGCTGCAGGCGGCTCGTTGATCATGGCGCGCGCAGCCGGGCTCAGCGGATCGAGGTCCGCCGTGATCACCGCCACGGCCCCCGCAAAGCGCGTGTTGCCACCGGCGGCACCGCCACCGAAGCCACCGCGCCCGCCAGGGCCACCGGCAATCGGCGACGCCGCGAGCGGACGGGCCGCCGCGAGGACGACGACCTTGCCGGCCGCCTGCGCCGCGCTGATCTGCTGCGCGGTGTCGCCGGCGATCCCGCCGTAGATCACCGTCGCGTTGTCGATCGACTTCGGCGCGCGCGCTCCCGGAACCGGGGCGAAGTCGACGCCGAAGCGCAGCATGGCGCCGCCGACCGTCATTGCCGACTGCTCGGTGAACTTCCGCTGCAGGTACGGCAGCACCTGGAAGTAGCCGCCGTTCTCACCAGCGGCCTTGATGCCGAGGCGCTTCAGTTCGCCCGCGATGTAGTTGGTGCCCTGCATGTTGCCCGGGCGTCCGACCTGGCGACCCATCATCGAGTCGTCGGCGAAGATGTAGAGGCGGGTCATCAGGTCGGCGACCGAGATTGCCGCAGCCGTCGGCTGCGGAGCGTGCTTCTCCGGGTAGCCATACTGGTTGACTTTGGCCTGCGCGGAAAGCGCAGCGGGAACGAGCAGGAGCGCCAACGAAGGCGCCGACCAACGTGTAATGGACACGCGAGTGCTCCAGTGAGAACGAGGAATCATCTGCGGGGGTACTACCTAGTGATACGGCGGATCATCAACCGGCGTTGACCGCATCGCTCTCGCGCGCCGCCGCGATCCCCTTCGCCTCGCTGACCGAGGCGAGGATCACGCCGCCGATCACGAAGAAGAGGATCACGGTCGCCACGCCCGCCCGCTGTGAGCCGAACTGCGTGGTCGCCAGGCCGAGCAGGAGCGGGCCCATGAACGCCGTCGCCTTCCCCGAGAAGGCGAAGAAGCCGAAGAACTCCGATTGATGCTTGCTCGGGACGAAGCGCGCCATCAGCGACCGCGACGCCGACTGGTTCGGCCCGACGAAGATGCCGATCAGGATGCCGGCGACCCAGAACCAATTCCGCGTCGGTGCCCACACCGCCAGCGCCGTCGCCAGCGTGAGCGCCACCAGCGACCAGAGCACCGTCCGCTTGCCACCGATCTTGTCGTCGACGAAGCCGAAGAGAAAGGCGCCCAGGCCGGAGGCCACGTTGAGCGCCACACCGAAGAGGATCACGTCGGCGAAGGTCATTCCGAACGTCCCCGCGGCGTAGATGCCACCGAAGGCGAATACCGTCACCAGGCCGTCGTTGAAGATCAGCCGCGCCACCAGGAAGCGGACGATCTCCCGGTACCGCGCAATGTCGCGCGCCGTCTGCCCGAGCTCGGCGATCGCGGCGCGCAGCGAGATCGTCGCGTTGGGAATCTGCTTCTCGGGCACATTGAGGAAGATTGGAATCGAGAAGACGAGGAACCAGCCGGCGGCGAGGAGGCTGGTGGCGCGGATGTTCCATCCCGCCTCCTTGCTCATCCCGAACCACGGCACCTCGGGCTGCACGAAGCCGACCAGCGCGATGGCGAGACAGACCAGGCCGCCGACGTAGCCGAGGCCCCAGCCGTAGCCGGAGACACGACCGATCCGCTCCGACGAGGCGATCGTCGGCAGGAAGGCGTTGTAGAAGACGTTGCCCGACTCGAAGGCCACTTCGGCGATGATGAACAGCGTCAGCGCGATCATCCCCGCGTTCGGCATCCCCGGTGCAACGAAGGCGAGTGCCACCGTCGCGGCGATGCAGATCGCCGTGGCGAGCGCGAGGAAGCGCTTGCGTGCCCCGCTCCGGTCGGCCGCGGCCCCGAGCAGCGGCGAGATCAACGCCGTCAGCAGCGCACTGATTGCCACACCGCGCGACCACCATGCCGTGCCGGTGACTTCGTCCGGCGCCATCGCCTTGGTGAAGTAGGTGGCGTAGATGAAGGTCACCACCAGTGTGGTGAATGCCGAGTTGGCCCAGTCATAGAGCGCCCACGACCAGATGACCTTGGGCGAATCCTGACCGTCCGGCGTGGCCACCGTGGCTGCGGTCATCGGGAACCTCGCGGGGGATGTTGCGTGAAGAGTTGGTCGAGGCGGCGACCGAGATGGTGCTGCGTCTGGCGGAGCGTCTCCACCAATCTACGGCGAGAGCGCAGCAACGCCCACCGGCGGACATCGGTCCAGGCGCCGTGCCACCGCTCGCGCACCAGCAGGCCGGCCAGGCCAATCACCGGCACCAGCAGGACCGTCACGGCAGCGAACCACCAGCCGAGCCACACTCCTGCGGCGATCGCCAGCGCCACCACCCACATGGCATAGAGCGCCGCGCCGATCAACAACTTCCAGCTGGATCGGGTGTCGCGCTCCAGCGTGAAGCGATCGACCACCACGCCGGTGAGCTGGTACGGCACCACGAAGAGCAGCCAGCCGACGACGGCCACCGCGATCCACGGTGGCAACAGCAGCGGGATGCGCAGCGTGGCCCATCCCACCGCCGTCCGCCCCGCCGTGTCGAGCCCGAGATCGGCCGGCCGCAGACCGAGCCGCGTGAGTCGTCGCACGTGCGCAGTCACCTCACGCGCCAGTGCCTCCGTCGTCGCCTCCGGCTCGGCGCGCACCTCCGCGAGGATCCGCGTCGTCGCGGCCAGCCGGGCGATGCGCTCCGCCGGTTCCGGCACCGCCCGCTGCTCCGCCTCCCAGATCTCCATCGCGCCATCGACCAGCGGCGCGTCCTCCCACTGGGCCAGGTTGAGCGTCTGCTGCCGGATCGCCGCGTCGATGCGCTCGGTCAGTTCGCGCACCGCGTCGGCATCGCGCACTCCGCGTGCGGCGAGGTCCTCCCACGCGATCGGCTCGCCCACCAGCGCGAGCCCCTCGGAGCGGAAGATCTCCTTCTCGCGGAAGACCAGGCCCACCGCGATGATCGGGAAGGCCCCGCCGATCATCGGGGCCGCGCCGAGCGCGATGCGCGCCGCCCCGGTCTTGAGCGGGGTGATCGACGGCTCGCTGTGCGAGATCCCCTCGGGAAAGAGCCCGACCGCATCACCCGCCGCGAGTGCCGCATGCACCGCGTCGAACATCGTCGCGTTGCGCGCCAGCTTGGTCGGATCATCGCTCGCGCGGTAGACCGGAATCGCCCGCCCGAGCTTCACGAGCCACGCCGTCTTCGGGTCATCCCACAGCGGTGCCTTCGCCAGGAAGCGCACCGGGCGCCCTGCCGCCGTCAGCACCACCATCGGATCGAGCAGCGAATTGGGATGATTGGCCACCAGCAACACCGGCCCCTGACGAGGGACCGTGCCACCGGCGATCCGGAGGCGGTAGTAGGTGGTGACGAGGAGGGGGGCGAGGATGCTGAGTCCTTAGTCGTTAGTCGTTGGTCGTTAGGGTCGTAAGTCGAAAGTCCAGAGAATAGCGGTCCCGGCCGCGCCGTGACGCACCTTCGACCTATGACCTATGACCTAATGACTAACGACCAACGCCTAACGACCATCGCTTTCGGTGTATATTCGGTATCCCAATATGCGCACCATCCTCTTCGTCGATCCGCCCGCCTTCTGTACCACCCTCGAGGTGCTCCGCGACCCGCAGTTGCGGCGGCGGCCCATGGCCATCGCTCCACTGGCAGCCGACCGGGCGGTGGTGCAAGCAGTCAGCGCCGAGGCGCGGCTGGCCGGGATCGCGCCGGGGATGGCAGTGGCGCTGGCCAGGCGGATCTGCCCCGACCTGATCGTCCGGCCGCCCACCCCGGGCCGTTATGCCAAGGCGCACGCGGCGCTGCACACGATCCTGGCCGAAGTGGCGCCGGTGATCGAGCCGCGCGGATGGGGGCATGCCTATCTCGACCTCACCGGCACCGAGCGACTCTTCGGCCCGGCCGTCGAGGTGGCGCGTCGGATCGAGCGGACGGTGCGCGAGCGCCTCTCGTTGCCGCTGGCCGTCGGCGTGGCGATCAACAAGTTGGTGAGCGAGAGTGCGGCGACGGTGGTGAAGCGCGAGGCCGGTGCCGACATCTGGGCGGTGGCCGCGGGCTACGAGGCCGCCTTCCTCGCCCCGGAGCCGGTGGGGTTGCTGCCGGAGGTGCCGGAGCTGGTGCGGCGTCGGCTCGACGACTATCACCTCGAGCGGATCGGCGAGGTGGCAGCGATCGGCGAGACACCGCTGCGCGTGGCCTTCGGGGCGGCGGGCGGGACGCTGCATCGGCACGCGCACGGCATCGATCCGCGCCCGGTCCTCTCCCCCGAAGTGCAGGCGGCACTCCGGCTCACACACGAACTCGCCACCGACACCAACGACCGTCAGGCGCTGGCCGCCATCCTCCGGCCACTCGCCGAAGAGATTGGCCGGCGGTTGCGTGCCCGCCGGTTGATGGCCGGACGCCTGCTGGTCACGGTCCGTCACGCCGACGACACCATCGCCGAACGTGCCATCGGCGTCGATGCCTCACCGCTCGACAGCGACCTCTGGCGCGCCGCCTGCCGCGCCCTCGATGCCGCCCTCACCCGACGCATCGCCGTGCGCAGCCTGGTCCTCACGGCAACCAACCTGCACGACGGCGGCGGACAACTCGAACTGTGGCCGAGCGAGGAGCTCTGTGCCGCGCCGAAGGCGGCGGCACTGCAGCGGGCGCTGGACCGAGTGAAACGAGTGACGAGTGACGAGTGACCAGGAAGTGAGTGGGTGCGTGGTCGCAATCGGGTCTCCGTTCACCTTCACGTCTTACGACCACGACCACGCCCGACCTACGACCTACGACCTACGACCGCTAACGACTCCCCTCAGGCGTACGGCATCGGCGGCACCTTCCCGAGCAGCCGCGCATACACCGCCAACGAACCCCGATGATGCGCCGTGTGATCGACGATCGCGCTGATCACCGCCATCCGCGGGGCGCCGTCGAGGATCGGATCATTGGGGATCGCCTCGAGCAACGTCGCATCGGAAGCGGAGCCCACGACGGAAATGGCACGCGAGAAGGCGCGGTCGAGCATCTCCCGCGCCTCGGCCAGCGTGCGCGGCGTCTTGGCGCGCGCGATCGACGCCTCGAAGTCCATGTCCCATCCCTTGCCCAACGCCCCGTCGACGAACCAGTCGAGCGTGTCGGCGGCGTGCGCCACCTGCCCGGCCACCGTGTACATCTCGGCGGTCGGCGAATAGCCGGCATCGGCCTCCTCGAAGATCGAGGTGGTGGTGCCGAAGAACTTGCGGGTGGACTCCAGCTGCGCAACGAGACCTGGGGCGAGCATGACGACTCCGGGGCGGAAACGGGGAGGTTGATTCGGTGTTTGTTCGGGAAATCTGTGGTACAGGACGGGAGGTGTCAACGGGGGTAAGTCGTGAGACGTGAGACGTGAGACGGGTCCCACGTCGGCGCACGTTTCACGTTTCACGGGTCACGGGTCACTGGTCACTGGTCACTGGTCACCAGGCCAGCACCACCTTCCCGAAGGTGCCGTTGCCGGCCAGCAGATCGTAGCCGCGCGCGGCCTCGGTCATCGGCACCACGGCCTCGACCAGGGGCGTCAGTGCGCCGCCGGCGAGATGCGGCAACACCTCCGCCGCGAAGCGCGCCATGAGGACCCGCCGCTCCGCGGCACCGCGGTTGCGCATCGCCGTCCCGATGATGGAGAGGCGTTTGCGCAACACGACGCCGAGGTCGATGGTCGTCTCGCTTCCCGTCATCGTCCCCAGCACCACCAACCGGCCGAGCGGCGCGAGCAGGCCGAGGTTGGCGGCGAGGGCCTTCGCACCAAGGGTGTCGATGATCAACTGGACCGGCGCGCCGACGGCCGTGGGCCAGTCCTCGTCGGTGGTGAGCACGCCGTGGTGCAGTCCGAGCGCGATGCACCGCTCGAGCTTCTCAGGCGTGCGCGACGTGCCGACCATCGTGATGCCGAGGAGTGGCGCGAACTGCAGCGCGGCGGTGCCGACCCCGCTGCCGATCGCGTGCATGAGCACGCGGTCACCTCGCTCCGCTCGACCGCGCACCACCAGCGCATCCCACGCCGTGAGGAAGGCCTCGGGGACGGCGGCCGCCTCGACGTCGCGGAGTCGATCGGGGACTCGGATCGCCTCCGCCTCGTGGATGGTGAGTTGCTCCACCATCGCACCGCCGCCGACGAGGCCCATCACCCGATCGCCGATGGCGAAGCGGGTGACACCCTCGCCGAGCGCCGTGACGACGCCGGCGTATTCGAGCCCGGGGACGTCCGTGGGCCACCCTGGCGGCGCGGGGTAGCGGCCGAGACGTTGCAACAGGTCGGCCCGATTGAGCCCGGCCGCGCGCACGGATACCAGCAACTCGCCCTCGTCGGGGCGCGGTGCGGGGCGCTCGACGAGGGCAAGATCGGGAAGGAGGACGGCTCGCATGGAGGGAAGCTACTTCACCTTCCACGCCCCCGAGATGGCGAAGGTCTCCTGCGAGATCATCGCGCGGGCGAGCTGCGGTGCGGGCGCCGGTCGCCGAAGCAACACCAGGAGCAGGATCGCCACGCCCACGGCCGCGAGGAAGACCTCGGGGATGCCGGCAACGGTCGCCGGGTGACTCGCGAAGACCGCGCTCAACCAGACGCGCTTGAGCAGCATGTCCCAGAACAGGGGCAGCACCAGAAACGCCGCGAGCAGCTGCAGTCGGTTGCTGTGTTGCAGCGCACGATAGGCCGTGAGGACGGGCGGCCAGAAGAGCAGCAGGGTCAACGCCAGCATCGGCAGCCAGAGGACGTTGCCCGGGGCAAAGGCGCGGGCAACCACCATTTCATCGCCGCCGCGAATCAGCACCGTCACGACGCGCGCCAGCGGCAGGTTGGCCAGGATGAGCGTGACACCCGCGCGCGCCTCGCCATGATGGATCATCGCGCGGCCGCCCCAGATCAGCAGCCAGGTCAGCAGCGGCCCGGCGAGCGTGGCAAGGAGGGAAACCCCGGTCGCGGAGCAACCCGCCGGCCGCTGGAACTGCCAGAAGCTCATCGTCCCCCACGTGCCGCAGGTCAGACGCACGGCGAGGTGGTGGACGAGTTCGTGCGCCCCGAGACAGAGAAAAGAGAGGGCGGCAAACTGCAGCAGGTAGCGGACGTTCAGGGGCAACCGGGTCATGCGGGGACTACGGAGAGGACGGGGAGTGGGTTTCAGGGTGTAACAGATAAGTGAACGGTGAACGGTGACAACGAGACGTGAGACGTAAGAAGTGAAACGTGCCCGCATTACGGGCCCCCGTTTCACCTCTCACGTTTCACCTGGTTCCCGTCCACCGTTCACCGTTCACCTGCTTCCCCATCACAATCATCTCCGCCGGCCGTCTCAGCTTCCCGGCATCCGGGAACGGCTTCCGCGCCATCTCGGCAAAGCCAAACTTCGCATAGAACGCCGGCAGTTCCCGCCGCAGGTCGACCATCTCGAGCTGGAGCCTGGGGAGGCCGAGCTGGAGGCAGCGCGCCTCCATGGCGGCCAGCAGGGTGCGCGCATGGCCCGCGCCCTGGCCAGCGGGGTCGACGGCGAGGAGCCCGAACCAGCCATGATCGCCGCGGTTCTCGAAGTGCACCGCGGCGGCGAGGCCCTCGCCGTCGGCCCGCTCTACGACCAGGAATTCGGCCTCGGCGCGCGAGAAGCGCTCCAGCAGTTCCGCGGGTTCGATCCGGTCGCCATCGATGAAGAATTGCTCAACCTGGTAGGCGAGATTCACGACGCGGAGGATCTCCGACAAATCGGCCACGGTGGCGTGACGGGCGGCTGACGCAGTGGGCATCCCCAAGGCTACTGCGCCCACCCGCGACCGCGGTAGGTGCCGGGCCGCCTTGGCGCGGTACATTGGTGGGTCGCCATCGTTCCTCGGATCACCCACTTCCCTCGTTCGGAGCCATGCCATGGTGTCTTCGCGCACCGCCTTGACTGCCCTTGCCGCAACGGCACTTCTCGTCGCCTGCCATCAAACACCGGCCACGACACCGACGCCAGGGAGTGGCGCGACGGCCGCGCCCGCGCCCACGCCCGCGCCCGGACAGCCCGGTCCTGGTGGAGGTCGCGGCGGTCCGCGCCCATCACCCGACTCGCTGATCAAGCTCCGCGCCGGCGTGCTGAAGACGGTTGCCGCGACGATCGCCGGCCGCGAGAACGAGCCCGCCGAGGTGGTCTTCAAGAACATTCAGGTGCTGAAGGGGAAGACCGCGGCCGAGGTGCTCACCACGATGGAGAACTACTCCAACGCGCTGACCGCGCAATGCACCACCTGCCATGTCGCTGGTAGCTGGGCCGACGAATCGCGCCAGAACAAGTCGCGCGCGCGGATCATGCAGACGATGGTCAACTCCATCAACGGCGAGCACATCCCGAAGATGCAGATGTCGGGCGCGGCGCAGGTGACCTGCATGACGTGCCATCGTGGGCTGCGCACGCCGAATCAGGCGATTGACGCGGGGCTGCAGAAGTTGAATGAGGCAGCGAAAGCTGGGGGGTGAGCGGTGAACGGTGAACGGGATCCAGCGTGAAAGGTGAGACGTGAAACGGGAGCCAGCGAGTGGCCACCGTTTCACGGTTGACCTTTCACCAGCCCCGTTCACTGTTCACCGTTCATCTCTTGAACGGATCCCCGAACTTCGCATCTCCCGCCAGCTGCGTATCCGTCAGCGTCTGCAGGAAGGCCACCAGCGCCGCGCGATCGCCAGCGTTCAGGTTGAGGCGCAGTGGCGTGCCGCCGGGGCCGCGGAGGCGCTGGTCGAGCGCCGGTCCGTCCTGCACTCCGTTGTTGTAGTGCGCCACCACCTGATCGAGCGTGCTGAAGCGTCCGTCGTGCATGAAGCGCCCGGGCACGCCGCTGTTCTTGAGCGAGGGCGACTTGAAGATCCGCGTCTCGCCGGCATCGAGGCCGTTGCTGAGCGAATTCCCGGCGAGCGCGAAGGTCGGCGCCACATGACAGGCGACGCACCCGGCCCCGCCCTGGGGCGGCGCGGTGAAGAAAAGTTCGCGGCCGCGGTTCTCCTGCGCCGTGAAGGTCGGGATCGGCGTGTTGACGCCGCGATCCGGCAGTCCCGGATTGAAGACCTGCGCGTACCCCGTGTCCCACCGACTCGACGTCGAGATGATGCTGCGCACGTACTGTGCGATGGCGCGTTGCATCCGGTCGGTGGTGACGGTCGAGTCGCCATAGACCAGGGCGAACAACTCGCGATAGTAGGCGAGTCCCTGCAGCCGTGCGTTCACCGCGACGAGGCCGCCGTGCGTGGCATCGAAGCCCATCTCGACCGCGTTCTGGATCGGCTCGATCGTCTGCGCCTCAAGCGTGGGCGCGCGACGATCCCAGAAGAAGTTGCCGGGGCCGTAGAAGCGGGCGTTGACCAGCCGCATCGAGTGGGCACTGGTGAGGCCACCCTCGAAGCCCACCGACAGTTGGGCCTCGTCGCCGAAGCCGCTGGCTTGGGCATGGCACGACGCACACGACTTGGTGTTGTTGATGCTCAGTTGCCGATCGTAGAAGAGGACCCGCCCAAGCGTTGCCCCCGCGTCGGTGATCGGCGCGTTGCGGCCATTGTCGGTGTTGCTCCCGATCAGCCCGGCATAGTGTGGCGGAAGTGCCGGCGCCGCGTAGTTGGGGAGCTGTGCCGGATTGATCGTCAATGCGGCGGTCACCCCGGCGAACGTGACCGGCGTCGGAGCTGGCGGTGGAGTGACGACCGCGACCGGCGATTCGGAGGTGGTGGGAGTGCCGTCGCTGCCGCATCCCGCCAGGATGACGAGGAGCAACGACCAGCAGGAGGCGCGGCGCGCCGCTCGAACGATGGATTGGGTGGGCATGCCCCAAGGACGGCGGCAGCGGCGCAACGTTAAGTGATGCAACGAAAACGCCGGAATCGCAGGCGACCCGACCCCAAGCGGAGGCTCCAACCCGCACTCGAGATCCCGTCTCCTGCGATCCGGCGTCTGCACCGAACCAACTGGCAGGAATGTAGCTTCGGTGTATATTCGGGTCAACCCCATCGACCATCGATGATCGATGATCGACCATCGATGATCCATCATCCATCATCCTGCGGTTTCCCATGTCCTACTGCACCATCGCCCCCGGCCATCCCGTCCACGGCTCCTACCACGACACCGAGTACGGCTTCCCGCTCCGCGACGATGCCGGCCTCTTCGAGCGCCTCATTCTCGAAATCAATCAGGCCGGGCTGTCGTGGGAGACCATCCTGAAGAAGCGCGAGGGGTTCCGGCGTGCCTACGACGGTTTCGATCCGCACGTCGTCGCCGCCTATGGCGAGACCGAACGCGCGCGCCTCCTCGCCGACGCCGGCATCATCCGCAACCGCCTGAAGGTCGACGCCGCCATCCACAACGCGCAGCGCGTGGTGGCCCTGATCGCCGAGCATGGTTCCTTCGCGGCGTGGCTCGACGCGCAGGGTCCTCTCGACAAGCCGCAGTGGGTCAAGCTCATGAAGCGCGAATTCAAGTTCATGGGCGGCGAGATCGTCGGCGAGTTCCTGATGAGCATCGGGCGGCTGCCGGGGGCGCACGTTGGGGACTGTCCGATTGGTGCAGTGTTGCGGCGAGCGATGAGCGAAGGGTCATAGGTCATCAGTCATAGGTCGTAGGCTAAACGCATATGACTTACGACTTACGACTTACGACCTACGACCTGCATGTTCACCCACCTGCACGTCCACTCCTGGTTCTCCTTCGGCCTCGGCGTCTCTTCGCCGGAGGTCCTGGTCGAGGCCGCCGCACGCCGAGGGTACCGCACCCTCGCGCTGACCGACACCAACGGCGTCTACGGCGCCGTGGAGTTCCAGAAGGCGTGCGAGGCTGCCGGCATCCGCCCGATCCTCGGTGCCCACCTCGTGGCCAACGGCCAGGACGCGGTGATCCTCGCCGAAGATGCCCGCGGCTGGGGCACGCTGGGCCGCGCCGTGAGCGCAGTGCACTGGGACCCCGACCTCGCCCTCTCCGCACAACTCGCCGTCGATCGCGAGGGCCTCACCGTCATCACGCAGGACGTCGCGCTGCTCGAGCGGTTGGTGAAGCTCTCCGGCCCCGCCGGCCTCTGCGCCGAGTTGCGTCCGGGCCCAGATCGCCACGCCGTCCTCGCCGCCGCCCGCCGCCTCGGCATCCCCGCCGTCGTCACCGGCGGCGTGGTGATGGCGCATGCCGAGGACTGGAACCGCCACCGGCTGATCCAGGCGATCCATGGCAGCAGCACGCTGGCAGAGGACGGCGCGGGCGGGGGCACCGGTGTACGGGCGCAGCGGGCGGCGTAGGGCGCAGCATGCTGCGCCCCTACCAGGATCCCCCCGCGACGCCTGGCTCCGCCCCGCCGCCGATCTCGAACGCCACTTCCCCGATGTCCCCGAGGCCTTCGCCGCCGCGGCCGTGATCGCCGAGCGCTGTCAGTATCGCATCCCGATCGGCCGCACCATCGCGCCCCGGCATGCCGAGGCCAGTGACGCCTTGCAGCAACTGCGCTCGCTCGCCTACGAAGGGGCGCTGCGTCGCTACGGCACCATCGCGCCGGTCACGCGCGATCGACTCGAGCACGAGCTCGCCATCATCGGCATGAAGGGCTTCGCCGACTATTTCCTGGTGGTCCGCGACATCGTTCTCCACGGCCCGACCCATTGCGGCCGCGGCTCGGTCGCCAACTCGATCGTCTCCTACTGCCTCGGCATCACCCACGTCGAGCCGCTCGGCGCGGGGCTCCTCTTCGAGCGCTTTCTCAATCCGGCGCGGCGCGACCCGCCCGACATCGACCTCGACTTCCCCTGGGACGAACGCGACCGGATCCTCGCGTGGGTCTTCCGCAAGCATCCACGCCCGCGCGCCGCGATGGTCGCCAACCACAACTGCCTCCGCCTCGCCGGCGCGCTGCGCGAGGTCGCCAAGGTGTTCGGCCGGCCGGCCGCCGAGATCCGCGACATCACCCGGCGCATTCCGCACTTCGGCAGCGGCGAGCCCGTCAACGAACTGCTCGCCTCGCATCCCAACTTCCGCGGGATGCGGCTGCCGCAGGGATGGGACCGGATCACCACGCTGGCCGACAGCCTGGTCGGCACGCCGCGGCATCTCTCGCTGCATCCGGGCGGCGTGGTGATCGTCCCCGGCGCGCTCACCGACGTGGTGCCGCTCGAGCCCGCCGCGAAGCGGCTCGCCGACGCCCCCGACCTGACCGTCCCGGTGATCCAGTTCGAGAAGGACGGCGCCGAAGACGCCGGGCTCGTGAAGATCGACCTCCTCGGCAACCGCTCGCTCGCGGTGATCCGCGATGCGATCGCGATGGTCCACGTCAACACCGGCGTGCAACTCGACTACACCTCGCAGCAGGCCGGCAACGATCCCGCAACGCGCGCCCTCTTCCGCACCGGCGACACGCTCGGCGTCTTCTACACCGAGTCGCCCGCGAGCCGCATGCTGAACCTGAAGAGCCAGGCCGAGTCGTTCGAGTTGCTGGTGCTCAACACCAGCATCATCCGCCCCGCAGCCAATCGCTTCATCCAGCAATACCTCGAACGGCTGTACGGCATGGAGTACGAGCCGCTGCATCCCTCCCTGCGCGACACCCTCGCCGAGACGTTCGGCGTGATGGTGTACCAGGAAGACGTGGTGAATGTCGCCCATGCCTTCGCCGGACTCGACTGGTCGGCCGCCGACGGGCTCCGCAAGGCGCTCGCGAAGAAGCGCCCGGGGAAGCAGCTCGCCGCCTACTTCGAGGAGTTCGTGCGCGGCGCGCGGGCGCACGGGCGCGACGAGGCCAGCATCATCACCGTCTGGGAGATGGTGCTCTCCTTCTCCGGCTACTCCTTCTGCAAGGGCCACTCCTGCTCCTACATCCAGGTGGCGCAGCAGAGCGCCTACCTGCGCGCCAATCATCCCGCCGAGTTCATCGCGGCCGTGCTCTCGAATGAGGGCGGCTTCTACCGCAGCTTTGCCTATGTCGCCGAGGCGCGGCGCATGGGGGTCGCCATCCTGCCCCCCTGCGTGAATGCCAGTGCGTGGCGCTGCACCGGCCACCGCGAGGGGATGCGCGTCGGGCTGATGTTCGTGAAGGGATTGTCGCGGGAGGGCGCCGACCAGCTGCTCGCCACGCGCGACACGAGCGGTCCCTTCACCTCGCTCGCCGACCTCCGCACCCGCAGCGCCATGGCACCCGACGATATCCGCCTGCTGGTGAAGGTCGGCGCGCTCGATGGGATCGCGGGTGGGATGACTCGGCCGCAACTGTTGTGGATGGTCGATACGACCGACCGCGGAGTGACGGCCGCTGCTGAGGAGATGCTGACGACGCCACCCCCCGTCCCCACGCTTCGCGACTACGACACCGAACGCAAACGGCGCGATGCCTGGGCCCTGCTCGGCTTCTGCCTCGACGCCCACCCGATGGCGCTGCACGCCGAAGAGCTCACCCGCTTCCGCCTGGTGAAGAGCAGCGACTTGCAACGGCACGTCGGCAAGCGCGTACTGATGGCCGGGATGTACACCACCGGCAAACCGGTCCACACCGCGACCCACGAACCGATGCAGTTCGTCACCTTTGACGACGGCGACGGGTTGATCGAGTGCGTCCTCTTCCCGGCGGTCTACAGGGAGCGCGCCCACGTCCTCTTCGACCAGGGGCCCTTTATTTTCCGTGGCGTGGTGGAGGAATCGTTCGGGGCGTTGACCGTGACGATCAGCCACCTGGAGCGGCTGGAGCGGATGCTGGCGCGATTGGGACCCCGCCCGCAGGGCAGCTCGGAGTCATCGATGATCGATCATCGATGATCGATCATCGATGGCGGTGCAACCCCCCGTGCCCTCGCCCCGTATTGATTCGTCACCTGCGATGCACCCCAATCTGGAGTCCCGGACCCGATGACCCGCCTTGCCACGACCCTTGCCCTCCTGAGCCTGACTGCCACCCCGTTGGCCGCCCAGAGCCACTACACGCTGAACCCCACCGGCACCGAGGCGCGCTATCAGGTCCGGGAGCTGCTCGCCGCCAACACCATCGAAAATGACGTCGTCGGCAAGACGGCCGGCGTGACCGGGGGGATCGCGCTCGACAAGGCGGGCAAGGTGGTCTCCTCCGGCTCCAAGATCACGATCGACCTCACCCTGCTGAAGACCGACCGCGATCGCCGCGACGGGTACGTGCAGCGCAACACCCTCGAGACGGCGACCTACCCGAACGCCGTCCTCGTCGTCAAGGAGATCACTGGCCTCCCGGCGAAGATGCCAACCAGCGGTGCGCTGAACTTCACGTTGGTGGGCGACCTGACCCTCAAGGGGGTCACCAAGCCAACCACCTGGACCGTCACCGCCACCGCGAGCCCGACCGGGCTGACCGGGACGGCCAAGACGAAGTTCGTCTTCTCCGATTTCGGCATTGCGGTGCCTCGCGTGCCGGTGGTGGCGCGCGTGGATGATCCGATTCAGCTGGAGCTGGATTTCAACTTCGTGAAGGACGGGAAGTAATCGATGATCGATCATCGATCATCGATTTGGTAGTATAGTTTCGGGGTGCACCCTCCTGGCCCCTCCCCGCCGAAGTCGCCGCCCTCGCGGATCAGCTCTCCCCGCTGATCCGCTTTGGCTGTTCCTCCTGGACGTATCCGGGGTGGACGGGGCTGATCTACGAGAAGCCGTATCCGGCGACCGGGGCTGGCGCGAAGATGCTGGCGGAGTATGCGCGCTGGCCGCTCTTCCGGACGGTGGGGATCGACTCCTTCTTCTACACGCCGCCCTCCGAGCGGACGCTGGCGAGCTATGCCGCGGCGCTCCCCGCCGACTTCCGCTGTGTCAGCAAGGTCTGGGATCGGATCACCGCCCACACCTTCGCGAATCCGAAGGAACGAGCCCACTTCGGCCAGCTCAACCCGGACTGGCTCAACGCCGACCTGTTCACCAACGAAGTGCTGGGGCCGATGCAGGCGCATTTTGCCGAGCACATTGGTCCGTTCGTCTTCGAATTCCAGACGATTGCGCGAACCGCCAAGCTCGGTGCCGCCGACTTCGCGATGCGACTCGATGCCTTCTTCGGGCAGCTCCCTCGAGGGGTCCCCTACGCCGTCGAGCTCCGCAACCAGGAGTACCTGGGCCCGGAGTACTTTGCGGTGCTGCGGACCCACGGCGTCGCGCATCTCTTCAACAGCTGGACTCGGATGCCGTCGATCGGCGAGCAGTTCCAGCTGCACGATGCCATCACGGCCGACTTCCTGGTGGCGCGGGCCCTTCTCCGCCCGGGTCGGAGCTACTCGACAGCGGTCGATGCGTTCGCGCCGTATGACCATGTGCAGGACGAGAACCCTGAGCTCCGCGGCGACCTCGCGGCACTCGCCAAGGCAGCCCTCGAACTCCGCGTCCCCGCCTACCTGATCGTCAACAACCGCGCCGAAGGGTGTGCCCCGCTCACGATCACCGCGGTCGCGCGCCAGCTGGTGGCATCGGCCGGCCAGTAACGATCGATTCGGCCAACGCGGCCGGTTCGGGCACCATGGCCTCGTCGAGCACGGCCACCCCACCGCTGGCACGGAGCCGTACCAGACCGAGGAGCGCGGCCCAGACCGCCACAGCCAAGCGGATCGCCTCCTCGGCTGACTCACCACCGATTGATCGCTCGACCACCCCGACAAGTTCCGCGAGAAAGGACCCCCGCGCCTCCTCGAGATCGGGCCCGATCGCCCCACCGCCCCCCGCCATCAACTCCCACCACGCCGGGTGCTCCGCGGCGAAGTGGACCACCCGCCGCGCCCCCTCGGCGACCCTGACCCCACTCGGCGCCAGCGTGGCCGCCACCCGCCGGTACCCTTCGGCGGCGATCGCCTCCAGCAACGCCGACCGATCCGGGAAATGCCGGTACGGGGCTGACCCCGTCACGCCGACGCTTTTAGCCAGTTGCCGCAACGAGAGTTCGGCGACACCACCCCGCTCCAGCTGACGGATTCCCTCGCGAATCAACTCGGCGCGGAGATCGCCGTGATGATAGCCCGACTTCGGCTTGGCGTTGTCGTGCAACGGGTTAGGCATATGTGATCAATGTACACTTTGGCCTTGGAATCGCAAATGTGTGCATTGCGTACATTTGCTCAAGATTTTCGGTAGCGCTCTCTATCGCGCAGAGACGCAGCGTGAGCAGAAGCGCGGTCTGCCGAACGGTCCTTGGCTGTGAAGTCACGGACTCGCTGTTCGGCCCGGCGAGTATCGACCATTAGCCGCCGCTGAGCAGCACCAGGAGCTCTGCCCCGTGAACCCGCTCAGCCTCGCGGACGGTCTGCTCAGCAGCAGATGTACGCACTGCCCACATTTCTCGAGCGGCATTCAACCCGTAGCCGATCGGGCGCAGCGTCACACCGAATCGGGTGGCCACGGTGTCAGCCAGGGAGGCGAAGCGTGCGACCCATCGGGCTGCGGTGGGGCCGTCGGCAGCGAGCAGGAGCAGGTCGAGGGGATCGCCGATTCTCTCCGTGCGGGTGGCGACCCGTCCGACGACGGCGACCGAGAGGAGGGCGGGGTCGTGCGGGGTGGTTGCGGCAGCTCGCAGTTCGGAGCGGAGGGCCGGCCAGTGGTCGGCGCCGGCGCGGAGGACGGCGAGGATCGAGGGGGTGAGGCGATGAGAGGAGCGTACCTGCACGAGCCGCTCGCGTCCCCCGGCCAGTCGTTCGACGATGCCGGAGGCGAGCAGGTCGTCGAGCGCCAGCTCCACGGTCCGGAGGGCCATTCCGGTCCGCCGAGCCACTTCCCTTTGCTGGAGCGGGTTTGCGGCCGAAGCGAGCACTCGCATCACCGCGACCTTGCCTCGAGTCCCCAGAATGGCGGAGATCGGGTCGTGGATGGCGGCCGTTACTGGCGACTTTGGCATACATAAAGCAGTCGTATGACTGGTTTATTGTCAAGACGGCAAACGGGTACGGAGATGGTGAAAGGTTAAACGTGAAACGTGGGCCGCTCGTTGGCTCCCGTTTCACGTCTCACGTTTCACCCTTCGTCCCGTTCGCCGTTCGCCGTTCGCCGTTCCCTACCTCACTTCCACGCCGATCATCGCCCCCACCCGAGCGATCGTCTCGCCGATCTTGTTGTTGGGGGTCGAGGCGCCGGCGGTGATGCCGATGATCTTCGCGTCACCCAGCCAATCGGCCAGGACCTCTTCCCGCTTGGTGCGGACCGGCTGGTGCCGAAGGGTACCGGCCTCCGGGTCCACCCCCTCCGCATCCTCGAGGTGGTAGGTCCGGACGCCCTTGCTCTGGGCCAGGGCGGCCAGGGCGCAAGTGTTGGAGGAGTTGTAGCCTCCCACCACCAGCATCAGGTCGAGCGGCTCCTGGAGCAGCTCGACCACGGCATCCTGACGCTCCTGCGTGGCGGAACAGATGGTGTCGAAGGAGCGAAAATGATCGTCCACGGCGGCCTCGCCATAGGCCACGATCAGCGACTTCCGGAGCTCGGCCGCGATGGCCAGCGATTCCCCGGAGAGCATCGTGGTCTGGTTGGCGACCCCGATTCGCCGCAGATCAGCCGTAAAATCAAAGCCGGGCGAACAGGCCTTCGCGAACCGCTCCGCCAGCGCAGACGCGTCGCCCTTCCCCTCGATCACATCGCAGACCATACGCGCCTCGGCCATGTCGAAGACGACCAGGTACTTCCCGCCATCGTGCTTGGTCGCTTGCGACGCCGTGGCCTGCGTCTCCTCGTGGTAGTGCTTGCCGTGGATGACCGCGGTGTAGCCATCACGGGCATAACTGTCGACCCGCTTCCAGACGTTGAGGACCGACCCGCAGGTGGTGTCCACCAGCACACAGCCAATGGCGCGCAGCCGCTGGAAGTCCTTCATCGTCACGCCGAAGGCGGGGATGATGACGACGTCTTCGGGCGTGATGTCGGTGAAATCGAAGTCCGCGCCGGGGTTGTGCTCGAGGAAGATGATCCCCATCGCCGCGAGCTTCTCATTCACGTGCGGATTGTGAATGATCTCGCCCACCAACAGCAACCGACGATCGGGGAACTTGCGACGAGTCTCGTAGGCATAGTCGACGGCGCGATCGACGCCGTAACAGAAGCCGAATTCCTTGGCGAGCCGGAAGGTCAGCGGACCGACCTGCAGCCGGTTCCCGTTGGCCCGGACGGTCTCGACGATCCCGCTGGCATAGTCCGCCGAGCGCTGCGCCTCGATCTCGCCCTTGAGGCCGAAACCGCGGCGGAAGTAGGTGGATTCCATGAGGGGGAAGATACTCGACAAGGCGGGGATTCGAGAGCTGGGTGATCGATCATCGATGATCGATCATCGATCATCGTCCGTCAGGGGCAGCCCACCGCCCGCGACTCCACCTTCAGGTTCCGGAACGCCCCGGTGACGCTGATCGTGTCCGAGGACATCGGCGGTTGCATCCGGATCGTGAAGGTGGCGGAAAGACGCCCGCCCTGGGGCACCAACTCGACCAGCCCATTCTGACCGCGATACCCCGCGAGGATCGCGGTATCGGCTGGCCAGCGCAGGGCACTGGACGCCGCGGGGCGCGGGCCGCCAGCCGCCGCGATGAACTCGGCCGGCAGCACCGACATCGTCCCCTTCGCGAGCGTGTCGGCCGCATGGACGACCATCACGAAGCCGGTGTCGTTGGAGAGTCCCTCGACGATGGCGACGCGACTCCCCGGGCACCAGTTCACCGTCGCCGGGAGCGTGGCGCTCCCCTTGAACTTCCCCTTCCAACTGAGGGCGATGGCGTCCGCCGGCACGCCGCCCAGCGGCAGGGCGCCGTCACGCCCGCGCCACCACCAGAGCCCTGCCCCGGCGGCAGCCAGGAGCAGCGCCACGACGACGATCAGCCGGCCTCGGGTCACCGAGCCCCGCCAAAGATCAGGTCGAAGCGGAGACCGCGGCCGGCACGCTCGGTGAGTGGATGGCTCAGTTCGGCGCGGATGATCCCGCCAAGCACCGTGACACCGACGCCGGCCCCGGAGAGGAACGGAGCGTCGCCGAAGGCGTCCCGTCGACCCGCCTGTCCGGCATCGGCGAAGAGCACCGTCTTCACGGCGCCGCGACCGGCGCGCATCACGTCGAGCTGCGCCGACCAGAGGGCATCACCGCTCGCCACACCGAAGTCGTAGCCGCGCACCGTGTTGAGGCCGCCGGCCCGCAGCGCCATCTGCGGCACCAGGTCGCTGCCTTCTGCGAGGCCGCCCTTCAGCCGCAACGTCACCGCGCCGCGCCACCACGTCTGCCGCCAATCGGCGGTCAGTCGACCCGCGACCTCGCCATCCACCGCGACACCTTCCACCGGACAGACCGAACGCCCGCCCATACTGCTGCGCGGTATAGCGGAGCTGCCCGCCGGTCGCGAGACCCTCGCGGACCGTGGGATTGCCGGGGAAGGACCACGACTTGTCGAAGGTGTGCGGCAGGCCGCCGTTCGACTCGGTCGCCACGCTCTGCTGGTCGGCGATATAGCCGGCGAGGAGCAGCTCCCGACCCAACCCTGCGCTCCGCTCGAGCTGGAGCCGCACGCCCTGCGCGAGGAGATAGGCTCCTTCGTCGCGCCCGACCAGCATGCCACGCAGTGAATTGCCGAAGCTCAGCCCGCGCGCCCAGGGATCGATGTCGGCCAGATCGCGCCCACCGCTGATCGTGAAGCGCCCACTCGGCGCGTCACGCACGATCATGCCCGTCGCCATCACCCGATGGTCGGCAAGGCCATAGCGCGCCGTGGCAAACGCGGTCGTGAATCCCCACGGCGTCCCGAATCGCTGGCCATACGAGAAAGTCGTCCCCTGCACCCGGTTGAAGCGAATCATGTCCGGAAGCTTCTCCCACGCGAAGCCGAATCCCGGTTTGCCGCTCAACCCCGGCGGCAAGTCCTCGACGATGCCGGCCACGTCGGCCAACGCCTCGCGCAGCCGTGCCCGCTCGACCGGATCCTGTTCGAGCACGAGCGAATCGCTCCAGGCGGCGTACTGCCGCAGCGAGTCGACGGGCGGCCGATGCACCTGATACCGGCCGCCCCGCGCGAGGTAGCCGGTGTTGTCGCGGGCACGCAGGGAATCGGGAATGACGTTGTCACGCCGGGCCGCACGGAGCGAATCGCGCGCCGCGACGCGCTCTTCCCGGGTGGGCCGCGACGTCGAATCCCGGAACGCCGCCGTGAAGACGACGCCCTTGCCGGTGTTGACGTCGTAATCATCGAAGGTGGTCGTCGCCTCGAAGGGCACGGTCAGGCCGCCGCCGAGCGGCACCGTCACACGGCCCGAGAGGACTTGGCGTGCCGGCAACCAGTACTTGTTCTCCTGCAGCGAGTACTCGAGGTCGGCATCGAGCTGGACGAGCTGCTGCACGATGCGACCGGCACGCCGGGCACCGACCGAATCGCCCGACATCTCGTCGTCGAGATCGGTCCAGAGTTCCCGTCCGACAAAGCGGAAGGTGAATCGCACCACATCGCCGCTCTCGGTGTCGACCCAGAGTCGGCCGGCCACCGCGACCGCCGCATTCTCGCGCGGCATGATCGTGATCGAGCGGATGGTGAAGCGGCGGCCCTGCATGCCGATCACCAGCGAGTCGCCGGCGGCGTAGCGGTAGATCGCCTCGCCACCCTTCGAGAGCGGATGCGGCGCGGCGCGCGACGAGGCGTCGCCACCGAGCACGCGGATCGAGTCGCCCAGCGTGCGCGGCACGAACCAGGGCCGACTGAACGACGACATCAGGTTCACGCCATCGAGGCGTGATGCCTCGCGACGGCCGAGAATATCGACGCGAAGATCGTTGGGCAGCGACCAGTGGACCGTGCCGTCCTGTTCTTCGACGGCGGCGGTCGGCACATCCGCCCAGCGCCGTTGGCCAATCCCGAACGAGACGCGATAGCGGAGGTGGGCCTGATAGTCGCGGACGGTGGTATCGGCGGAGGCGTGACGCGCAACCGCACGAGCCACCAGGTCTCTGGTGGCTCGGTCGGCGTACGTGGTGGTGTCGGCGGCCTGTTGCCCGATCAGGGCGAAGGCCAACAGCGCTACGACGCCTGATCCCACTTGGTGCGCCCGTCACGGTGGAGGCCATAGGCACGGAGGCGACGCCACAGCGTGGTGCGCGAGATGCCGAGGGTCTTTGCCGTTTCCGCGAGGCGCCAATTGTGCGCCTCGAGCGAGCGGACAATCGCGTCCTTTTCTCGCTCCGCGAGGGTGGTCGGACCCTCCCGGCGGGGGAGGAAGATCGCCTCACCGAGTTCCAACGAACCAACCCGGATCGGGGCGAGCCGACCACCCATCCCGGCGAGCTCAGGGAGGAGGTCGTCCTTCTCACCGGCGGGATCCAGTCCAGCCTCGGCGAGGGAATCACGCCCGGAGGCGTTGAGGTAGAGAATCCGCCCGTCCTTGTCGAACACGATGACGCCCTCGTTGAATGAATCGAGGAGCGCCTTCGCGAGCGGCGAGAAGACCGACGGAAGGGTCGGGGTCATCATCGGCTGGGTCATGTCAGGTGATACGCCCAAGGGGGCCTCTTGGTTTCAGTTGGTGACGTGGGGCGGTTTCCTCTCCCCGCTCCGACGGGCCATATTCTTCCCTCATCCATGACTGATGCCCAAACGACCGCCTCCGTGTCACTCCGCCGCCCGCTCGGGAGCTGGCCGCTCATTGCGGCGGTCGCCTGTATCAGTGCGGGGCTGGTCGTCGGCCCCCTCCTCATTTCGCCGGCACCGGACTCGACCGTGGTCGCCGTCTCCGGGCTGGTGGCCCTGCTCCTGCTCGGACTGGGTGTCCTGGCGCTCATCCAGACGCCGGAGGCCCCACCGACCGCCCCATTCCTCGGGCTCGTCTCGGCCGCGGCCGTCCTGACTGCGCTCCTGTCCCTTGACGCGCCAGTCAGCAAGTCCACCCCGCTCGGGCTGTTTCTGATCGTCGGCCCGTGGCGTTACCTGTTGACGCCCGTCGTCGTCCACTTCGCACTCGCGGTCGCCTGGAACCACCAGCAGCGCTTCTGGTTCGGGATCGTGACCGGCTGGTATGCCCTCCACGGCGCCCTCTTTGTGGCCACCGCCGGGGGGATCGCCTTTGGCGAGGCGCCGCTCCTCCGGGTGGTCGACGGCTTCTTCCTGCGGCAGACCTTTGAACCGGTCGGGGCCACCCTGGCCGTCGGCGCGCTCCTGCTCTCGCTGGCCTCGTCCAATCGCCGGGCCTCCCAGCGCCAGGCCGTGAGCTGGACGCTGGCGGCGGTCCTCTTCGGCCTGGTCCCGGCGGTGGTGAGTTCGCTGGTGCCCGAGCTGCTGGGGTCGATTGGGCTCCCCATTCTCCCGGTCTTCACGACCCTTCCGCTGTTGGCCATCTTCGGCTTGGGGGGGATCCTTGCCCTGCCGATGGTCAATCCACGGAAGCGGGACCTGGCGGCCTATCGGCTCGCCCAGCGTCTGCTGGACGACGCCGACCTGCAAGCCGGCATTCGCGAGAGCGCCGAACAGTTGCGGACGATCTTCGAGGCGGAGGCCGTGGTGATCCGGATCGGGACGCCAGATCTGGAAGTCACGGTCGGGACCCCACGGCGCGCGCGGCCCGAGGGGGCGTTCGTGCCGGACGCCGAGACCTTCGACGAGCGGCGTTCGGTCGTGGCGCCGATCGGCCGGAGCGGCGATCCGCTCGGCGAGGTGTATCTCGAAGGGCGCTTTCCGGGGAGCCTTTGGCCGCCGCGAGCGGGAGTGGCTGCTCGCCTTTCTCGGGCCGATTTCCTCGACGATTCGAGTGCGGCGACGGGAAGCCGAGCGGGAGATGCAACTCGGCGGCTTTGCGCACGATGCCGGCGAAGTGAGTCGCGGGTTGGCGCACGCCACCGGGTTGTTGCCGGAGTTGGTGACCGACGACGGCCGCGGGCTGCCGTTGCCCGTCGACGCCAGCGAGGTGCTCACCCAGTTGAGTGACGGCAGCAAGGCCATCGGCGCGCGGAGTGACGGGCTCGAGACCGCGGTCGCGGAAGCGCGCGCGCACACCCGCGCGGCCACCGACGCCATCGCGCGCGCCGTCGACGGCCTGGCGGCACTGCGCGTGGACTTGTCCGCGATCGACCGACACAGTGAGGCCATCGCGGCGAGCAACGACACCGTGAGCGGGGTCGCGTTCCGCACCAACTTGCTGGCCAACACGGCGGCGCTCGAGGCAAGCCGCGCCGGCGCGGCAGGGCGGACCTTCACGGTCCTCGCCGAGGAGATCCGGCGCCTCGCCGATGCCACCACCGATGCGTCGAGCGCGATTGCCGCGCAGACGGCGGCCCTCGCCAGCGACGGCACCGCACTGCAATCGGAACTGGAGACGCTCCGCCACGCGTTGACCGAAGCGATTCGGGAGGCCGAGGCGAGCGAAGTGACCGCGCGCCGAATCACGGAACTCGCGGGCGGCCTCGAGAGTTCGGCCCGGGCGCTCTGGCCCGCGATCGAGGAAGCGAACATGGTGGCGGCGCGACGCAGCGCGCGTGATGAACACCTGACCGCCGTGCTGGAATCGTTCATGGCCGAACGCGCGCAGTTGGCCACGGCGCTCGCGGCCCACCGCGATGCCGTGGACCGCCTCGGCGAGCGGCTCGAGCGGTTGGTGCGTGCGGGACGTGGCCGGGCCCGACCCGCGGCCCGCTAGCTCTCCGCGCCCGCCGCCGAGGCCTCGAGCGCCATCTGCTCGGCGCGGAGGATGCACCCCAACCCCACAAAGATCGCGAGCCCGGCGCCGATCGCTCGCGGCGTCAACTGCTCGCCCGCGAGCACCAGCGGCGCGACCACCGCGGTCAACATCGGTTGCAGGTAGACAAAGCCGGCCACGACGTTCGACGAGGTGCGCTTGAGCGCCCAGAGATTGAGAAAGTAGGTCCCCACCGTCGGCCCCAACACGATCCAGAGCGTCCACCACCACGCCGACAGTGGCACCGTGGTCCAATCCAGATGCCAGAGCGCCCACGCGCCGATCGGGAAGTAGCCGATCGCGGCGGAAGTGAAGATCAGTGCGACCGAGGGAATGGAGCCGTGGCGACGCACCAGCGCTCGTGAGTAGACCAGATACAGCGCGTAGGCCACCATGCCGACTTCGATCGACAGGTTGCCGAGCGCGGTGTCATGATCGAAGGCGATGCGATCGGGCCCGATCAGCCAGACGGTGCCCACGATCGCGATCGCCATTCCGGCGAGCTTGAGGGGCGCGGGACGTTCGCGGCCGGTGACGACGCCGATGATGGCCGTGAGGACCGGAATGGTGGCGACGAGAATCGTCGCGTTGATCGCGGTGCTGTGGCGCAGGCCGAAGAGGAAGAGGGTCTGGTTGATCGCGAGGCCGAGCAGCCCGAGCCCGATGAGCCGCCAGCGATCGCCGCGCGGGATGACCACCACCGCCTGGCGACGCCGCACCAGATCGAAGACGATGGCACCACCGGCGAGCCGGAAGGCGACCAACGCAAACGCGGGAACGAACGGCAGCACGAATTTGCCGGTGATGGCGAGCGACGCGAAGAGCACCTGCACCATCACCAGCGCCAGGATGACGCCGAGGCTCACCGCCGCTTTCCTCCGCCGCGTCCGCCTTTGCCACCGCCCTTGCCGCCACGCCCTCCACCACCGCCGCCGCCACCACCGCCACCGCGACGGTCATCCCGGCCTCGCCCGCGACCACCACCCTGCCCACCACGGCCCCGGGCGTTGCGGTCGCGATCCTGCGGTCCGTGACCGGCACCACGCCGGCCCGGCGGGTCCATGCGCCGCGGCAGCGGACGCGAGAGAATCGCCTGCAACCCGGCCAGATCCTCAGCCTGCAACAGCTCATCCGCGCGCTTCACGGCAAAGACCACCGGCCGGTCGAGCACCGGAATGTCCTCCGCGACGAAGCGGCGCGCCTGCCCTTCGCGCAAGTAGAGCCGCGCGATCGGCAGGTTGTTGCGCACCTCGTAGCCGATCGGCGACGCGTCGCCATGGATGCGCACCGAGGTGGGCAAGGCGTCGAGGTGGCGCCGCGCGTCGAGCGGAATCATCGCCTCGGCATCGAGCGTGATGGCGGTCTTCTGGAAGCCCGCCCAACTGGTGACATCCTCCAGCTGCGCCCGGATCAGCGCCCGGATGGTGGCCGGATCGACCCCCTGCAGGGCACCGCCACTGCGCCGCCAGTATTCGTCGAGGTCGCGCACGATGCGGACGATGCGACCACGGTCAGGATGCTCGACCGACCCATCGAGCAACCCTTCCGTGAGCAGCTCCCGAGCCTCGGCCTGCAGCGCGTCGGGGATCTCGCCCTCGATGTGCTGCAGGTCGTGCTCGAGCTCGAAGCCGAAGTAGGCGAGCCGGCGCGAGATGCCGAGCCCCTGCCGATGCTTGTGCCCCGCGAGCACCACCTGCGGCGCCCCGTAGCTGGCATAGCGGCGGACCAGGTCGAAGGGAATCGTCGTCCCCTCGATGCTCGCGCGCGCCGTGCCGAAGCGGTCGGCAAAGTACCGCAGGTTGCCGGCGACGGCGCCCCAGCTCCCGGCCACCGAGGTCTTCGAGATGCGGGCGTCCTGTCCGTCCACCGTCCGCTCGTCGAGCACCAGCTCGAACGGCGCGATCCGCGCCAGCAGGTCGATGAACGCGGCGCGCCGATCGCGATCGGCGTAGGGAATCGTCGCCGGCAACTCGAGGTCGAGCGCGCGATAGACGGAGGCCATCGCCAGCGCTCCGTCTTCGATTGCCTTCTGCAGCACGCCCCGCTTCTCGGCCCAGAGGCCGAGGGCCTTCTCGTCGAAGACGTGGCGACGCAGTCCGTGCACCTCGCCCAACGTGCTGCACTGGTTCACCGCTTCGACCAGCAGGTTGTAGGCCGTGAGGTGGTCGCTGCCGGGCACCAAGGCGCCGTGCAGGTCGCGCTCCTCGCGGGTCATCCGGTGCAGCGAGTCGATGCCGCTCGCCCCGGCCACCAGCGGCAACAGCGTCTCGTCGGCGTGCACGAGCAGTTCCGCCCACGGCCGCTCGACCGGCAGCGCCTCAACGTCGCGGCCATACCGGGTGAGTCGGCCGTTCTCGATCAATCCGCGCGACGTGAGCCGCGCCATCGCCTCGCGGTACGCGGTGCGATCGAGCGGCACCGGCAAGTCGAGGCCACTGGCATCGACGCCGATGGCCGCGCAGGTCAGCGCGACACGCTCCGCATCGCCGGCCAACTGGAACTCCGGCGGCGCCGGCTTCAGGGTGGCGAAATCGAGTGCCCGATCGGAGAGGATCACCACCTGACCATTGGCAACGCGCCCGTGCACGCGGCCGGCCATCTGGAGGATCTCGTTGGCGCCGAGGTAGAGGCGATGCAGGACGTTCTTGCCGCGGTCGACGACGTTGCCGTAGCGGGCGTCGTAGATGATCACGGTGTCGAGGCCCGGCAGGTTGAGCGCCGACTGTCCGGCCGCCGTCATCGCCAGCAGGTACGGCTTCTTGACCTCGCCCTCGAGGAAGGGGCGGATGATCCGGATCGGCTCGCCGCCGTGATAGAACGCGGCGTTGAGCTTGGGGAAGCGCGCTGCCAGTCCTTCGCCCAGGCGCTCCACCTCGGCGCGCGTCGGGAGGAAGACCGCCACGCCGCGATTCTCGCGCACGAATCGCCGAATGGTGGCATCGTCGAGATACGCTTCCGGCTGCTTCGGTTCGACCGTGACGTGCGCACGGAGCGCCGGGTCGAACGCCGACGTCTCGAGCATCTCGTCGCTGTTCAGGTACGCGCGATAGAACGTCGGGTTGACCGTGGCGGAGAGCCAGATGAACCGGCACCCGGTTCGCTTCCCGAGGGCGAGGCAGAGTTCGAGCTCGGCGGAGGTCTGGTGGATCTCGTCGACGATCAGCGTGTCGCGGGGGGTCACGAAGCCGTCGGTCAGCCAGCGGCGTGCGATCCCCGTGGTGACCACAATGACATTCCACGACGGGGTGTCGGGGGTCGCCTCCCGCTCGCGGTTGACGACCCCGATCAGCAGCGGCTCGCGCAGGATCGCTTCGGCGATCAGCCGGGTGCCGAGCGTCTTCCCGGTCCCGGTCCCGGCGACGATGCCGAAGCCCTTGCCGGCGCCCGCCCACTCCATGAGCTCGGCGCCATGCTTCCGCTGCAGGAGCGTCTCGACCCGGGCATGGAGGGCGAGCTCGATGGTCTCGCACGACGCGCGGGTGGGGGCAATGACAATGACCCGACCGCGGGGGTGGTCGGCCCGGTGGTAGGCATCTGGGTCGGGCGGGAGGAAATGGTCGCGCTTGAGGTCCACAGGGGAAAAGTACATCCCCCGCGGCTATAATTGGGGCTGTGCAGGTTCGGGATTGTGCCGGGAGCACCGGCGGGAGGAATGATGGACGGGAAGGTCTGCCTGGTCACGGGAGCGAGTCGCGGCATTGGCCGCGCCACGGTCGAGGGGCTCGCGCGCCTCGGCGCGACGATCCTGATGTCGTGCCGCCACCGCGAGGCCGGTGAGGCGGCACGGCGCGAAATCATCGCCGCCACCGGCAATGCGCGGATCACGCTGCTGGTGGCCGATCTCTCCAGCCAGGCCGAAGTCCGCCGCCTGGTACAGGAGGTCAAGGCCGCGACGCCTCGCCTGGATGTCCTGATCAACAACGCCGGGACCTTCCAGATGCACCGCGAGGAGACGGTGGACCGGGTCGAAGCCACCTTCGCCACGAACCACCTCGCGCCGTTCCTCCTGACCACCGGTCTGCTCGACCTGCTCGAGGCAAGCGCCCCGGCGCGCGTGATCATGGTCGCCTCGGAGGCGCACCAGCGGGCGACCGACCCCGAGGACTGGGAAAGCACCAAGCGTTACAACGGCATCACCGCCTACGGGCGCTCGAAGCTGGCGAACGTGATGTTCTGTTACGACCTGGCGCACCGTCTCGAGGGCAGTGGCGTGACGATCAATGCCTGCCACCCGGGCGTGGTCGGGACGGAGCTGCTCGAGTCGGGGTATCGCCGCTGGTGGTCGCACTGGCTCTGGCCGTTCGTCAAGCGCTTCACGATTTCGCCGGAAGACGCCGCAACGTCCCTGCTGTACCTGGCCGCGTCACGCGATGTCGAGGGCGTCTCGGGGAAGTACTTCAAGCGTTCGCGCCCCGCCACGTCGTCGCTGCTCTCGCATGACGCGGTGGTCGGGGCGCGGCTCTGGAACGTTTCGCTGCGGCTGACCGGGCAACTGCCCGCCGTGGAAATCACCGGCGAGCATATCGCCCACTAGCCTGGGGAACTGCCCCGCCGGTTACTGGCGGGGCCGGGACCGGTCTTCGTACCGGGTGTTCGGGCGCGGGGGATCGCGACGGTCGTCACGATCGTCGCGATTGCCGTATCGGTCATCGCGCCGATCGTCGCGACGGTCATCCCAGCGATCGTTGCGGTGGTCGTCGCGGTACCGGTAGAAGTCGCGATCGCGCGGCTCGAAGAAGTACTGGTTCCGGTAGTAGTAGACCGAGACCGGGCGGGCACCGCGGACCTGACGCTCGTAGTAGCGGCCATTGACCACGTAGATGGTCACGGGGCGCCAGTTCCGGTACTCCTTCTTCCACTGGCCGTAGTTGCGCGACGAGTAGTCGCGCACCTCGACGATGTAGCGGCGGTCGTCGTAGCGGTCATCGCGGTCCACGATGACGGGGCGATGGGTGCCAAGAATCGGGATGTCGATATGGACGCTGGCCCGGACCTGGGCCGAGAGCGGAGTGATGGCAAGGGCCAGGGCGGCCATCGGGGTGAGGACGAACGATGCGGTGCGCATGAGAGCCTCCAGCAGGAAGTGAACGGTGAACGGTGAACGGTGATCGATGCCATCGGTTGCGGCGCTGCGGCTCGGAGGCCCGTTCACCGTTCACCGTTGACCGTTCACTGAAGTGCCAGCGCCGTGCCACACCGAAATCCCATGTCCCACAAGGAGTTACGTCACTGCCCCGCGCGGAGGAGTGTCCTGATTCGTGGACACCTGTCCGATGGTGAGTCGGCGCATGTCGTGGTAACTTGGTGCCGCGGCGGCACCTCTCGTCCGCGCGGCAACGATTCTGGAGCATGCTGTGGGCACATTTCGCGTTACGGTCAGCAAGGACTACCTGGTCTTCTCGTCGGCGCACTTCATCACCTTCCGCGGGCACACCTGCGAGTCGCTGCACGGTCACAACTACCGGATCAGCGTGGCCGTCGAAGGGCCGATCGACAGCGAGTGTCTCTTCGTGGTGGACTTCGCGATCCTCAAGCGGATCGTCCGGCGGTACGTCGACATCATGGACCACCGGGTCCTGCTTCCGACCAACAATCCGAAGCTCGCCTTTCGCACTGAAGGGGCGATGACCTTCGTCGAGTATTTCGGAGAGCAGACCTACCAGTTCCCCACGAAGGACTGCGCCATGCTGCCGATCGCCAATACCACTGCCGAGATGATCGCGGAGTGGGTCGCGGTGAAGGTGCGCGAAGACCTCGCCGCCGATGGCGCCAACCTCACCTTCCTCGAGATCGAGGTCGAGGAATCGGTCGGACAGTCGGCCACGTACTCGCAACGCCTGGACTGACGGCATGAAAAGCAACGAACCGCTATTCGATGGCCCCGAGCTCGCCGCGCGCCTCGCCGTGCTGCCCGGATGGAGGGCGTCCAACGGTTGGCTCCGGCGCGAGTACACCACCGACGGCTGGCGCAGCACCATGCTGGCCGTGAATGCGATCGCCTTCCTGGCCGAGGCCGGCAATCACCATCCCGATCTGGAAGTCCATTGGGGGCGGATCGTGGTGATGTTGCAGACGCACTCCGCTGGCGGCATCACGGAAAAGGACCTCCAGATGGCCGAGCGGATCGAGGCCACCATCCAGTGGCAGCCGAAGGGCGGCTTCCCGGGTCTCGAGGGACAAACCGGCGGCTGGATCACGGGGTGACCGACGCTCCGGTGGTTTCGCCGGTCATCATTCCGCTCGATCCACCTCCCGAACCGCTCGAGCTCCTCGAGCGGTTTGCGCATCGTCCCTTCCCTGCCCTCCTCGACGGCGCCGCCGACCACCACGACCTCGGCCGCTACAGCTACCTCGCCGCCGACCCGGTGCGGATCCTGCGCGGGGCAGCCCACGATTGGCACGCCCTCCGCGACCAGCTCCGCGCCACCCTCGATCACACCGCCCCGATCGCCCCGATGCTCCCCCCATTTCAGGGAGGCTGGATCGGCTGGCTCGGCTACGAACTTGGCGCGGCGTTCGACCGGATGCCGCGCGCTCCGCAGGACCCGCTCGAGCTGCCCGACCTCTCGCTGGCGCTGTACGACTGGGTGATCGCGTGGGATCACGCCACGCATCAGGCGTGGCTGGTGAGCACCGGGATGCAGCAGGATGGCCGCTGCGACACCGTGCGCGCGAGAGCACGTGCCGCCGAGATGATGGCGGTCGTGCAGGGGGCGGGCACGACGGCGCAGGGGACCTTCGCCACCGCGTTCGCCACGCCAGACTTCGCGCCCGACGCGTACCAGCGTGCCGTGGCCGCCGTCGTCGAGCATGTGCTGTCCGGCGACATCTTTCAGGCCAACCTCGCCCAGCGCTTCACGGCGCCGTTCGCCGGGAGCCCGCTGGCGCTCTACCGGCGGATTCGCGCGCACACTGCGGCACCGCTCGCCGCCTACCTCGACCACGGCGACGTGGAGTTGCTCAGCGCTTCACCTGAACGGTTCCTGCAACTTGATGCCGCGACCGGCATGGTGGAGACGCGCCCGATCAAGGGAACGCGGCCGCGTGGGACCGATGCTGCAGCGGATGAGGTCCTCGCCGCCGAGCTGGTGGCGAGCGAGAAGGACCGGGCCGAGAATGTGATGATCGTCGACTTGCTGCGGAATGACCTCGCGCGGGTCTGCGCACCGGCGAGCGTCGACGTGCCGACGCTGTGCGCCCTGGAGACGCATCCGACGGTGCACCATCTCGTGTCGACGGTGACCGGGCGGCTGCGCACCGGGCGCGATGCAATCGACCTCCTCGAAGCGACCTTCCCCGGCGGCTCGGTGACTGGTGCCCCGAAGCTCCGGGCCATGGCGGTGATCGCCGCCCACGAACCGGTCACGCGCGCAGCCTATTGCGGTGCGATCGGCTGGTTGGGGCGCGACGGCAGTTGCTCGTTCTCGATCGCGATCCGCACGGTGACCATCGCGCGGGGGATCGCATCGTTCCACGCGGGCGGTGGGATCACCGCGCTGTCGGAACCGGAGGCGGAGTACCGGGAGACGCTCGACAAGGCGGCGGCGCTCATGGCCGCGCTGGCGGAGGGGCCGTGATCCTCCTCCTCGACCACGAGGATTCGTTCGTCTTCACGCTGGCGCGCTATGTCGAGGAGCTCGGCGAGGCACCGCTGGTCTGTCGCGACGATGCCCTGTCGCTTGAGGCAGTGTGCGCGATGGCGCCGACGCACATCATCCTCTCCCCTGGCCCGGGACGACCCGAGGAATGCAGTCTCGCGCTCGATGTCGTACGAAGCCTCGGACCAACCACCCCGATCCTCGGCGTCTGCCTCGGCCACCAGGTCATCGCCACCGCCTACGGCGCGACGGTCGAACGCGCGGCACACCCGCGTCACGGCCGCACCTCGCCAATCACGCACGACGGCCTCGGTGTCTTCGCCGGATTGCCGTCGCCCCTCGAGGCGACACGGTATCACTCGCTCGCCGTTGTCGAGGTGACGTTGCCGCCGGAACTGCTCCTCACCGCCCGCGCCGATGACGGCGAGATCATGGGAATTCGGCATCGTCGGCACCCGGTCGAGGGGGTGCAATTCCATCCGGAGTCGGTGCTGACGACGACGGGACTCAAGATGGTGCGGAGCTTCTTGGGTGAACGGTGACCAGTGACCTGTGACCTGTGACCTGTGACCTGTGACCTGTGACCTGTGACCTGTGACCGAGGTGTTACGGCTGGCAGGTGAAACGGGAGGACGTGAACATCCGTCCGAATGGGCGCCCCCTCACCCCTTACCAGTTCCTGATCACTGGTCACCGGTCACAGGTCACTTTTAACCGTTCACCGTTCACCTCCGCCCACCTCTTCTCCGAGTCCCCTCATGCTCTCAGGTCCGCGTCGGATTGGCGAATTCTGCTGGATCAACGTGCTCACGCCTGCGTCGTCGGATGCGCGGGCCTTCTTCGCCGGCGTGCTCGGCTGGGAGTATTCCGAGATCCCGGAGATGGGCGGCCACCTGATCAAGGTGGGTGGTCAGGAAGTCGGGGGGATGTGGGACACGAGCGGCCCCAACATGCCCCCGAGCACGCCACCCGGCATCGGGTTGATGATCCGCGTCGAGAGCGCCGACGCGGCGTCGGCCAAGGCCAACGAGCTCGGCGGGCTGGGGAAGCCGGCGTTCGACGTCGGACCGACGGGGCGGATGGCCGAGACCTTCGATCCGTTCAGGGCCGAGATGGATGTCTGGCAGGCCGGGGTGTCACCAGGCATGACGGCCGATTCGATGCATCACGGCGCGCCGAGCTGGATCGAGCTCGCGACGTACGAGACCGAGAAGGCCGGCGCCTTCTGGAGCGCGCTCTTCGGCTGGCGAATCGAGAAGATGAGCATGCCGGGGATGGACTACTCGGTCTTCCATGCCGGCGACCGGATGGTGGGCGGGATGATGGCGATCACGCCGGAGATGGGAAATTTCCCGTCGCACTGGGCGGTGTACATGACGGTCGACAATGTCGACGCCGCGGCCGCAAAGGCCACCGCGAGCGGCGGCAGCGTCTTCATGCCGCCCGTCGATATCCCGACGGTGGGGCGGATGGCGGGGATCGCGTCACCGCAGGGGGTGATGTTTTATGTCATCAAGTATGAGATGCCGGCGTAAGCGAACAGCGAACAGCGAACAGCGAACGGTTGGAAACGGTGAGGGGTGAGGGGTCAGGGGTTTGTTCCCCCTCACTCCTCACCCCTTACCGCTGTTCGCCGTTCGCCGTTCGCCGTTCGCCGTTCGCCGTCTAGTCGCCGAACGAAATCCCCAGGTGCCGCGCCGTCAGGATAATCCCTGAATCGAGCGGCACCGTCTTCATCCGGCCCACGACGTCGGCGATCGGGACGCGCGAGATGACCGGCGGCGTGTAGGCCACCATGGTGCCGAAGTCGCCGTCGGCGATGGCGCGGACCGCCGCCGAGCCGAAGCGCAGCGCGAGCAACCGATCGAACGTCGTCGGCGAGCCGCCACGCTGGAGGTGGCCGAGGACCAGCGAGCGCGTCTCCTTGCCGGTGACCTGCGCAATGCCGTGCGCCACCTGTTCGCCGATGCCGCCGAGCCGGTCGACCGTGCCGGCGCTCCGCCGCTCGCGGAAGACCGGGCCGCCATCGACGGTCTGCGCCCCTTCAGCGACGACGACGATCGAGAAGTGTCGCCCGTGCCGCTCGCGCTCGCGAATCTTCTCGCAGACCTTCTCGAGCGAGAAGGGAATTTCCGGAATCAGGATGACGTCGGCCGTTCCGGAGATGCCGCTGTGCAGCGCGATCCACCCCGCCTCGCGCCCCATCAGCTCGACCACCATCACGCGGTCATGCGACTCGGCCGTGGTGTGCAGCTTGTCGAGTGCCTCGGTCGCGGTGGAGACCGCGGTGTCGAAGCCGAAGGTCGTGTCGGTGCCGACGACGTCGTTGTCGATCGTCTTCGGCACGCCGACCACCTGAAGGCCACGCTCCCAGAGCGTGCCGGCAATCGCGAGCGAACCGTCGCCACCAATCGAGATGAGGGCGTCAATGCCCTCGCGACGAAAGGCCGCGATCAACTCGTCGCCCCGGTCGATCTCGACCACCCGGCCATCCGGCTGCAGCTTCGGCCAGCGGAGCGGGTTGCCGCGGTTCGTGCTCCCGAGGATGGTACCGCCCAGATGCGTGATGCCGCTGACTTCGGCAGCGCCGAGGGGCACGACACCGCTGCCGTCCAGGAGCCCGTGGAAGCCACGACGAATGCCCACTGTTTCCCAACCGCGATCATGCGCGGTGAGGACGGCGGCACGAATGACTGCATTGAGGCCGGGGGCGTCGCCGCCGCCGGTCGAGATGGCAATCTTCACAGGGGGTCACTGCTCCGGAATGTGCGATCCTTCAGGTCATTGGTGCGCATTGAATCGTAGCGGTCCGCCTCGGGTGGTCCAAGGGTGCACCCGGCAGGTGTATGCTTCGCCATGATGCGATTCCCCCTGCTCGCCGCGCTGCTCCTGACCGCCCCCGCGTCCCTCTCCGCCCAGCTCCCCGCGACCCCGCCCCGACGGCCGGCGGTAGCGATCGACACGGTGCATCCCCCGCTGGCCTCCCGCCAGATCGTCGCCCGGCGGGACGCGCTGCTCCCGAAGCACCGGATCATCGCCTACTACGGGAACCCGCTCTCCACCCGCATGGGGATCCTGGGCGAGATCCCCCCTTAGCAGATGATGGCGCGCCTGGAGGAGACGGCCAAGCGCTGGGAAGCGGCCGACACCACACGTCCCGTGCTCCGCGCCCTGCACCTGATCGTCACCGTGGCGCAGGGACACCCGGGCGAAGGTGGGCTCTACCGGCTCCAGCACGGCGATGCCCTGATCGGCAAGGTGGCCGCCTGGGCAGACGCCCGAGGATGGCTGCTCTTCCTGGACGTCCAGGCCGGCCGCAGCCCCATCGCCGCCGAGATCCCCAGGCTCCTCCCCTGGCTTCGGCGTCCAAATGTCCACCTCGGCATCGATCCGGAGTTTGCCATGCCGCCAGGCAAGGTCCCCGGCAAGCGGATCGGGACGCTCGACGCCAGTGACGTCAACCAGGTGCAGGCGCTGCTCGCGAAGTTGGTCGAGGAGGCGGGGATCCCGCCCAAGATCCTGGTCGTTCACCGCTTCACCGAGGGGATGCTGACCCGGGAGCGCGACATCACCCTCGACCCGAGGGTTCAGGTCGTCATCGATGCCGACGGATTTGGCGCACCGGCCCTGAAACAGAATATTTTTGGACTCGTCGTGACCCGTCGACCGGTCCAGTTCGCCGGACTGAAGCTGTTCTACAAGAATGACAAGCCGATGCTGACGCTCACCCAGGTGCTGGCAATGCGACCCATCCCTCTCTACATCCAGTACCAATAGGAATCCGCTCGCGATGCGCCTGCCCCCGCTCCTGCTCATGCTTGGCCTCCTCGCCCCGACCACTCTCGCGGCGCAGGCAACCGATTCGACCGCGGCGATGCTCGCCCTCGGCAAGCGGACCTTCGAGGGCCGAGGCCTCTGCTTCAGTTGCCACGGCAAGGGGGGCGAGGGAATGCCCGCGGTGAGCAAGAACACCAACCTCGCCGACGGAAAGTGGTTGCACAGCACCGGGACCCGGCCGGAGCTCGTGGCCATCATCAAGACCGGCTTCGACGCCAAGACCTCGAAGAGCGGCGTCGTGATGCCGGCCCGCGGCGGCTCGCGCATCACCGACCGCGAGGTCGAAGCCGTCGCCGCCTACGTCGTGGAACTGGCGCGGAAGAAGCCAGTCAAGTGATGCCGAGGTGGCGCGTGCTGCTGGCCCTCGGCGCACTCGTTGGCCCCACGACTGGCTGCCAGCCCGAGCCAATCCCTGCCGCCGAAGCCCCCCACGTCGACGCCGGTTGGGTCATGGTCCCCCCGACCACCCTCCGCCAGAGCGGCACCCTCGCCCACCCGCGATTGGCCGAAGCGAGCGGTGCCGCCGTCACAACCCAGCGCGCCGGACTCCTCTGGACCATCAACGATTCCGGCAATGCTCCCGACCTCCTGCTGATCGACACCAGCGGGACCTTGATCGCGACGCTGCCGCTCAGCGGCGTGACCAACACCGATTGGGAAGAGGTCGCCCTCGGCCCCTGCCCGACCGGTCGCTGTCTCTACATCGCCGACACCGGCGACAACCTCGAGCGCCGAGACGCGGTCTCCCTGCTCCGGCTGACCGAGCCGGTCCTCGACGCGAGCTTCGCCGGGGATCGTCCCGCCCGCCCGGCAGAGACGCTGACCTTTCGGTACCCTGACGGCGCCCATGATGTCGAGGCGATGGTCGTGAACGCCGGCGGCGAGGTCCTTCTGGTGACCAAGGGTCGCAGCCACGGCGTCCTCCTCTTCCGGGTTGGCGCCTCCGCCTGGGGGAAAGGGATCGCGATGGCCGAGCGGATCGACTCCCTGCCGATCGTGGCGAACGCGGGGACGGGACGGTTGATTACCGGTGCCGCCCTATCCCCCGACGGTACCACGCTGATGGTGCGCAGCTACCGCGACCTCTTCCCATTCCGGGTGCTTCCGACCGGCAAATTGGCCCCGCTCGGCAAGCCCACCGCCTGCGACATCCTCGGCAAGGAACCCCAAGGCGAGGGGATCAGTTGGCTGAACCCGACCACCATGGTGCTGACCAGTGAACGGGGATTGATGAAGAGCGGGACGGTGTTTGTGGTGAGTTGTAGCGTATAGAACTACACTTGGGATGATGGATGATGGATGATGGACGATGGATTCGAACGGACGGACATCCGCGTGGCGATCAAGACTGATTTCTGATCAATCATCCATCATCTATCATCCATCATCCCTCCGATTGAGCCATAGTAGTCCCAATAGCTACATCCTATCATCAGACTGGCATTCTCCCCTCGCTACTACTATATTCCGCCCCGTCTTTCCGCCCTCCGATCAGGTCCCCCGCGAGGAGTCGTCCCCTGGATCTGCCTACGACCCATCGAATCCCGCTGACGTGGCTGGCTGAGCACGGCGGGCCTTCCATCCGGTTCCGGACTCAGTCCGAACTGGCCCCGACCGGGAGCATTGCCCCGGCCACCTTGCAGGACTCGTTGCGCGAGGTGGTGCTTTCCGAGCAGGTCTCGGCGGTCACGACCCGTCAGCAGGAGACCGGCCTCTGGGGCGCCAACTACCTCGCCTATACCCCGTCCGAGAAGGAAGGGACTCTCGAGGTCGGGACGGTGGCGCAGTATCGTCGGCTCCTCCAGTTGGGGGTTCCGACGACGACGCGCCCGTTCCGGCTGGCCGATCGGTTGCTCTACCGGACCTTGTCGCGCGACGACGATCTGCTCCTGTACGGGGAGTTTGCCGATCCGTCCGAGGACGAGCCGGCGACGGCCGAGACCTATCGCAACCTGATCCGCGATGGCGTCTGCGCGGCGCTGGCCGAGGCGGGTCGCGAGGATGACCCGCGGCTTCGCGGCGCGGCCCACAAGGTGGTGTCGGCGGTGTCGGCCTTCCTCCGCTCGCCGATGTCCGAGGATCCGTTCATCAAGCGCGGCGGCGGCTGGCAATTGCATCCCGAGGCGACGCCGCCGAGCTGGTGGTCACTGGCGATGATCTCCTCGATGCCCTCGCTGCAGCGTGAGCGCGGTGGCTTCCTCGATCGTCTCGGCCAGTACCTTGCCCAGCCGACGCCGGACAAGTCCTACATGATCCCGATCGGCAGTCGGACGATGAAGCCGTTGCATGTGTTGCTCGGCGATCCGATCGAGATGGATCCGAAGGGACTGGTGAAGGACGTTCCGTTGGCCCTCCACTACATCGAACTGCTGGCGGGGATGGGGCAGTTGGCGTCGTCGGCCAGCGCCACCACCGTCTTTGTCCGCCTGCTCGAGGATGTCGACGCCGATGGCGTCTGGCATCCGAAGAATTTGCGGTCGCAGCCGAAGGCGGGCACGCCGGTGACCTACCATTGCTGGCCGCTCTCGCCGGACGATGGCGGGATGACCTCGCGTCAGGCCGACATCACCTTCCGCCTGGCGAAGATCGCGAAGCGGTTGGGCTGGCACCTCGAGTACTCCTGAGATGGCGGGTCGGCTCGACCTGACGCCGTTTGGATTCACCCCGACCGAGGGCCTCATCTACGAGGTCCTGCTGACCGGCGGCCCCGGCACGGGCTACACCATTGCCCGCGCGGCAGGCTTGGCGCGCGCCAACGTCTACGCCGCCCTCGAGGGGTTGGTGGCGAAGGGAGCGGCGCGCGTCGAAGAGGGGCGGCCTCGGCAGTTCCGTCCGGAGCCCCCCAGTACCCTCCTGGCGCGGTTGAGTGATCGGCAGGGCGAGGCGATGGACAAGCTGGGCGAGGCACTCGCGGCGCTCGCCGTTCCGGCCACGCCGACATTGGTTGAACTCGCTTCGTCCCGCGGCGCGGTGCAGTTGATGGGGCACGAGATCGCCCGGGCCGAGCGTTCGGTGGAGCTGTTGGCGCCCCCCGATGGCTGCCTCACCTTGGCGCCGCATCTCCGGCGGGCGGCCGCGTCCGGGGTCACGCTCGACGTGGCCTCGACGGCTGAGGTGCCGCTTGGCGCCATTCCGATGACGGTGATTCCGCCCGCGGCGTGGCCCGGCGAACCAGTCCTGCTGGTCGTCGACGATCGTGCGGCCTTGGTGGGAGCTCGCGATGGCGAGCGCTTCTCAGGGCACTGGGGCAGCGGCGCGGCATTCGTCGCGGCCGCGCGCACTACCCTCGCCGCTCTGCGGGAAGGCCGATGACTGATACGCTGCCACTGGACGCCGACGATCCGATGCTGGAGTTGCAGCACGAGTACATCCGCGAGGCCCCCGCGCGCCTGGCGGAGCTCCGCAAGGACCTGGCGGCCTTTCGGGCGGGCGAGCCGGACGCACTGGAGTCGTTGCGGCAGCGCTTCCATCGTCTCGCCGGCTCGGGCGGATCGTATGGCTTCCAGCGGGTGACCGATGTGTCACGCGCCATGGAGCATCGGATCCTCACCCCGCCGGCGCCGACGATTCGCGAGGCCGACATTTTTTCGCAGGCGATCCGCGATCTCGAGGACGCCTTCAACAACGCGGCAACCGACGTCGGGCTGCCGGCCGTCCTCGGCAAGATTCCGGGGTTCGGGTGGCGTGCGCTGCTGATGATGACTCCCTCGACGGCTCGCGATGCCCTGGTGCGATCGCTCGAAGAGGTCGGCTTCATGGTGACGGTCCGGACCGGTGAAGTCGATCCGTTCGACGTGCCGCCGGCGGAGCGCCCTGACCTGGTGGTGATCGGCACCGACGCCGACACCGACCCGCTCTCGCTGGCGCGCTACTGGTCCGCGGCGACCAACGATCGTCCGCGTGCCGTGGTCCTGGCCGACCCGACCGACCAGTTCGACCGCCTGCGCACGGCGGCGGCCGGGCTCGACGCGGTCTTCGGCTCCAACGCCCTGCCGAGGGGGTTGGCGCAGTACGCGCGGGCCCTGGCCCAAATCGGCGCGCCGCCGGCCAACATTCTCGTGGTCGAAGACGATCCAGCGCAATCGCAGCTCGTCGCCACCTGGCTCGGCCAGATGAATGCGCGCGTCACCACGGCAGCGTCGGCCCAGGTTGCGCGGGACGCGTTGGCCCATGAGACCCCGGACCTCGTGCTGCTCGATGTCGATCTGCCCGATGTCGACGGCTACGCGCTCTCGCGACTGATGCGGCAGGACCCGCGACTCGCGCTGGTGCCGATCGTCTTTCTGACCGCGCGCGACTCGCTCGCCGATCAGATGGAAGGGCTGCGTGCCGGGGGCGACGACTTCCTCGCGAAGCCGGTCGAGCGGAGCCACTTGTTGCAGCTGGTCCTCACGCGCACGGAGCGTGGCCGGCGGATCCGCGAACTGGTGCACCGCGACGGCCTCACCGGCATCCTGAACCACGCGACGTTGATGGCCGAGCTCGAGTATGCGGTCGCCTTCGCGCAGCGTCATGGCGAGCCGCTCTGCTTCCTGATGCTCGACCTCGACCACTTCAAGCGGATCAACGACACCTACGGCCACCTGGTCGGCGACCAGGTGCTGGTGCACGTGGCGCGGGTGTTCCGGAAGGCAATCCGCGGCTCCGATCTCCTCGGCCGCTATGGCGGCGAGGAATTCGGCATCATCCTGCGCAAGTGTCCACCGGCGAATGGCCGTGCCGCCGCCGAGAAGCTGCGACAGGCGCTGGCCGAATCGCCGATCATCCTCCCCGGCTGCGACCCGATCCCGCTGCACGTCTCCGCCGGCGTCGGCGCCTTTCCCGGCTCGGGCACGACGGCCACGCAGGTGGCCGAAGCGGCGGATCAAGCGCTGTATCGGGCGAAGAGTTCGGGGCGGAACAGGGTGGAGATGGGGTGAAGGGTCGTTGGTCGTTAGGCGTTAGGCGTTAGGCGTTAGAGAAAGGCCGGCCTCCATGCAAGGAGACCGGCCTTTCGAGTAGGTGCCTAACGACCAACGACTAACGACTAACGACTAATGCCTAAAAGGACTCTGCAACGCCACCACATCCCGCGGATTCTCGTCGCCGAAGAGCAGCTTCCCTTCGGTGTAGCGGACATCGCGGAGGGCGATGGCGAGGACTTCGCCGAGTTCCTCGACCGGGTGGATGTCCATCCGCTTGCGGGCCTCCTCGGGGAGGTCATCGAGGTCAGGCTCGTTCGCCTTCGGGATGATGATCGTGGTGATCCCCGCGCGCAGCGCGCCGAGCAGCTTCTCCTTGACGCCACCGATCGGGAGGACTCGGCCGCGCAGCGTGACCTCGCCGGTCATGGCGATGTCGTGGCGCACTTCACGCCCGGACAATGCCGAGACGAGCGCCGTGGCCATGGTGATGCCTGCCGAGGGACCGTCCTTCGGGACAGCACCGGCAGGGACGTGGATGTGCACGTCGCGGTCGAACATCTCTTCCTTGATGTGCAGCCCCGCGGCATGCGAGCGAGCATACGTCCACGCCGCCCGCGCCGACTCCTTCATCACGTCGCCCAGCTGGCCGGTGAGGACGAGTTCGCCCTTGCCGCGCATGGTCGAGGCCTCGACGAACATGATGTCGCCACCCTGCGGCGTGTAGTACATCCCGGTGGCCGTGCCGACCTGGTCGACGGCGGCCTTCTCCTCGGGGTGCAACTTGGGCCGACCGAGGAGATCGCGCACGACCGCGGCGGTGACGTCCATCCGGTCGACTTCGCTCGCGGCGATCTTCCGCGCGGCCTTCCGGGCCACGCGCCCGACCTCGCGCTCCAGCTGCCGGACGCCCGACTCGCGGGTGTAGCGCTGCACCAGTTCCAGCAACGCCGGGCCGGCGAAGGTGATCTGCTCGGCGGTGAGGCCGTTGGCCTCGATCTGCCGCGGCACCAGGTACTGCTCGGCGATGGCGACCTTCTCCGCCTCGATGTACCCCGAGAACTCCACGATTTCCATGCGGTCGAGCAACGGCCCAGGAATGTTCTGGAGGACGTTGGCGGTCGCGATGAACATCACTTCGCTCAGGTCGAACGGCATGCCGAGGTAGTGATCGGTGAAGGAGTCGTTCTGCGCCGGGTCGAGCACCTCGAGCAGCGCCGAGGCCGGGTCGCCCTGGAAGGAGACGCCGAGCTTGTCGATCTCGTCGAGCAGGAAGACCGGGTTGCGGGTGCCGGCCTGCTTCATCCCCTGGATGATGCGGCCCGGCATCGCACCGACGTAGGTGCGGCGGTGGCCGCGAATGTCGGCCTCGTCGCGCGCGCCACCCAGCGAGATGCGGACGTACTTCCGTCCCATCGCGCGGGCGATGCTCTTGGCGACCGAGGTCTTGCCGACGCCCGGAGGGCCGACGAAGAGGAGGATCGGCGAGCGCTTGGTGGTCTCGTCGTCCTTGTCCTTGGCGCCGTCGCCCGAGGGCGACGGACGCGACGCGTCGACTGACGTCGACGCCTGAGGGGTGTCAGCATCGTCCCCCTTCGGCGCAGCGTCGCGCTTGGCACGCATGGCGCGCACGGCGAGGAACTCCAGCACGCGGTCCTTCACGTCGCCCAGGGCGTAGTGGTCGGCGTCGAGGATCTTCGAGGCCTCGGCGATCTCCAGATGCTCCTCGCTGGTCTCGTTCCACGGCAGTTCGGCGACATGCTCGAGGAAGGTGCGAATGACCTGCGATTCCATCGTCTCGCGACCGATCCGGCGCAACCGGCCGAGCTCGCGATCGACTTCCTTGCGCGCCTCCTCGGGCAGATCGAGCCCTTCGAGGCGCAACTCGAGTTCATCGACCTCGGTGCCATCGTCCTCGTCGCCGAGCTCGCGCCGAATGGTCTTCAACTGTTCGCGGAGGTAGATCTCGCGCTGCCGGTCGCCGAGCTCTTCCTGCACCTGCGACTTGATGTCCTCCTGGGCATCGAGCACGGCAATCTGCCGCTGCACGTGCACGAGGACGCGGCGGAGCCGCTCGTCGACGGCGAGCGTCTCGAGCAGCGACTGCCGCCCCGCGGCGTCGAGATCGAGGTAGCCGGCCACGAGGTCGGCGAACCGCCCCGGCTCGTCGACGCCGTTGAGCACCTGCTGCACCACTTCGTCGGGGAGGCCGGACTTCTGGCCCAATTCGGCGGCGCGGGCGCGCAGCTCGCGATGCAGGGCGACGAAGCCCGGATCCGATTCATCCACCGGCGGGAGGTCGTCCATGTCGCGCACCACGGCGACGAGATGGCCGTTCTCCTCGGTCACCTGCAACGCCATGGCGCGGCGCTCGCCGTGCAGGAGCAACTGCATCCCCGACATGCCGCGCTGCAGCTGGCCGATCTTGGCGATGGTGCCGATCAGGTGGAGCCCGTCCGCCGAGACGGCTTCGATGTTTTCCTTCTGGGCCACCGCGAAGACGAGCTTGTCGGGAGAGGCGAGGGCGGCTTCGATCGCCTTGAGGGTCATGGGACGTCCTGCCCCGATCGGAGCCGTGACGCCCGGGAAGAGCACCACGTCGCGCAGGGGGAGGACGGGAAGGGTCAGACGTTCAGTCACGAGGTTCTCCTTGAGACACAGCGCCTGGACGGGACCGCAGGGGGGCGGTGCACCGGTCCACGGCGCGATGGGGAGGCAAGGGGCATCCGCCGTGCCAGCCCTGCTCCCAAGATACCTGCCGAGCTGGCCGATGGGTCCCGGAGGGGTCCGCCAGAGGGGCACAAACGTTTCAGGGAGGAAACTTCACTTCCTGTCGCGACGGCAGGTGCGGCTCGGCACGTTGCTCGCAGGTGCATCTCGGTACAAATTCCGGGGTTAGCGTCCCGTATCGCGACTGTCATTGTCCCGCCGCCCGGATCCTGAATGACCGATCCCACACCGCATCCTCTGCCGGCCCTCCTGAAGGAGGCGCTCGGCGATGCCTATACGATCGAGGGAGAGATCGGTCGCGGCGGCATGGGGGTGGTGTACCGTGCGCGGGACGAACGACTGCAACGACGGGTGGCGATCAAGGCGCTCCCGCCGGAGCTGGCGTTCTCGAGCGAGATCCGCGAGCGGTTCACGCGCGAGGCGCAGACGGCCGCCAAGCTGGCCCATCCGCACATCGTCCCCATCCACGACGTCGGCCAGGGGAAGGGCATCGTCTATTTCGTGATGGGACTGATCGAGGGCGAGTCGCTCGCGGCCCGCATCCGTCGGCGTGGACGCGTCCCTGCCGAGGAGACGCGCCGGATCATGCGTGAGACGGCCGACGCACTCTCGGCCGCACACGCGCTGTCGATCATCCATCGCGACATCAAGCCGGACAACATCCTGCTCGAAGGGACCCGCGGCCGCGTGATGGTGACGGACTTCGGCATTGCCAAGGCGATGTCGTCGACCAGCAGCGCCACGCTGACCTCCGCGGGGATGGCCATCGGCACACCGTCGTACATGAGCCCCGAGCAGGCCGCCGGCGAGCGAGAGATCGACGGCCGGAGCGACCTCTATTCGGTCGGCGTCGTCGCCTATCAGATGTTGTCGGGGGAGTTGCCGTTCAACGCCCCGACGGTGGCTGGCATCCTGATGAAGCACATCACCGAGGTCGCGCCGCTGCTGCACGAGAAGTATCCGGACATCCCGGAGGACCTCTCGTTGGCCGTGGCCCGTTGCCTCGAGAAGGACCCGGAGAACCGCTGGGCCTCGGCCGAGGCGCTGCGTCGGGCGCTGGAGAGCCGCTCGGTGGCGGGCTATCGGCCGACCGGCCTCGGCATGCGCGCGGCCGAGCGTGCCGCGGCGCCGAACCGGACCGCCTCGCCCAACCGCGCCGGGAATCCGACCCGCCCGTCGCCGCGCCCGCTGGCGCGTCCCCCGCTTGGCGACCGGGGGACGGCGCGGCCGACCCGGGCACCGCTGGGCGACGCGGCCGGCAATCGGAACAACCTCCCCGGCCGCCCGACCGCGCGCGATGTCGGCGGTCTCCGCGACGCCGGGCGGGTGGCGCGTGAGCAGGGGCGCGCGGTGCGCCGCGGACTCAAGAACAACGAGCCGGCGCTTCCCGAAACGGGCGAGCCGAAGCTGGTGCGCCAGGCGCGGGCGGAGTTCGCCAAGTTCGCCGCGGTGGTCGGTGGCTGCTTCATGATCAACGTGGCGACCGGCCTCGATGGGCCGTGGTTCCTCTTCGTCGCCGGCGGGATGTCGATCGGCCTCTTCAAGCGTTACTCCGAGCTGTGGCAGGCGGGGTATTCCTGGCGCGACGTGCTCAATCGTCCCGACGCCCCCGATGCCATTCCGGCGAGCCAGGCGAAGGCGCTCAAGGGGATCCGGCAGGTCGCGGCGCCGAAGGCCGAGGAGTATGGGCCGTGGCTGCCGAAGATGCAGCAGGTCTATGGCGACCGCAGCGCGATCATCTCGCTGTGGGGCTCGCTGACCGACACCGACCGCTCGATGTTCCCCGAGATGATCCAGACCATCGATGGGCTCCATGACCGCGCCGGGCAGTTGGCGCGCACCCTCAACGACATGGATCGGGTCGGCGTGCAGGATGTCGTGACCATCGAGGCACGGCTCGCCGAGATCAAGTCGCGACCGGAAAGCGAGGAGCGCGACCGGCAGCAGGCGATGCTCGACCGCCAGTTGAAGGCATGCCTCGACCTGCAGAACCGGCGCACCGAGATCACCGACAAGCTGGAGAGCAGCGTGCTGATGATGCAGGGGCTTCGGCTCGAGTTGCTGCGCATCAAGGAGCGCGGCGTCGGCGCGATGAGCGACCACCTGGCGCAGGCGACCCAGCAGGCGCGCGCGATCACGCGGGATATCGACGATGCGATCAGCGCGGCGGCGGAGGTGAAGGGGTTGTAGTCGTTAGTCGTTAGTCGTTAGTCGTTAGTCGTTAGTCGTTAGGCGTTGGTCGTTAGAGACAGAGGCCGGCTTCCCAACTGGGAGGCCGGCCTCTTTATGATGCCACTTCTAACGACTAACGACTAACGACTAACGACCTCAATAAGCCAGAATCTCCCGCATCGCCTTCCCCAAGCTCTCCACCTGCGGCAGGATCACGTCTTCCAGCTCCGGCGCGTAGGCGACGAAGGTGTCGGTCGCGGCGACGCGGCGGACCGGGGCATCGAGCCATTCGAACATCTCGTCGGCGATCTTCGCGGCGATCTCCGAGCCATAGCCCCACGAGAGCGAATCCTCGTAGGCGACGATCACGCGCGAGGTCTTCTTGACCGAGGCGGCGATGGTGTCCCAGTCGACCGGATTGAGCGAGCGGAGGTCGATCACCTCGACGCGCTGCCCGGTGGCCTCCTCGAGGTCCTTGGCGGCCTGCACGGCGCGCTGGACCACGGCGCCGTAGGTGATCAGCGTGGCGTCGCTGCCTTCCTTGACCACGTTCGCCTTGCCGAACGGAATCATGAAGTTCGGGCCCGGGTAGGCGCCCTTGTTGTAGGCCTGCCGGTAGAGGTGCTTGTGCTCGAGGAAGAGCACCGGGTCTTCGCAACGGATCGCCGTCCGGAGGAGTCCGTTGGCATCGAGCGCGGTGCTCGGGCAGATCACACGGAGGCCGGGGACGCCGGTGAAGATCGCCGCGCCGGTCTGCGAGTGGTACACCGCGCCACCCTTGAGGTAGCCGCCGTACGTCACGCGGATCACGACCGGCGAGGCGAAGGCGTTGTTGGAGCGCCAGCGCATCAGCGCGAGTTCGTCGCGGATCTGCATGTAGGCGGGCCAGATGTAGTCGAAGAACTGGATCTCGACCACCGGCTTCATCCCGCGCGTGGCCAGGCCGATCGCGCGGCCGACGATGTTGGCCTCGGCGAGCGGTGAGTTGTAGACGCGGTCCGAGCCGAAGAGCTTCTGCAGCCCCCAGGTCACCTTGAAGACACCGCCCTTCCCCTTCACGTCCCCGAGGGCCTCGGGCTTCGAGGCATCGGCAACGTCCTCGCCGAAGACGAGGATCCGCGGATCGCGGGTCATCTCGTCCTTGAGGCAGCTGTTGAGGAGGTCGACCATCGTGGTGGGGTCGCCGCTGGTCTGCGGATCGTCTTCGGTGTCGAACTGTTCGGCCGTCGGATCGACGTCGGGCGAGTAGACGTAGTCGTAGATGGTGTTCAGCGCCGGCTGCGGCGCGGCCAGCGCGATGTCGGTCGCGATGGTGACCTCTTCCTCGATCTGCTGCTGAATCAGCGCCAATTCCGCTTCGGTCGCCACGCCCTGTTCGACCAGCTGCCGCGGGAAGACGACCACTGGATCGCGGAGCGCATCAGCCTCACGCTCGGCGGTGGTCCGGTAGTGGACCTCATCGTCCGAGAGCGAATGCGAGTAGGGGCGGATGACGTGGGCATGGACGAGCGCCGGCCCCTTCCGCTGACGGCAGTAGTCGTGCGCCTTCTGCATCGCCTCATGGGAGGCCACCGGATCGCAGCCGTCGACCTCGACGATCAAGAGGTTCGGGAAGGAGGCAAAGAGCTTCGAGATCGACCCGCCGGCGGTCTGCACCGAGACCGGGACGGAGATCGCGTAGCCGTTGTCCTCGACCAGGAAGACCACCGGCAACTTGAGGTTGCACGCGGAATTCATCGCTTCCCAGAACTCACCCTCGCTGGTGGTGCCGTCGCCGGTGGTGCAGAGGACCACCTCATCGCCGCGGGTCAGCTCGCTCAGCCGCTCGTCGGCGGAGGCGCGGAGCCAGGTCTCGGCCGCGCCCACCGCCTGCAGGAACTGGGTCCCGGTCGGCGAGGAGGTCGAGACGATGTTGAGCTCCTTGTGCCCCCAGTGCGACGGCATCTGCCGGCCACCGGAGTTCGGGTCCTCGGCGGCCGCGACGGCCGAGAGGAGCTGCTCGGTGGCGGTCATGCCGAGGCCGAGGCAGAAGGCGCGGTCGCGGTAGTAGAGGTAGAACCAGTCGTGGGCGGCGCGGAACACCTTCGCCGCCGCCACCAGGACCGCTTCGTGCCCGGCGCCGGAGATCTGGAAGAAGATCCGATTCTGGCGCTTGAGCTGGATTTCCTTGTCGTCGAGCCGCCGGGAGAGGAGCATCAACCGGTAGAACTCAAGCAGGTCGGCCTTGTCGAGCTTGGTGGCGGACCGCGAGCGGGCAGGGGTTCGAGTAGCCATGGGGGGGAAAGATCGTCGCTGCTGAAAGGCGGCCGGCAACCGCGACCCGTTCGCGGTCGCCGCCTGGTCGCTACCGTCCCGCCAGCCGTTTCAGCGCGGCCAGTTTCTCCAGGGCGGTCTGGCCGGAGGTCGTCGGGGCGGCCGGGGTCACGGCAAAGAGGTCGCGGATGTCGAGGAGGATCTCGAGCATCAGCTGGTCGCGCATGTAGGCGTTGTCGAGGTCGGCCATCCGGGTGGTCGCCTCGGCACCCTTGGCGAAGTCGTACGACTCGCGGTAGATCTGCTCGAGGTTGTTGAGAATTCGATCCCGAGAACGCATCAAGGGTCTCCGTTGGGGACGGCGGGTTGGTTTGGCGGGGGAAGTATAGGTGAGGGGTGAGGGGTGAGGGGTGAGGGGTGACCAGTGACCAGTGACCAGTGACCGGTGAACGGGAGTTGGGACGCAACGCGTTTCGCCTCACCCCTTCCGCGGGTACGTTTCCCCCCGTTCGCCGTTCGCTGTTCGCCGTCTTCCCCTCACCCCCACCATCCATGTCCCTGACCGACTCCCAACGGCGCGTCGACGCCTGGATCGCCCAGTTCGAGGAGGGCTACTTCCATCCGCTGACCAACATGGCGCGCCTCAGCGAAGAGGTGGGCGAGCTGGCGCGCGAGGTGAACCACCGCTTCGGCCAGAAGACCAAGAAGCCCGAGGAGGCGGAGGGCAACCTTGGCATGGAGATGGCCGACATCCTCTTCGTGCTGATCTGCATGGCGAACCGCGAGGGGATCGATCTGCAGGCGGCGTTCGACGCGATGATGGCGAAGGTGGAGACGCGGGATGCCGATCGATGGACAAAGAAGACCAACGAGGAGCAGGCAACGTGACGCGAGAAGCGAGAAGCGAGAGCCGAGCAGTGTGGACCCCAATGCTGGCGCTGGTCGCGTGCCTGATCGGTGCGGCCTGCGCGGCCCAGAAGCCGCCACTCAGCCCGACGGCGCTCAGTGCCACCATCGATACCCTCGCGACTCGCGGGGATAGCACCGGCCTGGCGACACTCGCCCATCGTCAGTGCCAGTCGGACTCGACCGAAGTGCGCCGCACCTGCCTGGAGGACTTCTTCGTCGGGCTGGCGGCCAATGGCCGCACCGGCATGGCGCTGGGCGCGCTGGCGCAACTCGGCAAGGGCCATGAGGATGTCGAACGCGAAGGCCACGGCTACACGCACGTGATCGGGATCCGCGCATGGCAGCCCGGTGATGACGTGGCGAAGGTCTTCCGCGGCTGCAATGGCCTCTACCAGTCCGGCTGCTACCACGGTGTGATCCAGTCCTACCTGACCGCCGAGGGCTCACTCGACTCGGTCAAGGCGGTGACGATCTGCGACGCGATCGCGTCGGACGTGAAGGATCTCTGGCTCCGCTTCCAGTGCGTCCACGGCCTCGGGCACGGCTTCGAGATGGCGCTCAACTGGGAGCTGCCCGCCGCGCTCACGCGGTGTGATTGGCTGGCCAACGGTTGGGATCGGCAGGCCTGCTATGGTGGGGCCTTCATGGAGAACGCGATCGCGTCGATGAGTGGCGGCCACCATCACGTTTCGGTGCGCGCACTTGAGAAGGCGAGCGAGGCGAACGCCAAGGTCGACCACTCCGCCCATGGGGACATGCCGGGGATGAAGCATGCGCCTTCGGTGGCCGCGATCACCTTCAAGATGCGCGATTCCACCGACGCGCTCTATCCCTGCTCGGCGACCGAGCCGAAGTACCGGAGCGCCTGCTATCAGCTGCAGGGCGGCATCATCCTGGCGAACACCGGCGGGCGATTCGGGCTCGCCACCGCCGCGTGCGACAAGGTCGGCAGTCAGTGGCGTTCCTACTGTTATCAAAGTCTGGGCACCAACGCGAGCGGGATGGCGGTGCAGAAGAACTCCAAGGCGATCGCCTACTGCACCAATGGTGACCCGGCCTACCAGCCGTACTGCTTCGTCGGTGTGGTGAAGAACTACATCGATGTGACGGCGAGGCCGGCAGATGGCATCGCCTTCTGCAAGGACGTGCCGCCCGGGAAGAACCGGACGCAGTGCTTCGTGGCGGTGGGGGAGCAGATCGTGGTGCTCTTCCCGACCGACGTCCCGAAGCGCGAGGCGCTCTGTTCGGAGGCGGGACTCGATGGGGTGGCGGACTGCCGCCGCGGCGCGGCCCTCGCGCCGAAGTAGCTGCTACTCCCAGGACTCGGGGAGTGCCTCGAGTTCGGCGAGAATGGCGAGGTAGGAATCGTGGCGGGCGGCAGGAATGTCGCCGCGCGCCACGGCGGCACGGATGGCGCAGCCGGGTTCGATGCGGTGGAGGCAGTCGCCGTATTTGCAGCTGCCGACGTACTCGCGGAACTCCGGAAAGCAGGAGTCGAGTTCGCCGCGCGCCAGGTCCCAGACCCCCACTTCACTGAAGCCCGGCGTGTCGACCACGAAGCCGCCCCCGGCCATCGGGATCATCGTGGCCGTGACGGTGGTGTGGGTGCCGCGACCGACCTTGGCCGAGACGGCACCGACGCGCAGGCCGAGCCCGGGCTCCAGCGCATTCAGCAACGACGACTTCCCCGCGCCGCTCGGCCCGGTGAGGACCGACGTCCGTCCGAAGAGCGCCGCGCGCAGTTCCTCGACCCCTTCCCCCGCTCGCGCCGCCGTGGGCAACACGCGATACCCCGACGCCCGAAGGTGGGCCTCGATCGGGGCGGCCGATCCGAGGTCGGTCTTGTTGACGACGACCCAGCAGGGGATCTCATTGGCCTCGGCCACGACCAGCAGTCGATCCATCAACTGCGGAATCGGATCGGGGTCGGCTGCAGCGATGACCACGACCACCTGATCGACGTTCGCCGCCACCGGTCGCGTCCCGCGTCCGTCCGGCACTCGGCGCGCGAGCAACGAGCGCCGCGGCTCGACCCCGGTGATCGCGAGGGTCTCTTCATTGAGGGTGGTCGGATCGATGGTGACGGTGTCACCGGCGATCGCGCGGTCCTCCGCACGCTTCGCCTTGCCGCGGAGGATGGCGACATATTCGCGACCATCGAGGAGGAGCCGATAGCTGCCACCTTCCCGGGCGAGGACGGTGCCGACTGGCGCGCTCAAAATTCCTCCGGTCGGCCGGCGGCGATGAGTTCGTCGAGGGTGGCCTTCACATCATACAGGGAGAGGGCACCGAGCCTGGTGCGGGCATCGTCGGGGGTTTCGCCCCAGACGAGGTAGTCGGACTCGAGGTGGCCGTCGGGGGCGTCGCCACCGGGTGCCCAGCGGACGAAGAGCAGGGCGCCACCAAAGCGGCCGCGTGCATCGGGGTCGTCGTCCACCCAGAGGGCCACCGAATAGGCGCGTTCGTCGCTGCCGGCGAACGCCGCCGCGCGATCGTGCGCGGCCATGTAGCCCCCGAGGGTGAACTCGGTCACGAGCGCCTCAACCCCTCCTTGACGACGTTGCCCAGAATGAACGCGATGTTGGCGGGGCGCTCGGCAAGGCGTCGCATCAGGTACGGGTACCACTGCGTGCCGAACGGGATGTAGACGCGGATGCGGTAGCCATCGGCCACCAGCTGTTCCTGGAGGTCGCGCCGCACGCCGTAGAGCATCTGAAATTCGAAGCGGTCGCGGGCAATGCCCTTCTCCGCCACGAAGCGCTTCGCCTCGGTCAGCATCGCCTCGTCATGCGTGGCAATCCCGGGGTAGTTGCCGTCCGTCAGCAGACGGTGCATCAGCCGCACATAGTGCGCGTCGACGTCGGCCTTGACGGGATAGGCGACCTCGGCCGGCTCCATGTAGGCGCCCTTGCAGAGGCGGACGCGCGCGCCGATGCGAATCAGGTGCTCGATGTCCTCGGTGGAACGACGCAGCGCCGCCTGGATCACCAGGCCAGTGTGGCTGCGAAGCGCCTCGGGGACCTGCTTCTCGTAGAAGTCGATGGTGCGCTGGGTGTAGGCCGAGCCTTCCATGTCCATCCGGACGAAGGCGCCGGTCTCCTTGGCGACCTCGAGGATGGCGGTGATGTTGCGCACCGCGAGGCCCTCGTCGATGTCGAGCCCCATTTGCGTCGGCTTGAGCGAGGCGTTGACCTCGAGGCCGGCCGCCTTCATTCCGCGGAGAATGGCGATGTAGGCGTCGCGCGCGGCGTTGGCCTCGGCCTCGGCATGGACGCTTTCGCCGAGGAGGTCGAGGGAGGAGGTGATCCCCTTGGCCTGGAGCTCCTTGGCCGCGGCCTCACCGGTGGCGAGGGTCTCGCCCGCGACGAATCGCGAGGCAAACTTCTTCGCCAGCCCATTGCTGCGGACGAAGTTGAAGATGGACTTCCGCTCGGAAAGCCAGAGCAGGCCGGAACGCATCATCGCAGGGGCGTGCCTCGAATCGGGAACAGGGGGGTCGGTAGCGACCGCGAGCGGCGGAAAAGTAGCCGCAGGGGGGTCGCCTTGTGCCGGGGGCCCCACTGCGCCATCCTCCGGACTTGCTCCGCGCCACCCCCCACTCCTCACCCTGACCCGCGCGCCGGGAGCCCCCCACCACCGTGACGACACCGCCCCCCGTCGGTTATGCCCGGACCTTGGGACTCTTCTCCGCCACCATGATGGTCATCGGCGGGATTATCGGGTCGGGGATCTTCCTCAATCCTTCGGTGGTGGCCGCCCGAATGGGGAGCCGCAACGGCACCCTGCTGGTCTGGGTGCTGGGCGCGGTGATTGCCCTGCTGGGTGCCTTCGTCTTCGCCGAACTGGGCCGACGCCGGCCGCTTGCCGGTGGCGGTTACGCCTATCTACGGGAAGCCTTCGGGCCACTGGCCGGCTTCCTCTACGGCTGGGCGCTGCTGCTCATCATGGCGACCGGGGCCATCGCGGCGGTGGCGATGACCTTTGCGGGGTACGCCACCGACCTCTTCGGGCTCCCCGCCGGGCAGCAGCCGATGCTGGCAGCCGGAGCGATTGTGCTGCTGACCGCGATCAACGTGATCGGCGTCAAGCCGGCGGCGTGGACCCAGAACGTCTTCACGCTGCTCAAGCTGCTGGCCATTGCGGTGCTGGTGATCGCGGCGTTCTCGGCGCCAGCCGCGGTGAACCAGGCGGAGGCGCCGATCGAGGCGGGGTCGACGCTGCTCAAGGTCGGTGCGGCACTGGTGCCGGTGCTCTTCGCCTTTGGCGGATGGCAGCAGACCAACTTCATCGCCGAGGAGCTGCGCGATCCGGAGCGCGATCTTCCGCGCGCGTTGATCCTCGGCGTGATCGGCGTGGTGGTGGCGTATCTGCTGGTGAACGTGGCGTACCTGCGGGTGCTCGGCCCGGCCGGACTGGCGGCAAGCCACGCGCCCGCGGCCGAAACGATGGCGGGGATCGCGGGCGAGAGCGGACGGCGGCTGATCGCCGCGGGGATCGTGGCCTCGACCTTCGGCTTCCTGAACCTGGTGATCCTCGTCTCGCCCCGCGTCTATCAGGCGATGGCGCGCGATGGGCTCTTCTTCAAGTCGTTCGCGACGCTGCATCCGACCTGGCGCACGCCGGTCGCGGCAATCGTGGTGCAAGGCGCCTGGGCCATTCTCCTGCTCTTCTCGGGGACCTACGGCGCCCTGCTGGACTACGTAGTGTTTGCCGACTGGATCTTCTTCGGCCTGACCGCGGCGACGCTCTTTGCGCTGCGCCGGGCCGACGGTGACCGCGTCGTGCCGTTCCTCGTGCCATTGCATCCGTGGACCACGCTCGCCTTCGTTGCGGCGGCGGCCTACGTCGTGCTCGGTTCACTCGCCTCCAATCCGGGCAATGCCCTGCGCGGCGGCGGTTTGCTGCTGCTCGGCATCCCCGTCTTCCTCTACTGGCGCCAGCGCGCCGCCACCACATGACCTTCGCACCCCGCACCATCATCGAACCGTTCCGCATCAAGAGCGTCGAACCGATTCGCCAGACCACGGCGGAGGAACGGCGGGTCGCCCTCGACGCGGCGCATCACAATCTCTTCCTGCTGCGGGCGCGCGACGTCCTGATCGACCTGCTGACCGATTCCGGCACCGGCGCGATGTCGTCGCGGCAATGGGCGGGGATGATGATCGGCGACGAGTCGTACGCCGGCGCCGAATCGTTCTATCGTTTCGAGGCGGCGGTGCAGCGGATCACCGGATTGCGCCACGTGATCCCGACGCACCAGGGTCGGGCGGCCGAGCGGATCCTCTTCGGGACGGTGGTGCACGCGGGGCAGATCGTGCCGAACAACACCCACTTCGACACCACGCGGGCCAACATCGAGGCACGCGGCGCGACCGCCCTCGACTTGCCGATCGCCGAGGGACGACAGCCGTCGGTGTGGCATCCGTTCAAGGGGAACATGGATGTCGAGGCACTCGACCGGGTGCTCACCGAGCAGGCCGGGAAGGTGCCGCTGGTGATGTACACCGTGACGAACAATTCCGGCGGCGGTCAGCCGGCGTCACTCGAGAACCTGCGCGCTGTGCGGGCCGTCTGCAATCGCCACGGAGTCCCGCTCTTTCTCGACGCCTGCCGATTCGCGGAGAACGCCTGGTTCATCAAGGAGCGCGAACCGGGCCACGAGCACGAGACGCCGACACAGATTGCCCAGGCGATGTTCGCCGAGGTCGATGGCGCGACGATGAGCGCGAAGAAGGACGGGATGGCGAACATCGGAGGCTTCCTCGCCGTGAACGACGACGACCTGGCGCGCCGATGCCGCGACAACCTGATCCTGACGGAAGGGTTTCCGACGTACGGCGGGCTGGCTGGCTACGACCTCGAGGCGATCGCGATCGGCCTCGACGAAGCACTCAACGAGGACTACCTCCGGTACCGGGTGCGTTCGGTGGCGTACCTCGCCGACCGGATGACGGCGGCTGGGATCCCGATGGTGACGCCGCCGGGCGGACACGCGCTCTACATCGATGCCAAGGCGATGCTGCCGCACATTCCCCAGAGCGAGTATCCGGCGTGGGCGCTCTCCTGCGTGCTCTATCTGGTCGGCGGCATCCGGTCGGTCGAGATCGGCTCGGTGATGTTCGGGCAGCAACCGGACGGGACCGAGCAGCCGTCGGCGATGGAGCTGGTGCGGCTGGCCTTCCCACGGCGCGTCTACACCCAGAGCCACGTGGACTACCTGGCCGAGGTGTTGAGCTACGTCGGGGAGCGCCGGGACCGGATCCGCGGGATGCGGATCACGGCCCAGCCCCCGGCGCTCCGGCACTTCTCGGCGCACCTCGCCCCGGCCCACGGGAGCATCTTCCCGGAGTAGCTGGCGGGGACTGGCGAAATCGCGGCACTGGTGCGTGATTTGTGCGGCTGGCTGCGCCCGAGGGCGCGCCTCCCGCCGCCCACACCCCCAGGGTACGTGACCGACACGTTGTTCGATGCCTGTCGGCGGAACGACCTCGAGCAGGTTCGCTCGCTCGTTCAGGCCGACCCCGCCCTGCTCTCGCAGCGGGCCCCCACTGGTGAAACGCCCCTCCTGGCTGCGCTGTACCATCGCGCAGGCGAGGTTGCGTGCTGGCTGACGGGTCAGTCCTGGCCACGCAGTATCCACGAGGCGGCGGCCGTTGACGATGTGGCACGGCTCGAGGCGCTGCTGGACGACGACGCAACGCTGGCCGATACCTACTCGGTCGATGGCTGGACCCCGCTCCACCTTGCTGCCTTCTTCGGCGCCCCGCGCGCCGCGACGATCCTGCTGGCGCACGGCGCCAGTCTTCACCCCCTTTCCCAGAATGCGATGACCAACACCCCGCTCCATGCTGCGCTCGCTGCCAAGCGACTTCCCCTCGTCGCGCTCCTCCTCGACGCCGGCGCCGACCCGACGCTTGAGTGCGCCGGCTACACCCCGCTGGCAATCGCCGAGGGGAACGGCTTTGATGACGGAGCCGCGCTGGTGCGCGCAGCCCTCGGCCGGAGTGCCTCGTGAGCGATCCGCGCGGGGGCAATGGGGGTGGGCAGGGTGGCAAGCCGCGGCGACGGGGTGGGCGTGGACGGGGGCGCCGGCCCGGCGGCAGTGGGGGCGGCGCCCCGCGGCTGGAGGGACCCGGTGAGGGCGAGGGCGGCACGGCGCTCGAGGAAGCGCCCGTCGGCGGGAGCGGGACGCGACAGGTGGAAGGCGTCCTCGAGCTGACCGAACGTGGCGGCGGCTTCCTCCGCTCGCGCGCATCGAGCTACCTCCCGACCGGGCAGGATGTCTTTGTCCCGCAATCGCTGATCGCCAAGCACAAGTTGCGGCCGGGCGATGAAATCGCCGGCGATGCAATCGCCCAGCGGAACGGGAAGGGACCGGCCCTCGAGAAGGTCGCCTCGCTCTTCGGCCGCGACCCGGCGGAGTGCCTGACCCGGCCCGATTTCAACCGGCTGACCGCCTCGCATCCGAAGGAGCGGCTCCGCCTCTCCGCGCTCGGCCCGGTCGGCCGCGGTGCCGACATCACCGCCGCGATGGTCGACCTCCTCTGCCCGCTCGGCAAGGGGCAGCGCGCCCTGGTGGTGGCCCCGGCAAAGGCCGGCAAGACGACCCTCCTGACGGCGATCGCGCGCGGCATCATCACCAACCAGCCCGATGCCACGGTGTACATCCTCCTGGCCGATGAGCGGCCCGAGGAGGTCACCGAGATGGAGATGGCGAACGCGGGCGAAGTGATCGCCTCGTCGTTCGACCACGGCGCGGCGCGCCATGTGGCGGTCGCCGAGATGACGCTGGAGCGGGCGCGGCGGCGGGTGGAGCTGGGCGAGGACGTGGTGATCATCCTCGATTCGCTCACGCGGCTCGCGCGCGCGTACAACAACATCGACCGTGGGTCGGGTCGGACGTTGTCGGGCGGCATCGGGGCCGAGGCGATGGAGCGCCCGAAGCGCTTCTTCGGCAGCGCGCGCGCGGTGGACCCGCGCGTGGGCAAGGGCTCGCTGACGATCATCGCCACGGCGCTGATCGACACCGGCTCGAAGGCCGACGAAGTGATCTTCGAGGAGTTCAAGGGAACGGGCAACGCCGAGATCGTGCTGAGCCGGGAGCTGGCGGAGCGACGGATCTTTCCGGCGATCGACGTGGCGGCGAGCGGGACGCGCCGCGAAGAGCTGCTCCTCGACCCGAAGTCACTGGAGCGGGCGCACGCCCTGCGTCAGGCGACGGCGGATCTCCCCACCAACAAGCAGATCGAGGTGGTCCGCGAGCTGCTGCAGCGCGGGATCTAGAACTCCCGCTTCTTCATTTCCTTGAAGAGGAACTGGCGGTCGGAATCGGCCGCTTCTTCCGGGCGCTTCGTGGCTTCCAGCGTGGGGTCCACGAAGCGCTTGTTCTTGTCCTTCTCGGTCCGCGCCACGCCGGTGACCTTCTTGACGAGCTTGTCGAGCTGCTTGTCCTTCATCGTTCCCTCGCGGTGGTGGTGCCGCCCAGCCACTGGGCGGCACTGAAGGTCTAGCGGGGTGGGGCCGTGAGGGCGCAACCGTGGCACGCTACGGCCAGTGGCTGGTGACCTTGGCCGACTTGATGTAGTCGAGCTTCGGGAAGTTCTCCTGCAGGTAGGCATTCCCCGCCCGCATGATCTGCCCCTGGTCGGGCGCCTCGCCATAGCCCTGGAAGATCTTGTCCAGCACCTCGACGCCACTGGTGATCTCGGCGAACGGCGGGAAGCCGAAGCCGTCGGCCGCATCGAGCATCAGGCCGTTGTCGACGGTGTTGAAGAAGAGCTGCGAGGTGCGGCTGTTCTGGCCGGCGCGGGCAAAGACCACCGTGCCGCGCTTGTTGGACACCTTGACGGTGTCGTCGGCGATCGGGGCGGCTTCCCACTTGGCCGAGGCCTTGGGGTCGCCGGAGAGGCCGAACTGGATCACGAAACCGGGGACGACGCGGAAGAATCGGACGTCGTCGTAGAACCCCTCGCTCACCAGCCGATGGAAGCGGTCGACGCCGTGCGGCGCCCAGGCACGGCGGCTACGCAGCGTGATCGTGCCGACACTCGTCTCCATCGCCACGTCGAAGGAATCGGGGGCGGCCGGATCGGGACTGATGGCGCCCTGCCGGGCGCAGCCGGTCGAGGCGACAACGAGGGCGGCGAGGGCAACGGTCGAGCGGGTCAGTCGGCTCATGTCAGGAACTCGTGCAGCAAGGCATGGAAGTGGTGGACGCCGTTCTCGCGCAGGGCGGAATAGCGGCCGCGGTCGTACACGCGCGAGCGGAGATTTTGCTGGACCCGTTCGCAAATTTCAATGTCTTCGTCCTGGATCTCGTCGCTGAAGGCGATCAGCGAGGTCCATTTCGGGTCGGTGGCCGCATCGGCCGGCGGATCGACGGCATACCACTCGAAGACGACCTCGCAGCGGTCGGGACCACAGGGGAGCACCACGTTGGTCTGCATCTGCCCCTGGTAGATGTTGAGCATCACGTTGGGAAAGCACCAGTAGTATTGGGCGTCATCCCCCTCACCATTGGGCACGTAGATGCGCTCCGGACCATGTCCGGCCCGGAGCGGCGCGTGCTGCAACGACCAGTAGCGATGCGGCTCCACCCGGTAGGCATCGTAGTCGAGCTCCTTGTAGAGCCCGGGATGCACCGCCGGGAGGTGGTATCCCTCGAGGTAGTTGTCGACGTACACCTTCCAGTTGCACTCGACGGTCCAGCGCTTCTGCATCACGAAGCGCATCGCCTCGGGCTGGAAGCGCGCCGTCCGCTCGCCGATCCCCTCGAGGAAATGGTCGAGCGGCGGCGCCTTGAGATCGAGGTTCGCGAAGACCAGCGGTCCCCACGTGGCCACCTGCACCGGCAGCAGCCGCATCGACTCGGGATCGAAGCCCTCGGTCCCCTCCATCTCGGGCGCGCGCAGCAGCGTGCCATCAAGCCGATAGGTCCAGCCGTGATAGCGACACTGCAGCGTCTGCCGGGTGCCGCATCCCGACGCCACCGGCCCCGCCCGATGCAGGCAGATGTTGTGGAAGCCGCGCAGCGTGCCCCGGTCCTGCACGATGACGATCGCCTCGTCACCGATCTGGGCGGTGATGAAGCTCCCCGATTCGGCCAGGTCGGCCACCCGCCCGACCAGCTGCCAGGTGCGCCCGAAGATCTTCTCCTCCTCGAGCGCCAGATACGTCGGATCGACGTAGAGGCGGGAGGGGAGGGTCTGGGCGAAGCGGATGTCGCGATTGAAACTGAAGTGCATACGGCGAGACTCGAGAAGCGAGAAGCGAACGGCGATCAGCGAACCGCGACGAGGATTCCCACAATGCCGATGACCAGCATCAGCGCATAGCCCCGGGTCGCAAAGCGGAGCCAGTCGCCGAAGGGAACCTTGGCGGCGAGGAGGACGGCCATCAGCGCGCCGTTGGTGGGTGTGAGCAATTCGCAGAGGCCGGCGCCGACCTGGTAGGCCAGGACCGTGGCCTGGCGCGAGACGCCGAGGAGGTCCGAAAGCGGAACCATGATCGGCATCGTCAGCGCCGCCTGCCCACTGACACTCGAGACGGGGATGTGCAGCAGCGCGTGCAGCGGCACCATCAGCAGCGCGGCGGCCGTCGTGGAGACGTTGGCGAGCGGCGTGGCCATGCTGTAGAGGATGGTGTCGATGATGTGCCCATCCTGGAGCACGACGGTGATGCTGCGCGCCACGCCGACGAGCAGGGCGGCGGGGAGCAGCAACTGCATCCCCTCGAGGTAGCCGATGATGGTGTCATCGAGCTTGAGACGCGCGATGACCCCGGCGAGGATGGCGCCGATGAAGTACGCCGAGGAGAGCTCGTTGAAGCCCCAGTCGAGCTGGAGGGCGCCGTAGATGTAGACCGCGAGCGGCACCGTGACGCAGGCGAGGATCAGCCCGTCGCGCGTGGTCAACGGCGCGTGAGTGACCTGCGCACTCGCCACCGGCACCCGATGCCGGCTTGCCCATCGCAACGTCAGGGCGGTCCAGAGTGCCGTCCCCGCGATCCACATCGCCGTGCGGAGGGCGCCGCCGGAGAGGGTCGGCAGCTCGGCGAGCTTCATCGCGATGCCCGCCTGGAACGGATTGGTCGGGCCGAAGGCGCTGCCGATCATTGCCGCACCGGCACTCGCCGCGACCATGGTGACGGCGTCGACGCCGAGCCTGCTCCCGAGCACCAGCAGCACGGGGATCAGCGCGATGATCTCCTCCTGCATGTTCTCGGCGGCACCCATCATCGAGAAGAAGAGAATCAGGAGGGGGAGGGCGAGGAGGCTGCCTTCGCGAAAGCGCGAGGCGAGGGCGTTCACCGCGCGCCCGAGGGTCCCGATCTTGTCGACCAGGTACCAGGCACCACCGACGAGGAAGATGGTGAGGATCACCTCGATCCCCTCGGCGATGCCGCGAGGCACCGCCATCACGGCGGCGAAGGGCCCGACTGGCGCGTCAGGCACCGCGTGGTAGGTGCCGGCGACGGCGATGGTGCGTCCGGTGGCGGCGTCCACCACCCGTTCATACTCGCCGGCCGGCACCAGCCAGGTGAGCGCAGCCGCGACGGCCACGCCCCCCAGCATCAGCACCAGCGGATGGGGCAGCCGCCGAGTGGCCAGCTCAGTTGCCCTGGCTCGACGGCGGGGTCATGCCCTTCATCCGCATGTAGGTCACCATGTTGCCGTAGTGCTCGGCGTTGTGCGCAATGTTGAACGCGAGCGCCCACGTCACGCTCCCCTTCATCCCGAAGAGATCGACCTGATCGTGCGGGTGCGCATTGGCCCACACCTGCACCGTGTGGCAGTAGGTCAGCGCGTCCTTCACGCCCTTCACCAGGGCGGCCTTGCTGGTCACCTTCTCGAAGTCGGGGGCGCTCGGGCTCTTTTCGCCGCGAATACCGGCGCAGATCATGAAGTTGCTGTTGGCCATGTGCCCGACCAATTCACCGAAGGAACGAATCTCCGGCGTCGGCTTGAAGCTGTAGTTCGCTTCCGGCATCTGCTCGGCGCCCTTCACGAACCAATCGAGATACTGATGGAGCAACGGCATCAGGTCACTTGGCGGCTCGGTGTGGTTCATCTTGTCCTGCGCGACGACGGGCGTCGCCAACAGCGCGACCAGGGCGAGGGGCGCGATCAGACGCTTCAACATGGGGGGTACTCCTGAATGTGGGATGCTGGAGGATGCTGCCGGACTCCGCGGGGGACAAGCCTTCAGCCACCGACGCGTTTGACGGTCCAACCCTTCTTGGCGAGTTCCGCGACGACCACGTCCCGATGGTCACCCTGCAGCTCGATCACGCCATCCTTGACCGTACCGCCGGAGCCGACCCGTTGTTTCAGGGCCTTGGCCAGCGCATCGAGGGCATCGCCCTCCAAGGGGACGCCGGTCACCAGCGTCACGCCGGCGCCCTTGCGTCCCTTGGTTTCGCGGCCGACGCGCACCACGCCATCGCGCTTTGGCGGCGGGCCATTCTCGCGGCAGCGGCAATCGCCCACCCCGCGCCGACAGGTCGGGCAGGTGCGGCCGGTATCCGTGGAGTAGACGAGTCCGCCGGTGCGCTTCCTCATGCGCGGAAGAGCGCCGCATCAGGCGCACTCCCCTCCACGACCATCTGTGCCACGGCCCGCCCGCAGATGGCACCGACCACGTTGCCCGTGCCCGAGTAGCCACCGATGGCCCAGACGCGCGGCCGCACTTCCTCGAAGATCGGCAGGCCGTCCGGCGTGTAGCCGACGGCCCCGGCCCAGCGATGGGTGATCGGGGCCTGGACCCGCAGCCGTTCACGAAGGTGCGTTTCCAGCAGCGATTGCACCGGTTCGGCCGGTTCGGCGATGTCGGTCCATTCGCCTTCGCCACCGCGATCACGCATGCCGCCGAGGAGCACGGATCCGTCATCCAGCTGCTGCCAATACTCGTAACCGTAACGCGAATAGACGGCGAACCTGGTACGAATCTCGTCAGTGGGTGCCGTGGCGATCATCTGGAGCCGGGCGGTGCGCACTCGTCCGGCCAATTCGGGAAGCACCGACTCGAGGCGGCCGTCGACGGCAACGATCACCGCGTTGCAGAGCACGCTGCCGTCGACCGTGAGCACACCCTGCCCGGTGATCTCGATGGCCGCCGACTGTTCATAGAGCCGCGCGCCCCGCGCCACGGCCCCTTCCGCGAGGGCACGGCAGCGCTGCAGCGGATGGAAGACGCCGTCCGTCGGGATCAGCAGTCCCTCGCCGTCCGGACCACGATGCCACGCCGCCGGGAGACCGTCCGCGCGCATCGCGGCGAGCTGGGCGCGGCAGTCATCCAGCTCCTCGGGGCTCTCCGCGATCCGCAGCGACCCCTCGCGCCGAATCGCCCCGGGCGTCTCGGCTGTCATGCGGTCCATCTCCGCGAGGGTGCGCCGATAGAGCGCGGTGGCCCGCTCGCGCCCGTGCGTCGCGACCGCATCGTGGTGGAAGTCGGCCGGACCGGCGAGGAGGAAACCACCGTTGCGTCCGGCTGCGCCGCCGGCCACGATGCCAGCGTCCACCGCGACGACGCGCTGGCCGAGGTCGAGCAGCTCATGCACCGCCGTGAGGCCGCTGCCCCCGAGGCCGATCACGCAGACGTCGGCGGCGACCGGACCGTCGAGTCGTGGCAGTCCGGGCCAGGTGCCATCGTCCCACCGCGGCAGGTTGGTCACGCGCCGGCCAACTTGGTCAGCGCTTCACCCGTCACGCGGAAGGTGGTCCATTCATCCATCGGCACCGCACCCAGCGAGCGGTAGAAGCCGATCGCCGATTCATTCCAGTCGAGCACCGACCACTCGAGCCGTCCGCAGCCACGTGCCACCGCCACTTCGGCGAGGTGGACCAGCAGCGCGCGGCCGATCCCCTGGCCGCGGAACGCCGGGCGCACGAAGAGATCCTCGAGCCAGAGGCCGCGCCGACCGAGGAAGGTCGAGTAGTTGTGGCAGAAGAGCGCGAAGCCGGCCGAGGCGCCGTCGACCTCGGCAATCACCACCTCGGCGGCCGCGATCGGGCCGAAGAGCGACGCCCGCAGCCCCTCCTCGGTGGCGACGACCGCGTGGGGCAGCCGCTCATACTCGGCCAAGCCGCGGATCAGGTCGAGGATCAGTGGCACATCGGCGGCGGTCGCTGGGCGCAGGGTGGCTGGTGTCATGCTGGATTCTAGCCGATGACGGCCGCGCCGAGCCATCCGGCAAGCAGCACCACCGCAATTCCCTTCCCCCACCAGCGCCAGCGGGGCCAGAGGACCGAGATGGAGACCGCGATCGTGATCGTGGCCAGCACTGCGAGCGACATCGCCGTCTCCCCACTGGGAAGCGGCGCCCCCGTGAGCAGCATGGCGTGGGCGAGGAGTCCGATCGAGACGCTGGTCGCGAGGACACAGATCGCCGGATAGAACCGACGTGGACGCTCCGGGGTCGATGCCGCGCTCGCCCCACGCCAGGCCATCACGGTGAGGGCGAGGAGAATCAGCGTGGTGTCGGCCACCATCACCCAGCGAAGCGACGGTGAGGTGATCGCTGGCACCTGTTGGGCGGCCAGGACGTGGCCGATGGCCCCGAGCGCCGCATCGAGGCCGCCGCGCCAACCGAGCTGCACCGGCGCCGGCCAGGCACTGCCGACCAGGGCGGTGAGCAGCACCGCAACGCCGAGCGGCAGCAGCGACAACGCAGCGCGTGGCACGCGTCCACGCCGTCCGTTCGGTTGCAGGAGCGCCCACGCCACCGCGGCCGGCACCAATCCAATCGCCTGCGGAGACACCCAGACCGCCCCGACAGCGGCCACGGCGCCGTAGGCCAGCGAGAAGCGCGGCGCCGCCAGCATCACGGCCAGCATGCCAATGGTGATGGTGAGGAGCGGTGGGCCGAGGAGTGAGCTGCGGTGCAACGGGAGGAAATCGGGGAGGAGGAGAATGCAGATCGCGGCGAGGACGGCGACGACGGGACCGCCGACGACATCGACGATGACGAGGGAGACCGCGATCGTCAGGCCGGCCGACACCGCCGGGAGCAACGACCCCAGCGCCGAGGAGGCGGGCCCCTCCATGCCGACGATCGAGAACTGACTCTCCTGACGCGCGAGCAGCCAGACGATGGTGCCCGCCGCGACGAGGGCGAGGACGGCGCGGCGGCGGAGCGGAGTCAGCGGCCCTCGGCCGGATACCAGCGGCCGCCGATGCGGGCCATCTCCTCGAGCACGGGTGCCGCGCGGAAGCGCGGACCATGCGTGGCCTCCAACCGTTCGAGCTTGGCCACCACCTCGGCTGCCCCGATCGCGTCGAGCGTGCGCAGCGGCCCACCACGGAACGGCGGGAAGCCGATGCCGAAGATGGCGCCGATGTCCGCGTCGCGCGGGACCCGCACCACGCCCTCGCTCATCGCCATCGCCGCTTCGTTGAGCATGGCGTATACAAGCCGATCCTGCACGCGCTGGACATCGACTTCGCCTGCGGGGCGCACACCGAGCAACTGGAAGACCGAGCCGTCGGCGCCGGTCTTGTGGCCGTCCTTGTAGAAATAGAATCCGCGGCCGTTCTTGCGGCCGAGTCGATCGTCGCCGCGCATCGCCGCGATCACCTTCGACGGCGTGAGTCGCTCGCCGAACGCCTGGTACATCACCTTCCCCGCCTTTTCGCCGACATCGAGACCGACTTCGTCGAGCAACGCGACCGGTCCGACCGGGAAACCCCACGACGTCATCGCCGTGTCGATGGTCTCGATCGGGACCCCTTCCTCGAGCAGGAAGCCGGCCTCGTTGAGATACGGCGAGAGAATGCGGTTGACCCAGAAGCCGGGCGAATCGGCGACGACGATCACGGTCTTGCCCATTGCCCGGCCGAACTGCACCGCCGTGACGATGGCATCCGCCGAGGTCACTGCCGTGGGGATGACCTCGAGCAGCGGCATCTTCTCGACCGGCGAGAAGAAGTGCATGCCAAGGATCCGCTCCGGATACTGCGCGCCGGCGGCGATGTCCTGAATCGGAATGGTCGACGTGTTGGTCGCGATGATCACGTGCGGCGGCACCGCCGCCTCCACGTCGGCGATCACCTGCCGCTTGACGCCGAGGTCTTCGTAGACCGCCTCGATCACGATCTGCGCGCCACCGAAACCGGAGAAGTCACCGGTGCCGCTGAGGAGCGCGCGCGTCCGCTGATACTCGTGCGGCGTCATCCGCCGCTTCTTGAGTCGCGCCGTCATCAAGTCCGTCGCGGCCTTGAGGCCCTTCCCCACGCGCGAGAGCTCGGCGTCCGTCATCCGGACCTCGACGTTGGCCGCGAGCGCCGCCGTGCCGGCGATCCCCGCGCCCATGAAGCCGCTGCCGACGACGCCGATGCGGCGCACCTTGGTGGCGCGTCCCGCCCCGGCCGGGACACCATCATCCTTCTTGATGGCGGTGGTGGCGAAGAAGATCTCGACGAGACGCCGCGACACATCGGACATCGCCAGTTCGCCGAACGCCTGCGCCTCGGCTTCGAGGCCGCGCGTCATGCCCTGCTCGAGCGAGGTCCGCACCACTTCCAACGCGCGCAGCGGCGCCGGATAGTTGCCCCCGGTCTTCTTGGTGACCGCTTCCTTCGCCTTGCCATACACCACGAGCCGACCGATCGGCGTGCCATCGAGCAGCGCCCCGCTGACGCCACGTCCCTTCCGCGAAGGCTTCCACCCGCGCGCGAGGCGCTCGGCCGCGGCGATCGCGGTGTCGAGCAGGATCGACTCGGGTACCAGTTCGTCGACCATGCCGAGCGCGAATGCCTTCTTGGCGCGCTCATTCTTGCCGGCCAGGATGATGTCGAGCGCGGCGCGCACACCGATCAGGCGCGGCAACCGATTCGAGCCGCCGGCGCCCGGCAGGAGGCCGAGCTGGACTTCCGGCAGCCCCAGCATCGTCTTCGGATGGTCGGACGCCACGCGATACCGGCAGGCCAGCACCAGCTCCATCCCGCCACCGACGCAGGCCCCGTGGATTGCCGCGACGATCGGCTTCGGCGACTCGGCGACCTTCTGCATCAGCAGCTGTCCATCGCGCGACAGCCTCTGCGCCTCTTCGACACTGCGCAGCGCGACGAACTCCTCGATGTCGGCCCCGGCAATGAAGGTGTCGGGCTTGCCTGAACGGAGCACGATCGCCTTCACCGGCTCATCGGTCGCGAGCCGGCCGAGGAGATCCTCGAATTCCCAGCCCACCGCCTTGCTGATCTTGTTGACGCTCTCGTTGGGCGTGTCGAAGGTGACGATCGCCACCCCGCCGCGCCGTTCCACCGAAAAGGCGCTCATCCGACCCGCTCCAGGACCATGGCAAAGCCCATCCCGCCCTGCGCGCAGATGGAGATGAGACCGAACTGCACGTCGCGCCGGGCCATCTCGTTCGAGAGGGAGGTCACCAGGCGCGCACCGGTCGCGGCGAAGGGATGCCCGATCGCGAGCGACCCACCCATCACGTTGGTGCGACTCCAGTCGACCTCGCCGACGACGCCCGGGAGGCCGAGGCGACGCGCCCAATCGGCGGAGCCCCACGCCTGCACGTTGGAGAGCACCTGCGAGGCGAATGCCTCGTGGATCTCGACCAATCCGAGATCGTTCCACGAAATCCCGGCGCGCTTGAGGGCGATCGGCACCGCGTAGGCAGGGCCCATCAGCAACTGCCATCCCGGATCGACCGCCGCGACGGCGTAGGCACGGATCGCGGTGAGCGGCCGATAGCCGAGCGCGTGCGCCTTCTCCTCGCTCATGAGCAGCGTGGTGGCGGCACCATCGGTGAGCGCCGAGGCATTCCCCGCGGTGACCGAGCCGTAGGTCCGGTCGAAGACCGGCTTGAGCTTGGCGAGCGCGTCGAGCGACGTCTCGGGACGAATCAGGTTGTCGCTGTCGATCACCTGGTCCATGCCACGCCCGCCGAACCACGGTGCGATCTCCATCGCCAGGCGACCATCAGCAGTCGCCGCAGCGGCACGCTGATGACTCATCACCGCGAGCTCGTCCTGCGCCTCGCGGGAGATCCGGTTCTCCTTCGCCATCTTCTCGGCCGACTGCCCCATGCTCTGCCCGGTGCTCGGCTCGGCGATGGCCGGCGAGACCGGCACCAGGTCGCGACCGCGCACCTGCGCGAAGAGCCCGAGCCGATCGCCCAGCGAGCGCGCCTTGGAGGCGGAGACGAGAATCTGCGAGAACTTGCGGGTGTGCAGGATCGGGACATCCGAGAGCGTCTCGACGCCCCCCGCGAGGATCACGTCCGCATGCCCGGCCATGATCTGGTCGGTGGCGTTGCAGATCGCCTGCGCGCCGGAGGCACAGGCACGATTCAAGGTGTACGCCGGCACCGTCCTCGGCAGCTGCGGCAGCAACGACACCTCGCGGCCCACATTGGGCAGCAACGGCGACGGCACCACCTGCCCGTAGATCACCTCGTCGACCTCGTCGCCGGGGAGCTCGGTGCGGTAGAGGAGTTCACGGGTGCAATGGCGAGCGAGGTCGGCGGCGGTCACGTCCTGGAGCACCGTGCCCGCCTTGGCGAACGGGGTCCGGAGTCCGGCGATGACGACGGCGCGGCGGCCTGGGGAGGGGGGGAGCATGCAGCAAATCTAGTTGTGAGGGGTGAGGGGTGAGGGGTGAACGCTGACCAGGAGCCGTGACCAGTGACCCGTGACCCGCGACCCGGGTTACAGGTCACGGGTCGTGTCTGCGAGGTCGCTGGCCGGGATTCCTCGATTATCTTGTCAGGTTGACTCCAAGCCGGAGATGCCGTGCATCCGAACGATTCCGAGCAGCCCGAGGTCGGCCTTCCGGCCGAGGCCATTTTCGAGGCCCTGCTCGAGGAACAGACCCCCGTCCCGTTCGAGCGGCCCGCGGCCGCCCCGAGTGCGACGGCCCCCACCGCGGCTGCCGCGGCGGCCCCTGACGTCCCCGTGCCCGCCCATGCCGTCCAGTTGAAGGGGCCGGCCGCGGCGTTGGCCCGCAACATGGACGCCTCCCTCGCCATTCCGACGGCGACGACTTTCCGCGAGCTGCCGGTTCGGGTGCTCGAGGCGCGCCGTGCCGAGCTCAACAGCCAGCTCAAGGCAGCCGGCCGCAGCGAGAAGCTCTCGTTCACCCACCTGATCGCCTGGGCGTTGGTGCAGGGGGCCAAGCAGTTCCCGGTGATGGGGACCGGCGTCCTCAAGAGCGGCGCCGACGCCTACAAGCTGGTGCCGGAGCACGTCCAGCTCGGCCTCGCCGTCGACGTGGAGCGGAAGGACGGCAGTCGCGGCCTGATGGTGCCGGTGCTCAAGCGCGCCGACACGATGAGCTTCGCCGAGTTCCTGGCGACCTACGAAGGGCTGGTCGAGAAGGCGCGCACCAACAAGCTGATGCCCGACGACTTCGCTGGCGCCACCATGACGCTCACCAATCCGGGCGGCATCGGGACGGTGGCGTCGGTGCCGCGCCTGATGCCCGGCCAGGGGACGATCTTCGCCACCGGGGCGATCGCCTATCCGCCCGAGTTCACCGGGATGTCGAAGGAACAGATCGCCACGCTCGGCATCGCCAAGGTGATGATGATCACCTCGACGTATGATCACCGCGTGATCCAGGGCGCGGAGTCGGGGAACTTCCTCAAGCTGGTGGACCAGTTCCTTCAGGGCGAGCACGGTTTCTACGAGGGGATCTTCGCGGCCTTCGGCCTTGCGACCCCGTCGCCCCTCACCGCCACCCCCGGAACGGCCTCCGTCGCCGCGCCCCCGGCCTCCGCGGGCTGGACCGGCATGATGCCGATCGCGAGCGCCGCCACGACCACGTCGCCGGCCCAGCTGCAGCACGTGGCGGCCGGGATGGCGCTGATCAAGGCGTTCCGGACCCACGGCCACTTGGCCGCGCAGCTCGATCCGCTCGGGACGCCGCCGGTCGGCGATCCGGCGCTCGTCCCGGCCACGGTCGGCCTCGACGAGGCCACGATGGCGACCATCCCGACCGACGTGCTGCGCATCGCCGTCCCCGGGAAGACGCTCGCCGAGGCGCTGCCCCACCTGCAGGCCACCTATTGCGGTACGATCGCCTACGAAGTCGAGCACATCGCCTCGCACGAGCAGCGCGTCTGGCTGCGGCAGCAGATCGAATCGGGCGCCCATCGCCAGCCGATCACGGCGGAGGCGCAGCATGCCCTGCTCGAGCGGCTCACGCAGGTCGAGGGGCTCGAACGTTTCCTCGGCAAGGCGTATCTCGGTGCCAAGCGCTTCTCGATCGAAGGGCTCGACATCATGGTCCCGATGCTCGACCTCACGATCGAGCTCGCCGCAGACGCGGGCGCACGCGACGTGGTGCTCGGCATGGCGCACCGCGGCCGCCTGAACGTGCTGGTGCACACCGTCGGCCGCCCGTACGAGGCACTCTTTGCCGAATTCGAAGGCGCCAAGCAACCGACCGGCGGGATGACCCCAGATGGTGGCACCGGCGACGTGAAGTACCATCACGGCGCCGAGGGAGCGTTCGTCACGCAGGGTGGCAAGGCCATCACGGTCGCGCTGCTGCCGAACCCGAGTCACCTCGAGTTCATCGGGCCGGTGGTCGATGGCCGGGCGCGCGCGGCGCAGACCAATCGTCGCGGCCGCGAAGCCGTGGTCGACACGACGGCCGCGCTGCCCGTGATCATCCATGGTGACGCCGCCTTCCCGGGGCAGGGCGTCGTGGCCGAGACGCTGAATCTCGGCGACCTCGCGGGCTATCACACCGGCGGCTCGGTCCACCTGATTGCCAACAATCAGGTCGGCTTCACCACCGACCCGCGCGACGGCCGCTCGACGCGCTGGGCGTCGGACCTCGCCAAGGGCTTCGACATCCCGATCATCCACGTCAACGCCGACGACCCGGAGGCCTGCCTCGCGGCCGTCCGCCTGGCGATGGCGTACCGCGTCAAGTTCGAAGACGACGTGCTCATCGATCTGGTGGGGTATCGCCGCCACGGGCACAACGAGACGGACGAGCCGGGCTACACGCAGCCGGTGATGTACGCGCGGATCAAGGAGATGCCGACGGTGCGCGCCCGCTACGCCGAGCAGTTGGCGAGCGCCGGCGTGCTCTCGGCTGGAGATGCCGATGCGCTGGTGACCAAGACGTACGACCGCTTTGTCGAGATCCAGACCTCCTTCAAGTCGTCGATCGGGCGGCCGGCTGCCGTGGTCGAGCCGGCGCGCGATGCGGGCGTGGCCGGCGAACTCGAGACGGCGTTGCCGGCGGAGATGATCGCCTCGCTCAACGAGCAGCTCCTCTCGTGGCCGGCCGGCTTCACGGTGCACCCGAAGCTGGTGAAGCAGCTCGAGAAGCGTCGCAGCGCGCTGATCGAACCGCATGGCATCGACTGGGGACACGCCGAAGCGCTGGCGTTTGCCTCGCTGCTGGTCGAGGGGACTCCGATCCGGCTCACCGGCCAGGACGTGGGGCGCGGCACCTTCTCCCATCGCCACCTGGTCCTGCACGACGCACTGAATGGCGACGTCTTCGCGCCGGTGCAGGCGCTGCCAGGCGCCTCGGCGCCGCTCGAGGTGCACAACTCGCCGCTCTCCGAACTGGCGACGATCGGTTTCGAGTACGGCTATGCCACGGCGGCGCCCGAGGCGCTGGTGGTGTGGGAGGCGCAGTTCGGCGACTTCGTGAACGGCGCGCAGGTGATGCTCGACCAGTTCCTCGCGTCGAGTCTGTCGAAGTGGGGCGTCACCTCGCGGCTCACGCTGCTGCTGCCGCACGGCTATGAGGGCCAGGGGCCGGAGCATTCCAGCGGGCGCGTCGAGCGCTTCCTGCAGTCGGCCGCCGAGGGCAACATCCGCGTGGTCAACTGCTCCACCTCGGGGCAGTACTTCCACGTCCTGCGCCGTCAGGCGAAGTGGGCGATCCGCCGGCCGTTGGTCGTGATGACGCCGAAGTCGTTGCTCCGCGCCACGGCCGCAAGCTGCTCGCTGGCCGATCTCTCCTCGGGCCGCTTCGAGACGGTCCTCGACGATCCGGCCACCAACGGTCGCCGCGCCGCCGCGCGCACGCTGCTGCTCTGCACCGGCAAGGTCTACTACGACCTCGTCGAAGAGGCGGCCAAGCTCGGCGATGATCGCCCGCCGATCGCCCGGATCGAGCAGCTCTATCCCTTCCCCGAGCGCGAGGTGAAGGAACTGCTGTCGCGCTATCCGTCGCTGACCGACGTGGCGTGGGTGCAGGAAGAGCCGCGCAACATGGGCGCCTGGTCGTTCATCGAGCCGCGGATGCGCACCATTCTCCCGGCCGGCGTGACGATGCGCTACATCGGCCGTCCCGAGCGCGCCTCGCCAGCCGAGGGCTATCTCTCGGCGCACAAGGCGGAGCAGGCGCGGATTGTGGGAGAGGCGTTGGGGGGAAAGGGTGCTGGAGTCGTTAGTCGTTAGTCGTTAGTCGTTAGTCGTTAGGGTGAAAGGCTGAGAGGGTCGCGAGTCACGAGCAATTTGCCGTGATGCGCGACCCTCTTTCCATTACGTCCTAACGACTAACGACTAACGACTAACGACTCTCCGGCGGCAACAACGGCCGCTCACTCGACTTCCGCACCAATTCCTTCAGCGGGTCGGAGAGGTGATCGCCGTAGTGCAGCAGGAAGACACCACGCGCGCGGCGCGCCATCAGGAACGCCAGCAGCGGCATGTCGGCCTTGGCGGCGTTGCAGGGGCGGCAGGCGAGGACCAGGTTGTCGGGCCGGTCGTAGGCCGACTGGCCGCGACGCGGCCGGACGTGGTCGAGCGTGATGGTTTCGGGTGGAACCTTGGCGCCACAGTACGCGCACACCGACCCGTGCCTGGCCAGGAGCCATTCACGATGGGAGCCGTAGGTGCGTCCAGCGGGGCGAGAAACGGTGGTGCCGGCGGGACCTGGGAGAACCGCTGCTTCGGACGGTGGTGCGACGTTGGTGCCACCGCGACGTCTGGTGCGTGCCACTAATCTGCTTCCTTCTGAGAATCGTTTATGAACATCCCCGTAAAATAGCCGAATGTGCATTGACGGGAAAGTGAGCCGGCCCTCAAACGCCTCGAAGCCGCCCCAAGAGTGACCCGAGGGTGACCATCAGCCCGCGGCGGCGGCGGCTCCGACGTCCCCCGCCGGCGGCGACGCCATCGAGGAAATCGGCGATCGGTTCCGGGGTGAGCGGCGGGAAATGGTCGAGGACATCGAGCACATCCTCCGCCCGACCTGGGCGCGGCTCCCCGTCAGGCGAGAGCAGCCCGCCGACCAGCCGCTCGAGGTCGGCCGGGGCGGAGGGGCGGTAGGTGCGGAGCGGCCAGCTTCCGACCGCCTGGGGAGGCAACCCGACCAGCATTTCCCAGGCGAGCGCCCCGAGGGCATGGAGATCGTCCTTCGGCGTCGCGTCGGCAACCAGCCCGAACGACGTGAGCACCGTCCCGCGCCGATCGAGCATCACGGTGCCGGCCCAGAGCCTGCCGTGGGTCAACTCCCGACGGTGGAGCGCGGCAAGGGCTCGGGCAACATCGCGGAGGATGGCAATTGCCTCGCGCAGCGGCAGCGTACCGCGATCGGCGAGGCGCTGCAGGAGAGGAACGCCCGGTGGGATCGGATCGATGATCCAGGCCCGCCCCTCGAGCTCCCCGGTCGCGATGGGGGCGGCGATGGCGGGGTGGGTGAGCACCAGCAGCTGGTCGGTGCGGCGGACCAGCGCCTCGTGCGTCGGGCCATCCGGCGGCGCGGGGTGCAGCACCACGCGACGGGAGGGGGCAGCCTCCGGGGCATCCGTGCGCGACCGCGCCAGGAAGACTCGGCGACCGCCTGTGGCGGCCTCTTCCTCGCCCAGCTCCGCGGAGGCGGCGACCGCGAGGCGGAGACGGAGCGTCAACGAGTCGGTCATGTCGGCTTGGTGGTCATCACCCAGATACCCCGAAAGAGGAACGCGGTGGCGACCCACCCGATGATGCTCCAACGCAGATAGAGCGTGCGGAAGCGGGCGACCTGACCCTCGGGGCAGCGCTCCATGCGGAATTGATCAGGTATCAGCAGCGCCAGCCAGATGGCGGAGGAGATCCCGAGCATCTCGATCCCCTGCACAAGCCAGGGGACCTGCCGCCACGCGCCGGCCGGATAGGCTTGCCGGACCATCATGATGCCGGCGATGGTCATCAGCGCCCCGCCAAGGAAGGTAAAGAGCAGGTCGGTCCAGAGGATGCCCCGGGCGATGTGCCTGGGCGTCCGGTCGGCCCGATCACGCCAAAGCAGGATCGTCCAGACGCCGGTGACAGTCACATTCCCCACCATGAGCACGGCGCCAATCACGTGCAGCGCCTTCCACGTCAAGTACTGCAGAACGCCCCCCAGCCCCGTGGGCCTGATACCACACCTTTCGTCGATCTTGATGGACCGTCGCCACAAACCGAGGCTCGGCCGTGGTACGCCCGCGGCACCTGCCGCGCCGGCGCCACCCATCCCGTACCGGATCAAATCACTGCAACATCAATACCACCAATAACTTAGCGAGACATCACCGGAATGGCACGACCTGGGCGCCGGCTTGTGGCCCCACCGTTGCCATAGAAGGAGTCCGTACCCTGGTTGCTCCGATTCCCCGTTGCCGAGAATCACCATGAACGCTCGTCTGCTCCAGATCCTGTCGGCCACTGCCCTGATCGCCGCGCCGTTGCAGGCGCAGACCACGCCGTATCAGGACGGCTTCCGATTCGCGGGCTCCATCGCTGGCGCCCCGGTGATCGGGAATGTCGTCGGCGGGCCGTACCTGGGCCAGTTCGACACGGCGCCGAACGTCTACGGATCGGCCTTCTACGTCTGGTGCGTCGACTACAACCACTGGATCAGCGGTGGCCAGACCTACGACGCCTGGATCACCCCGCTGGATGGGACCGACTTCTCGCACGCCCGGAACGGGGCAACCGGCGGGTCGTCCCCGGACGCCTATCGCTGGGCGGCCTACCTCGCCGACCAGATGCTGTGGCAGGACCAGGCGTCGCCGAGCAATGCGACCAAGGCGCGCGATGGTGCGATCCAGGATGCGATGTGGGCCCTGCTGGGTTACGGCAGCAACACCACGACCCGACTCAACAACCTGGTGACCAACTACGGTGCGTTTCTCGGCCTGACCACCGGCTTCTACAACTCGTCGCCGGCGCTGACCACGTACTCCGATTGGGCATTGATCACCTGCGACCTGGCCACGAACCCGAATTGCGGCGCCCAGGAATTCCTGTATCGCCAGCCGTCGCCGCCGCAGGAAGTCGTGCCCGAGCCGGCCACGATGACGCTGCTCGCCACCGGCCTGGCCGGCATGGCGGCCGCCAGCCGCCGTCGGCGGAAGCAGCAGGCGTCCAGCCTCTAGGCGCGTTCACCGGCCTGACTCGATGCGCGGGTGCGGCCTCTGGCCGCACCCGCGCACTGCGTTTCCGGTCAGCCGTTCCGTCGATCGTAGTCGTCGAGCAGGCCGAGCCGATGTCGCACCGCGTCCAATCGCGTGTTGATCGACGGGCGGCCGGCGATGAGGGTGGCGAAGTCGTCGAGCGATTCCGACACGAGCCGCGCATCGAGCGTGGCGATGGTTGTCCGGAGGCCCTCGGTCAGGCGTCCGTGCACCCCTGCCCGCTGCATGCTGGCGCCGGGATGTTCCACCCAGGAGTGGCCGGCCAGAATGAAGGCTTCCGGCTGTTGCTCCCCAAGGAAGGGGTACCGGAAGGCCACCGGGAGGATACGGATCGGCCCGCCGTGACGTGCGATCATCCAGGCAGCGCCACGCTCGAGGTCGGCGATCGGCGCTGCGGCCGGGCTGCGCTGCCCCTGCGGGTAGATCCACACCATGGTCCCCGGTGCCAGACAGGCGGTCGCCAGCGCGAGATCGCGCATTGCCTGCATGGGCGACCGTCGTTCGACGGGCAGCGCACCGACCCGGCGAAAGATCTTGTAGCGGGCGAGGTTCCGCGCCTCCATCAGGATCCGGAAACGGTGCCCCATCGCGGTGGAGAGCGGACTCGAGAGGAAGCCATCCCACCAGTTCGTGTGATTCGCCACCACGAGGGTGGGCAACGACGGCCACGCGCGCCAATCGTCGAGCGCATGCCAGCGCACCGACGCAAAGGTCTTGCGCGCGAGGCCCGCCACGTAGCGCTCAAACGCCCGGACCGCGAACGGCCCGGGCGGGGGAAGCGGTGCGGGCAGGGCCCCGCGATCGGTCATGCGGACTGTTCGCCAGGCATGGCGCCGGAGAGGAAGCGCTCATCCCACAGCGCGCGCGCAAGGATCGACAGCTTCTTCGGCATCGTGGTGAAGGCGCGCTGGGTGAAGACGTTGTACTGGTTCGCCTCGATCACGTCGAGAATGCCGGCGTACGTCTGCTGCAGCAGCCGCACCGTGAGGCGCGAGCCGTCACGCGGGAAGAGGCCGATCACGACGTCGGCATCCTCGAAGTAGCGGCGCGCGCGTGCCACCTGCCACTGCATCATCCGCACGAAGTCGGGCGTGACCTTGCGGACCTCGAGATCGGCGCGGGTCAATCCGAATCGCTCGAGCTCTTCGCGGGGGAGATAGACTCGGCCGCGATCGAGGTCCTCGCCGATGTCGCGCAGGACGTTGGCGAGCTGCATGGCGATGCCGAGCCCGACCCCGGGCTCGCGGAACGCCTGCGGTGGCGCACCCAGCACCGGACCGAGCATCAACCCGACGCCGCCGGCCACCAGGTAGCAGTAGCGGTGCAAGGTGGCGAAATCCTCGAACTCCACCGGCTCCAGGTCGATGGCGACACCGACCAGCAGGTCGGTGAGCGGCTCGAGCGGAATCGGGAAGCGCCGCATCGTGTCGCGCAGCGCCAGCCAGCGTGGGTCGCGTGGATCCTCGCCCGCATGGATGCGCCGCAGATCGGCTCGGCGGCATCGGATGGCGATCGGCGATCGACGTCGACCCGCGCCCCCCGCCGGGACGTCCGCCAGGGGGGGGGGGGGGGCTCCTCCGGCTGTCGGCGGCAGCAATTTGGAGGCGAGAACGCTTCGCCCAATCCGCCGTTGCCCTCGGCGCGCCCTGCTCGACGAGGCGTCACCGAAGCCGGGGACGCATCCGCCGAATGCGCCATCGGCAGGCCGCCGCCGCCTGCTCGCGCATGCGCCGACCCTCGACGCTTCTGCGGCCCGCCCCTCGGCCTTCGACCGCCCAGTCGATGCGGCGCGCGGGGTCGGGGTGCTGCGACGGCGCGAGCACGAGCACGAAGATGTTCTCGCATCCCTCGGGCGCTCCGCTCTTGTCGGTGCGCGTGCTGGCCACGACGTAGTACGGCGGGTCCTCCGGCATCGCGTGCTCCTCGAAGAGCTGGCGGCATGCCTCGCGCATGTCCTTGGCGACGATGAAGTTGTGATGCTCGAGATTGGCGTACTCCTTCTTCACGCCGAGGTACATCAGCACCACGGAGCAGGAGAAGCGCTTCTGCTCGATCTTCGGATACGGCTCCTTGAGCAGCGACTGATAGGCGTAGGGCAGGTCGGCGTTCACGAGCACGACGTCGCCGGCAACCCGCGAGCCGTCCTCGAGCTGGACCGCCGTCACCGTGTCGCCGTGCTTCTCGAGTTCGGTGACCTTGGCGCCGTACCGATACTGCACCCCCATCTCGCGACCGACCTTTTCGAGCGCGAGCGGCAACTCGTACATCCCCCCCATGGGGTAATGCACGCCGCCGCCGATTTCGGTGTAGGGCAGGAGGGCATAGATCGCCAGCGCATCATACGGCGAGAGGCCGAGGTAGAGTGCCTGGAAGGAGAGCGCCTGCTGCAGCCGCTCGTCCTTGACGTACTTGGCGATCAGCTTCTGCAGGTCGCCGAGCGCGCCGAGATTGGCGAGCGAGCCGAGGCGGCTGGGCGAAATCATGTCGAGCGGCGACGTCATGTTCTTCGAGATGAACTCGAGCCCCGAGTCATACATCCGCTTGGTACGGGCGAGATACTCGAGCACGCGCGGTCCGCACCCCGGCTCGATCTTCTCCATCCCCTCGAGGAGGACGTTGAGCTGGGGCGTCATCTCGAGCACGGTGCCGTCGGCGAAGTGCACGTTGTAGTTCGGGAGCACCTGCACCACGTCCAGATAGTCCTCGACCTTGCGACCGACCATGGCGAAGAGCTTGTGCCAGTACTCGAGCATGAGCAGCAACGACGGCCCGGTGTCGAAGGTGAAGCCCTCGGACTCCCAACGACCGTTGCGCCCGCCGGGACCGGCGTGGCGCTCGAGGACGGTGACGCGGTAGCCCGCGTGCGCGAGGTGGATGGCGCTGGCCAGGCCGCCGATGCCCGCACCGACAATCACGGCACACTGGCCCGTGACGGCAGGACCGCCGGGGAGGCGGCAATCGGCGAGGTCGTCGGTGCTGGACGGCGGCGCGGAGAGGGTGGCCGGATCGAGAGTCATGAGTGTCGTGTCTGGGGCAAAAAGGGGGCGCCGAAAATTAACGCGGCGCGAGCGCGAAGGGCTCCGCACCGACCTGGAATCCTGCCGCAGCCAAGGTGGCCTGCCGACCCTCGATCCCCGCCCCGCCGATCGAGACGAAGCATCGATTCGGGAGGCGCGCCGGCAGCGCGAGCAACTCATCGAGCACGAAGGCACAGGTTTCGGGGTCGCTCACCGAGAGGGCGACCGCGGCCGGGGTCACCTGCCACGCGGACTCGACCACCTCGTCCAGCGGGAGGTCGGCGCCGAGATAGCGGATCTGCCAGCCCCACTCCTGCAGGTGGCAGAGCGTGGTGAGGAACCCCCACTCATGCCGTTCCCCCGGCAGGCAGGCGGCCAACGCCAACGGCCCGGGAAGCTGCTGGGCGCGGAGGCCCTCCTTCAGGGCGTGGATCACCACCTCGCTGGCGAGATGCTCCGCCGCAATCGGGAGGTCGCCGATCGACCAGAGATCGCCAATCAGCGTCGCCAACGGCATCGCGATTTCGTCGGCGAAACCGGTCAGGCCACGAATGGCCAGCTGCTCGGCCACCAGGCGCTCCAGCGCTTCGCGATCGAGGCGACGGATGGCGGCCAATGGCTCCCCGAGCGGCGTACCGTCGGGCGACTCCCGCCAGGCAGTCTCGATCACCTCGGCCGCGGGGCGTCCGACCAGCGATCCGATCCTGGCCCCCTGGGTCACCAACCGGCCATAGGCACGGAGCAGGGCGACCTGATCGGCGGTGTAGGCGCGGTAGCCGTTGGCCTGCCGGACCGGCCGAACCGCCTCGTAGCGGCGTTCCCAGGCCCGCAATCGATCCCGAGAGAGTCCGGTCAGCCCGGACACTTCCTGGATTTCATAGGTGCGGAACTCTGGATTCACGGGACCCCGGGATGGACGACGTTGGGATAAGTTACCCCGGATCCGGGGGAGAGGTCCCGGCTGGCCGATGATCGTCCATCGATGATCGATGATCGACCATCGATCATCGATCCCGGGAGCTTCCCGCATGCAAGATTTGCTCATTCTCGGCGGTGGCATCGTGGGCGCGGCAGTCGCCCGCGACGCCGTGATGCGCGGGCTTTCCGTCACCCTGCTGGAACGACGGACTGTCGGCTGGGGCACCTCGTCCCGGTCGAGCCGGCTGATCCACGGCGGGATCCGCTACCTCGAGATGGGCGACATCCACCTGGTCCACGAGGCGCTGGCGGAGCGGGCCACGCTCCTGGCCATCGCCCCGACGCTGGTGCACCCGATTCCCTTCTATTTCGTGCTCGAGCGGGGGGCCTGGTGGCAGTGGCTCCGAATCGGCGTCGGCGTCGTGCTCTACCGACTGCTGGCCGCGAAGCACGCGCTCGGGCCGCATCATCCGCTCTCCCGGGCGGCCCTGCTCCGGCATGAGCCGCTGCTCGCCGACGCCCCGCTCCTCGGCGGCGCGGTCTACCAGGACGCTCGGTGCGACGACATCGGATTGGTCTGGGCCACGATCGGCGATGCCCAGCGTCGGGGGGCGCGGATCGTCGAGGAATGCGACGCCGGCATCGCCGTTACAGCGCAGGGCGTCGTCGCCACGCTCCCGAATGGCGAGCGGGTCGACGCGCGCACCCTGGTCATCGCGGCGGGGCCGTGGACCGATGCGGTCCGGACGACCGTCGGCCTGCCCGAACGCGGGCTGGTCGGCGGGACGAAGGGCATTCACGTCACCTTCCCCACGGGACGCCTGCCACTGACGCAGGCGCTCGCCCTCCGGCATCCCGACGACCAGCGGGTGATGTTCTGCATTCCGGAGCCGGAGCATCAGCGCGTGGTGGTCGGGACGACCGACACCGAGACGACCGAATCGCCCGACGCGCTGCGCGTGGGCGACGAGGACGTGGCCTACCTGCTTCGGGCCGTCCAGCATCTTTTCCCCGCCTTGGCCCTGGCCGTGGGTGACGTTCAGGACCGCTGGGCCGGTGTCCGCCCATTGCTCCGGCAACAGGGTACCGCCAGCGCCCGCAGTCGGGAACACCTGATCCTGCGCGAGGGCAACGTGCTCACCATCGCCGGCGGCAAGTTGACGACCCATCGGGCGATGGCAGAGGAAGCGGTCAACCAGCTCGGAGCGGTGTTGGGGCGGGTGTTGCCACCATGTCGCACTGCCGAGGAGCCGTCATCGATGATCGATGATCGATGATCGATGATCGATGATCGAGTGGCGGCGGTGTGGCTGGATACCACTGGATCGTCCCCCCTAGTGCTGCATGCTCCCTGAACATCTCATCCATCGGAGTGGACCATGGCGATCTCGAAGGCGACCAAGAAGGCCGCATCCAAGGCAGTGAAGCACGCGGTGGCGGAGGCGAAGAAAGACGTCGCGAAGTCGGGAGCGGCGGCGAAGGCCGCGGTCCAGAAGCTGGCCGACAAGGTCTCTGGCAAGGAGGCGAAGGTGGCCAAGCGGAAGAAGGTGGCGGCCGCGGTTCTGGGCGCGGCCGCAGTGGTGGCCGCCGGGGTCGGCGTGGCGCGGGCGCGCCGGAAGAAGTAGTCACGGTCGGGGAGCCTCAGGTGCGGGCGGGGGACGTTATCTTTCGGTGGTTCCCCCCCCGTTCCTCAGACTCGTGAGCCCGACACGCCGTGACCAACCCCACCCTGGCCACCGACGCCGCCTGGAAGACCATCAATTCACTGCGCGTCCTGGCCATGGATGCCGTCCAGCAGGCCAACTCGGGACATCCGGGGACGCCGATGGCGCTCGCCCCGGTGGCGTACGTCCTCTACCGCCGTCACCTGAAGCACGCCCCGCACGCTCCGACGTGGGCTGATCGCGATCGCTTCGTCCTCTCCTGCGGCCACGCGTCGATGTTGTTGTATGGCGCGCTGCACCTGAGCGGATACGACCTGCCGCTCGAGGAGATCAAGCGCTTCCGGCAATGGGGCTCGAAGACGCCGGGCCACCCGGAGCGCGGCCACACCGTCGGGGTCGAGACCACCACCGGCCCGCTCGGGCAGGGGATCGGCAACGGCGTCGGGATGGCGATTGCGGAGCGGATGCTGCGCGAGCAGTACGGCGCGGAGCTCTGCGATCACCGCACCTGGGTGCTCTGCTCCGACGGCGACCTGATGGAAGGCGTGGCGAGCGAGGCGGCGTCGTTGGCTGGCCACCTCAAGCTCGACCGCCTCACCGTCATCTGGGACGACAACAAGATCACCATCGACGGGCGCACGGACCTCTGCTTCTCGGAAGATGTCGGCGCCCGTTTTGCCGCCTATGGCTGGCATGTGCTCCACGTCCGCGACGGCAACGACCTCGACGACATCGACACCGCCCTCACGCAAGCCGCCGCCCACCAGGACGCGCCGACGCTGATCGTGTTGCGCACGATCATCGGCGACCCCGCCCCGACCAAGCGCGATTCGTCCAAGGCCCACGGCGAGCCGCTCGGCGCCGACGAGATCACCCGCACCAAGGCGCTCCTCGACTGGCCGACCGAGCCCTTCCATGTGGCGCCGGAGGCGTATGCGGAGATGGCGCCGCTCGCCGAGCGGGGCCGCGAGCTCGTGCAGGCGTGGGAAGCTCGCATGACGGCGAACCCCAAGGCCAGCGCGTACCGCGCCCAGCTCACCGGCACCCTCCCCGATGATTGGGCCAGCCATCTCCCCGACCTGAGCGACGAGTCGGTCGCCTCGCGGCAGGCGTCGCAGAAGGCGCTCGCCGCGCTGGCCCCGGTGATTCCCGGCCTGGCCGGCGGCTCGGCCGACCTCGGTGGCAGCAACGGCACCAACATCACCTTCGGCGATGTCTTCTCCGCCACGAGCACCGGCCCGCGCTTCCACTGGGGCATTCGCGAGCACGGCATGGCGGCCACGCTGAACGGCATGGCGTGCCACGGTGGCGTGCGGCCCTACGGCGCGACTTTCCTGGTCTTCGCCGATTACTGCAAGCCATCGATCCGACTCGCCGGCCTGATGGGGCTGCCGGTGATCTACATCTTCACGCACGATTCGATCGGCGTCGGCGAAGACGGCCCGACGCACCAGCCGATCGAGCACCTCGCGATGCTGCGTGGCATTCCCAACCTGGTGACGCTGCGCCCGGCCGATGCCGCCGAGACGGTGGCGGCGTGGCGGACGGCGATCGGCCGCAGCACTGGCCCGACGGCGCTGATCCTCACCCGACAGAAGCTCCCGGCCCTCGTGCGGCGCGCCGACATGTCGGCCGACACGGCGCGCGGCGGCTACATCCTGCATGAACCGGCGACCGCCCCCGTGGCGATCATTCTGTCGACCGGCTCCGAGGTGAATGTCGCAGTCGCCGCCGCCGCGACCCTCGAGGCGGAGGGGACGCCGACACGGGTCGTGTCGATGCCGTCGTGGGAACTCTTCGCGGCACAGGACCCGGCGTGGAAGGAGCGGGTGCTGCCGAGGGCAATCACGGCACGGGTGTCGATCGAGGCAGCACTCACCTTCGGCTGGTCGCGCTGGGTTGGCGATCGCGGTCGTTCCCTCGGCCTCGATCACTTCGGCGCCTCCGCCCCGGGCGAACGCCTCTTCCAGGAATTCGGCTTCACGCCGGCGCATGTCGTCGCCGCCGTCCGTTCCATTCTCACCGCGAGCACGTCGTGACCCATCCCCTCGTTCGTCTCGGCGCCCTCGGGCAGAGTCCGTGGTACGATTTCATCACGCGCGACCTCGTCCGCTCCGGCGAACTCGCGCGACTCATTCGCGAGGACGGACTCCTCGGCATGACGTCCAATCCGACGATCTTCGAGAAGGCGATCACCGGCAGCAACGACTACGACGCCGACATCCGCGTCCTTGCGGCACGCGGCGCGACCGCGGCCGAGATCGTCGAGTCGCTGATGGTCGCCGACGTGCAGGCGGCGTGCGATGTCTTCCGTCCGGTCTATGACGCCAGCGGCCACGGCGACGGCACCGTCTCGCTCGAAGTGGCGCCGACGCTCGCGCACGACACCGAGGGGACGATCGTGCAGGCGGAGCGCCTCTGGGCGCGGGTCGATCGGCCGAACGCGATGATCAAGATCCCCGGCACCCGCGAGGGTCTCCCGGCGATCACGCACTGCCTCGCCAAGGGCATCAACGTCAACGTGACGCTGCTCTTCTCGGTGACGCGCTATCGCGAGGTCGTCGATGCGTTCTGCCGTGGCCTCGAACAGCGCGCCGCGGCCGGTCTCCCGATCGACGGCATCCATTCGGTGGCGTCGTTCTTCGTGAGCCGCGTCGACGGCCAGGCCAATGCGGCGATCGCCAAGGCTGGTGCCGCGGCTGCCGGATTGAAGGATCAGGTCGCGATCGCCAACGCCGTCGCCGCCTACGCGGCCTTCGGCGAGACGCTGCTCACCCCGCGCTGGCAGGCGCTGGCCGCCCAGGGCGCCAAGGCGCAGCGGACGCTCTGGGCCTCGACCAGCACCAAGGATCCGTCGCTCTCCGACGTGCTCTATGTCGAGGCGCTGATCGCCCCGGACACCGTGAACACGCTGCCACCGGAGACCTTCCGCGCCTATGCCGACCACGGCGATCCGCACGTGCGGATCACGCCGGCCACGGAGGCGGATGCCGCGCGGACCTTGGCGGCCTATGATGCGCTTGGTGTCGGCTCCCTCGCGGAGCGCACCGCGTTCCTCGAGGCCGATGGTGTGGCGAAGTTTGCCGAAAGCTGGCAGCAGTTGCTGGACCGCGTCGAACAGAAGGCCGGTACGCTCTCCGACCGACCTGTGGCCGGCTGACCCTTCTCCTCCCCCGGAGTCCCGATGTTCGCTGCCCTGCGCAAGATCCCCCTCACGTGGTGGATCGGCATCTCGATGGTCGTCGGGATCCTGATCGGCTACCTCGACAACGCGGTCTGGACGAACGTCTCGCTGACGCCGTACCTGCAGCCGTTCTCGTCGATCTTCATCAAGATGATCAAGTCGATCGTGGTGCCGCTGATCTTCGGCTCGCTGGTCGTGGGGATTGCGGGGCACGGCGATGACCTCAAACAGGTCGGTCGCCTGGCACTCCGCAGCATCATCTACTTCGAGATCGCCACGACGGCGGCGCTCTTCATCGGCCTGGGCGCGGTCAACCTGGTCCGCCCCGGCGACGGCGTGCAGCTGACCGCGAGTGCCGAGACGGGGGCGAAGCTCGCCGAGACGAAGACGACCTTCGCCGGCGTGCTCGATCACACCGTCCCGGCCTCGTTCTTCAAGGCAGCGGCCGACAACGAGGTGCTGCAGATCGTCTTCTTCTCGCTGCTCTTCGGGATCGGACTGGCGCAGGTGCAGGGGAAGGCGAAGGAGACGATGCTGGCGTTCTGCGAGTCGCTGACCGAGGTGATGTTCAAGTTCACCGGCATCGTGATGCTCTTCGCCCCGATCGGCATCGCCGCCGCGATTGCCGTCACCATCGGCAACAGCGGCCTCGGCGTCCTCGGCAACCTCGCCGCGCTGGTGCTCACGCTGGCCGGCGCGCTGGTCGTCTTCGTGCTGGTGGTGCTGCTGCCGATCGCGCTGATCGCGAAGGTGCCGCTCCGGCTCTTCTGGAAGTACGTCAAGCAGCCGTACCTGATCGCCTTCTCGACCGCCTCGTCGGAAGCGGCGCTGCCGCTGGCGATGGAGAACCTCGAGAAGATGGGCGTGCCGAAGCGGATCGTCGCCTTCGTGCTGCCGACCGGCTACTCGTTCAACCTCGATGGCTCGACGCTCTACCTCGCCGTCGCGTCGGTGTTCGTCTCGCAGGCCGCCGGCATCGAGCTCACGCTCGGCACCCAGCTGCTGATGATGCTGACGCTGATGCTCACGTCGAAGGGCGTGGCCGCGGTGCCGCGCGCCTCGCTGGTGATCCTCTCGGGCACGCTGACGTCGTTCGGCCTGCCGCTGGAGGGCGTCGCCGTGATCCTCGGCGTCGATGCCATCATGGACATGATGCGGACGTCGGTGAACCTGCTCGGCAACTGCCTCGCGTCGGTGGTGATGGCGCGCTGGGAAGGGGAGTTCAAGCCCGCCGAGAGCTGAGTTCCCCCCCACCTGCCGCGCGCCCCGCAGACGATGACACTCGGCTGCGGGGCGCACGTCATATGAGCATCGCGCGCCGACGCCCCGGGCCACCACCGGTTGCCCCCAACGCTTTCCCGCCACCCGGTGTCCAACCCCCTGACGATGACTGACGCACTGCATGCCGCCCCGGCGCCGGGGACCGGCGAGGAGGAGCGGTGGCTGGTGGCCCAGGCGGTTTCGGGCGACCGGGAGGCGGCGCGTCGCCTGTACGAGGCGCACGTGGACCGGGTCTATCGTCTCGCGTACCGGATTGCCGGTGACCGGCATCTGGCCAGCGAACTCACCCAGGACGTCTTCGTCCAGCTCTTCCGGGTGATCGGGCAGTTCCGTGGGGAGTCATCGTTCGCGACCTGGCTGCACAAGGTCGCCACCACGACCTGCCTGAATGCGATGCGCCGAGTGAAGCGGTTCCGGCAGCGGGAGTACGACCTCGAGGATTACCACCAGCTCCCGGCGTCCGATGGGGGCATCAGTCCGGACCTGCACGATGCGCTGACGAGCGCCATCGACGGGCTCCCGCCGAACCTGCGGATCGCACTGATCATGTACACGATGGAAGGCTACACCCACGCCGAGATCGGCTCGGCGCTGGGGATTGCGGAAGGCACCAGCAAGGCCAGGGTCTCTGAAGCCCGGGCACGACTGCGGGCGATGTTGGCCCCGCACTTGGAGGACCGACGATGAACCAGCACGATCCGCTGGACACCCTGTTGCGCGATGCCGCGAGTCAGTGGCGGGCACCGGGTGAGACCCCGCGCGACGCGATCTGGACGGCGGTGCGGGCCGAGCTCGATGCGCCGGCCGCTCCGCTGCGCCGCCGCGGGACGCCGGGCTGGGGGATGTTCTCCGCCGCGATCGCCGCGGCACTGGTGCTCGGCGTCGCCATCGGGCGTCGCGGGGTGAATCCCGTGGCCGCCCCCGTCGCCACCGTCGCCGCGGCAACGCCCGATCCCTATCAACGCGCCACCGAGGAATTGCTCGGACAGACCGCGATGTTGCTGGTGGCGCTGCCGGAGCAGGATGCGCCGGCGGCAGCGAATGCGCAGCTGGTGACGCAGGGCGTCGAGTTGCTCCGCAGCACGCGGTTGCTGCTCGACTCCCCGGTCGCCACCGACCCGCGGATGCGCGCGCTCCTCGAAGACCTTGAACTCGTGCTGGTGCAGGTGGCTGGGCTTGAGCCGCGCCGAGCCGATGAACTGACCTTGATCCGCGATGCCGTCCACCAGCGCGACCTGTTGCCGCGCCTCCGCTCGGCCGTTGTGGCCCATTCCCTCCAGCTGAACTGAGAGACCCCATGCGCCTTTGCACCCTGCTCACCCTGTTGCTGGTTCCGGCCGCTGCCGCGGCGCAGGTGGCGACATCGCCTGTCGCTCCGCGGACCCCCGCGCCGATCATGACGACTGTGCCGTCCGCGCCCTTCGGATCGTACTCCCGGCTTTCGCCGAGCATCAACCTCGACCCGATCGGCTCGGTCTACAGTCTCGACCACTTCAGCGACGCGCAACTCCACTTCACCGACGCGCTGGATCGGTATGCCCTCAGCGTCGACCGGTTCAGCTCGGCCTTCGACGGCTTCACGTCGATCAGCGGCTCCACTTTCGGCCACCAGCCGCCGTCGGCGTGGGCCAAGGACGACCCGGCCGACTCGCTGTACCGCCTGGCACGCGAGACGCTCAATCGCGGCGACTATCGCCGGGCGGCAACGCTCTTCGGTGACATCACCAAGCGGTTCCCGACGTCGGTCTATGCGCGCGATGTCCCCTACTGGCAGTCGTTCGCGCTCTACCGCATTGGTGGCACGCCGGAACTGCAGGAGGCGCTCGGCATCCTCGAGCGGTGGCGCGCCGCCCAGCCGACTCCCGAGGCGACGAAGAGCGGCGCCGCCGCGAGCTCGCCGGGCGCGACCTTCCGCAACGGCACCACGGTCCTGATGCCCCGTGACGCCGAAGCGACCAGGGTCTTCACCACCAGCGGCAACGGCATCACCTGGGCGAGCAGTGGCACGCGTCCCGACGGCGACGCCCTCGCGGCGCGGATCGCCGGCGTCCTCTCCTCGCGCGGCATGTCGAACGACCCGCTCGTGAAGCGTGCCCTCACCGCGCGCGGCGCCGACGCCTGCGACCAGGAAGAGCAGGCCGTGCGCAGCGAGGCGCTCAATGCATTGCTGCAGAGCGATCCGGAGGCGGCCCGCGGCGTTGCGGCGCGCACCTTGGCAAAGCGGGACGAATGCTCGGTGCCGCTGCGCCGGACCGCCCTCTTCGCGATTGCCGGCAAGAAGGACGCGGCCGCGACCAACACCCTGCTCGGCGTGGCGCGCAACGACCCGTCGACCTCGATGCGCTTGCAGGCAATCGACTGGCTCGGCTCGATGCCGGGAGACGAGGTGGTGACTGCCCTCGAGGAACTGACCCGCAGCAATGATGCCTCGGTGCAGCGTGCCGCCGCCCGCGCCCTTGCCGCAAACCCCTCGCCGCGTGCCAAGGCCGCTGTCCGCGCCGTCATCGAGCGCAACGACGCGGATGAGTCGCTCCGGGCCTCGCTGGTCGACGCCCTCACCAGCGACCGCGCCAGCACGGAAGATGCGGCCTGGCTGCGCGGCGTCTACGCCAAGACGACCTCGCCGCGCGTGCAATCGCGCATCGCCTCGGCGATCGCCCGAGTCGGCGGCGAGAGCAACGTCCAGTGGCTCACGGCCCTGGCCCGCAACGAAGACGAGCCGCTCGATTCGCGGCTCGCGGCGATGCGCAGCATCAGCAGCACCGCGGATGTTCCGACCCTCATCCGTCTCTATGACGTCGCGACGCACCAGCGCATCCGCGGTACGCTCATCAGCGCCCTCGGCGACCGGAAGGACCCCGCCGCCCTCGAGAAGCTGATCGAGATCGCCCGGAACGGCACCGACCCGAGCGCCCGCCGTCAGGCGATTTCCGAACTGTCGAACAGCAAGGACCCGCGGGCGACCAAGCTCCTGCTCGAGTTGGTGGACAAGTGAGCCGCCGCGTCGAAGGGTTCATCCTGCTGCTGAGTGCCGCGGCGATGCCGCTCACGGGGCAGGCACTGGACCGGCGGGTGGCCGGCGCGCCGGACGGCAACGTGCAATTTCACTTCGCCGCACGGGCTGGTGTCTGCGGCAACGGTACCACCCTGCTCCGCGTCGACGACGGCGGGGGGTACTACTACTCGTCCGGGAACGACATGAACCGCGAGCAGTGCGCCGCCGGTCCGGTGCGCGTGGTCGTGGCACGGATCGGCAAGGAGGTCGTCCGAATCGAGACCCACGCTGGTCCGCTGACGCCCGAGGCCGGGGACGGCACCAATCTTGGCGCGGTCGGCAGCGGTGACGCAAGCAAGTGGTTGCTGGGGCTGGCGACGTCACTCGAGGGCCGACCGGCCCGCGATGCGCTCCTCCCGGCGATGATCGCCGACAGCAGCGTCGTGACGCCAGCGCTTGCCGCGATCGTCCGCGACGGCGAGCGTTCGCGTGATCTCCGTCGCAGCGCCCTCTCCTGGTTGAGTCGGCGGCGAGACGAGGCGGGTGGCATCGGCGCGGCCGCGGCGACACGGCTCCTCGAGGAGATCGTGCGCAACCGGAGCGAGAATGAGTCGCTCCGCAGCTCGGCGCTTTCCTCGCTCTCCTCGATGGACCGGGGCGAAGGCGTCACGACGCTGATCGCCTTCTCGCGCGAGAGCGATCCATGGCTCGCCCGGCAGGCCTTCGCGTCGCTGACGCGATCAGGGGACCCGCGCGCACGGCAGTTCACCCGCGAGGCAGTTCGGCGCAGCGACCTGACCGACGAACTGCGTGTCCTCGCGATCCAGGGTCTCGGCGGCGACTACGCCACGGGCGCCGATTACCGGCTGCTCCGCGAGCTCTATCCGTCGCTCAGCACCGATCGTGAACGGGATGCCCTCATCAGTGCCCTCGGCAATGCGGGCGGCCGCGACAACGTCACCTGGCTGCTCAGCGTCGCCGAGTCCCAGACGGAACCCGTCGCCCGGCGTCGGCGCGTGATCTCGATCCTCGGGCGACTCGATGAGCCGCGGATTCGTGAAGCGTTGAAGGGGATGGCCGAAAAGGAGCGATGATCGATGGTCGATGATCGATCATCGATGGACGATCATCGATCATCGTATCTTAGGGGATGCATCGCTTCCTGCTGACGTTTCTGCTCGCAACCTCCGCCTCCGCGCAGTCGCCACTGACTGAGGCGGAGGCGGCGTTGCGCGCGGGGCGACCATGGCGGACGACGCAGCTGCTTGGGCCAGTCCTCGCCAACCCGTCGACGCGCACGCCAGATGCAGTGATCCTCGCCGCGCAGGCGGCGGCGGCGTGGCAGGGGTGGGGGACGGTGACGAAGCTGCTGGCACGCGAGCCGTGGCTCGACGCCCGGTATGATCGACTCGGCCGACGATTGCTGGCCGAGGCCGCAGTCGGCGAGGGGCGGGCGCGCGATGCCGTGAACCATGCCACCGTCGCGGCTGCTGGGAATTCCAACGATCGGACCGCCGACGAGCAGGGGCGGCGACTCCTGCTGCTCGCGCGCGGCTACGACCGCCTCGACGTGCTCGACTCGGCGGCGGCGCGTTATCTCGATGCCGCGCAGCGCTTCCCTGCCCTCCGCGACTGGCTGGCGCTCCGCGCGGCGGCGGTTTCGACGGACTCGACCGACCGCATGCGGCTGTATGCTTCGCTCACGCTGCCGGGGGCCACCGGGCGGGTGCCGCGGATTGAGGCGACAGCGCGGGAACGCAGCGGCGACACCGCGGCGGCGATCACCGCCTACACCAGGCTCGGTGCGCGCGGTACCGCGCTCCGACTCCGCTGGCAGAGCGCCCGCGATATGTCCGCGAAGCTCGCCGTGCGCGACGAACTGCTCGCGATGTTGGCCGGCGATGCCACCACGGCGACCAGCCGAGAGGCGCTCGATCTCCTCGATCTCCTGAAGCCACCGCTCGATCGCGGTCAGCGACTGCTTGCCGCCCGGCGCGCGGCGTCGCTCGGCCGCGCGGCGCAAGCAGTCACTCACTATTCGGCGGCGGCCAAGACTGGGAGGCTCACCTCGTCCGACCGACTGCGCTTCGGCACGGCGCTGGGTGATATCGGCCGCTGGCCCGATGCCGCGGCGCAGTTTCGAGGCGTCACCGATCCGGCGCTGGCGGGCCACGCCGCCTACTACGGCGCCCGTGCGTTGCTTCGCAGCAACGACCGCAATGCCACACCGGCGCTCGAGCGTACCATTCGCAGCTTTCCGCGCGACACCCTTGCGGCAAGCAACGCCCTCTACCTGCTCGGCGATCTCGCACTCGATCGCGGTGCGATCGACTCGGCTCGGACCCTGTTCCGGCGGTTGGTCACGCGCTACCCGTCGAGTGCACAGTACACTCGGTCGCTGATTCTCTCGTCGCTGATGGCGATCGAGGCGGGAGACCCGGCGACGGCGGTCCACGACCTCGAGCTCGGCCTCGCCGAGCGGAACCCGAGCGGCGTCAACGGCGACGCGTTGCGCTACTGGCGCGGCCGCGCGCTGCTGCTCACGGGTGATGCGAGTGGCGGCAAGGCGGCGCTGCGCGAGCTGCTCGATCGCGGCCCCGAGAGCTATTACGCGGTCCGTGCGGCGGCCCGGCTCGACACGCTCCCATGGGAGGCGCCGACGCACGACCCGGCACCCGTGGACTCGGCGATGCGCGCTGCCTTCGAACGCGCAGCGCTGCTGGACACGCTCGCCATGGGCGCCGAGGCGGGCTACGAGCTCGATCGGCTCGCCGCGAACGCGAGCGGCGCCGACGGGCTGCTGCGCGCGGCCGAGGCCTTTGCCGAGTATGGCTATGCGCAGCGGGCCGCGCAGTTGGCCTCGCGTGCACTCGCCGCCGGTGCCCCGCGCGATGGCACGCTCTGGCAACTCATCTACCCGCTCCCCTACGAGACGCGACTCCGCGAAACGGCAATGAGCGAACGCGTCGATCCGCTCCTCGCGGCGTCAGTGATCAGGCAGGAGAGCGGATTCGAGCCCCGCGCCACCTCCGGCGCCGGCGCCCGCGGCCTGATGCAGATGATGCCCGCGAATGGGCCGTCGCTCGGGCGGGCACTCGGCTTTCCCGAATTCGAGGCCGCATTGCTCTGGGTCCCCGACGTGAACCTCGCCTTCGGGATGCGCCATTTCGCGACCGCACTCGGTCGCTATCCCGAACCGGAGCGCGCCCTCGCCGCCTACAACGCCGGCGGCACCCGCGTCGATCGCTGGAGCCAGGCAACGCTCCGCGGCATCATCGCCAAAGATCAGCTCCGCGCACCGATTGCAGACGCCGAGATCTTCGTGGAGCGCATTCCGTATGACGAGACGCGCGGGTATGTGCGAGCGGTGATCAGGAATCTGGCGATGTATCGGATGATCTATGGGAGGTGAACGGTGAACGGGGCGCGGCCGGTGGCCGCGCAGGGTGAGGGGTGAGGGGGGAACATTCTGTCATCCCGAGCGCAGCGAGGGACCTGCGTAACAGCACTACGCAGATCCCTCACGTTGTTCGGGATGACGTCCCCCCTCACCCCTCACCCCTCACCCCTCGCCCCTCACCTCTCCCGCCGTCATCCCCCGTTCCCGCATCGAGCGCACCGTTTCGCTCCGGTCGCGCTTGCTGAGCTTCTTGCCGTCGGCGGCATACAGCAGCGGGTGATGGACGGTGACGAACGATGCGGTGCGTCCCAGGAGTTGGCCCAGCACGTACTGCCTGCCGGTCGACGTGATCAGGTCCTCACCGCGCACGATCAGGTTCACACCATGGCGCAGGTCGTCCACCACCACACAGAACTGATAGGTCCACTGGCCCTGCGCATCGCGGATGACCGGATCGCCATGCTCGCGCGCGGGCTGCTGATGCAGCTCGCCGAGGCGGAGATCGGTGACCGTGGTCTCGTTGTCGGGGAGCATCACGCGGATCGCGGTGCGCCCCGGCCGGTCGATCGGCTGGCCGCGGCAGGTGCCGGGATAGTGGCGTTCACCGTCGGGCCCCGGCGTGCCGAGGTCGGCGCGAGTGCAGGTGCAGCCGTAAAGGAGGCCGCGGGCGGCGAGCTGGTCAAACGCAGCCTGGTAGCGGTGGGGGACGTCGCTCTGGCGGTACGGAGATGGTCGGCGGCTCAGCGACTCGAGCGACGGGTCGGTGGTGGTGTAGCCGAGCCAGGCGAGGTCCTCGAGGATGCTGCGTTCGAAGCCTGGTGTGCAGCGACTGCGGTCGTGATCCTCCATTCTCACCACAAGCCGCGCCCTGACTGCCTCGGCCACGCCCCACACCCATGCGGCGTGGAGGACGTGCCCGTGGTGGAGCTCACCGGTCGGAGACGGTGCGAAGCGCGTCACGAGCTCTCCCGCCGGCAACCCGAGCGCGACGCTTCCCCCCAGCCGCGCATCTTTGAGGCGTTGCAGGAGTGAACTCAACTCACCGGGGGTAGGTCCGTGGCTCATGCGTCCTGGATTGTCGCTGGATTGTCGATCACCCTCGCCCTGCCGGCGCCGGCGCAGGTGCGGAACATCAACCTGACCGGCGCACCGATCAAGGCGATCGCGGAGCCGTTCACGGTGATCGGCGGCGTCCGCGAACTCCCTGGGAACAAGGCCGTCGTCGTCGATCGTCAGGAGAAGAAGGTGATGATGGCGAACTTCGCCACCGGCGGCGTCACCCCGATCGGTCGCAACGGCAGTGGGCCGGGCGAATACGAGTACCCGGTGAGTCTCTTTCCCGGCCCGGGGACCGACACCTGGGTCGGCGACCCGCTGGCGGGGAAGGTCCACGTCGTGAAGGCGGACGGCAAGGTGGTCGACGGGATTCTTCCCCCTGAGGGCGAAGGCGGGATGTCGATGATGCTCCCCCGGGCCGTCGATGCCACGGGACGCCTCTACTACCAGTCCTTCCCGCGTCCCGAGCCAGGCAAGGCCCCCGATGCCGACTCGGTCGCGATCCTGCGGTGGGACCGTGCGGCCAAGCGGATCGACACCCTCGGCAAGGTGCCGTCGGGAATGAGCGTCAACACCAGCGGTTCGTCGGCCAACAACCAGCGCGTGATGATCTCCAGCAAGCCACTCAGCGCGACGCCGGTCTGGTCGGCGCTGCCCGATGGCCGCGTGGTGATCGTCCAGCCATCGCCGTATCGGGTTGATGTCCTGAGCGCGAACAAGTCGGTCACGCACGGCCCGGTGCAGGGCTACACGCCGATCAAGATGACGGCCGCCGAGCGGAATGCGTATCGCGCGGCGCTGAAGACGTCCTCCCCGATCGGCATCACGCGGACGAACGGTGGCCCGGCGGAGGAGGCGGCACCAACGTCTCGACCACCTCCCAGGCGCCGCCGCAGCGGGAGATCCCCGACGAGGACTTCCCGGCGGTGATGCCGCCGTTCAGCGGCCAGAATTCGGTGCAGATCTCGCCCGACGGCGAGATCTGGGTGCTCCGCACCCGCCCGGCGAGTGACAAGGTGCCGACGTACGACATCTTCAACAGCGCCGGCCAGCTCACGGGCAAGGCGACGCTGAAGCCGAATTCCGCGGTGGTCGGCTTCGGCGCCGGTGCGGTCTACGTGGCGCGGCAGGATCCGGAAGATGACCTCCGGTACCTTGAGAAGTACGCGCGCTAGCAACGGCTGACGTTTCACGCGTGCGACGATGCCCCGCCTTCCCCCCCGGAGGTGGGGCATCGTGTTTTATTTGTCCGCTGCACCATCCCGGATCACGCCGTCCTTCCCCCATCTTGAAGAGCGACCATGCGTCGATTGTTGCTGCTCGTGCCCCTGCTCGGCACCGCCTGCGTCCAGCCCCTCCGTCTGGCGCGCAATGATGCGCCGACGGTGCTGGCCCATCAGGACCTGCTGGTCCCGAGCCCCGCACTCCCGGGCAGTTATCCGGTCCACACGATGTACTACGGTAGCGGCACCGACAAGCACCGCGCCGAGTACCGCGACTCGGTGACCTTCAAGACGAAGCCGGTCGACGGGACCAAGCTGGCCACCGCCACGCCGGAGCGGAAGAAATACTGGGGCTTCGGCTTCGACTCGATGCCGGTCAACGGCCGCATCTGGTATCCCGAAGGGGCGGGGCCGTTCCCACTGGTGCTGATCGTCCACGGCAACCACAGCATGGAAGACTATTCCGACCCGGGCTACGCCTACCTCGGCGAATTGTTCGCGAGTCGCGGCTACATCCTGGTCTCGGTCGACGAAAACTTCCTGAATGGCGGGATCGGCGGGGAGAACGATGCCCGCGGCTGGATGCTGCTGCAGCACCTCAAGGCGTGGAAGACCTTCAACGACTCGGTGGGGAGCCCGTTCTATCATCGCGTCGACATGAACAACATCGCGCTGATGGGGCACTCCCGCGGCGGCGAGGCGGTCGCGGTCGCCGCCGCCTTCAACACGCTGAAGCGCTACCCCGACAACGCGGCGCTGACCTTCGACTTCAACTTCAATATCAAGGCCATCGCCGCGATCGCGCCGGTCGATGGCCAGTACCAACCCTCCAGCAAGCCCACTCCCCTCGACAACATCAACTATCTGGTCATCCACGGCTCGCATGACGGCGACGTGTCGTCGTTCATGGGGCTGCGTCAATACTCGCGCATCCGCTTCACCGACGGCCAGCCGCACTTCAAGGCCGCAGTCTGGATGTACCGCGCCAACCACGGGCAGTGGAACACCGAGTGGGGCAGCAGCGACGCCGGCCCGCGTGGCGAGCGCTTCCTCGATCTCCGCGGCCTGCTGCCGCCCGAGGAACAGCGCGCGATGGCGCAGCTCTATCTCTCGGCCTTCCTCGACGCGTCGCTGCGCGGCAAGAGCGAGTACCTCCCGATCTTCCGCGACCATCGCGTGATGGGGACGTGGCTGCCGAAGACGATGTATGCGACCCGCTTCCAGGACGCCGGCTACCGCGCGCTCGCGAACTTCGACGAGGACGTCGACGTGACCACCGGCAGCGCGCCTGGCGTGGCGATCACCGGCGACTCGCTCGCAACCTGGAAGGAATCGGTGATGCCGCTCCGCTCGCGCGGCGGGCAGGTCGGTCGATTCGCCGTCTGGCTCGGCTGGAACAACCGCCTTGCCGGGAAGGACACCACCAAGATGGGCCCGGCGGCCGCCTACACGGTGACGGTCACCGACTCGATCCGGAAGGCGTGGTCGGTGGGCAGCGCGAGCGCGCTGGAATTCTCGCTGGCGGTGACCGACGAGAAGCCCGGTCCGCGTGCCTTGCCGAAGGACAGCACCAAGGCGAAGGCCGACTCCACCAAGGCCAAGGGCGATTCGACCGCCAAGGCGGCACCGAAGAGCAAGGAACAGATCGCCAAGGAGAAGGCCGAGAAGGCCGCCAAGGCGAAGGAGGAGAAGGCCAAGGCCGACAAGGAGAAGAAGGAGAAGCCGAAGAAGGAGGTGAAGGACTCCACGCCGATCGAGCTCTCGATCGAGGCGATGGATGCCGCCGGCAATCGGGTCTCGCTGCCGCTCTCGACGTATGGTGTGGCGCGTCGACCGCTCGAGGTGACGGTCTATCGACGGGCCGGCTCCGACAAGTCCAGCTTCGGCTCGCTCGCCGAGCTGGTGCCGCAGACCTACGTGATCCGGCTGACCGATTTCCGCGACAAGGATCCGCGCTTCGATCCGTCGCAGCTGACGTCGCTCCGCTGGGTGTTCGACAAGACCACGGCCGGGACGGTGATCCTCACGGACATCGGACTCTCCAACATCTCCCCGACCTTCTTCGTTGGACGGACTCCATGAAGCGGCTGCTCCCCCTCGCGCTGATCACGCTGCTTGCCGGCACCGCCTCGGCCCAGTCGCCGACGCAGCCGCCGCCGCTCCTCCTGCTCCCGGGCTCGACCCGCGGCATGGCGCTCGGCAACGCCTACGTCGCGGGCGACACCCCCGACGTGATCTTCTACAACCCGGCGCAGGTCGGCGATTCCCGCGGGACGGTGGTCTCGCACCAGCGCTTCGGCTCGCATGCCTCGCTGGCGTCGCTCGCCACCAACACCACCGCGCTCGGCTGGACCGTCGGCTTCGGCGTGCAGTACATCGAGTACGGCGCCGAGCGTGAGGACGGCGCCACCACCATCGGGAAGCTGGCAGCAGGCGGCGACTTCGCTGCCTCGAGCGTCCTCGGCCTGATGAGCCTCTCGAAGCAGCAGAACGGCTTCCGGGTGGGCGTCACCGCGAAGTACCTCGCACAGCAGGTCGCGCTGGGCCGGCAGAGCACGCCGTCGTTCGACATCGGCTTCGCGAAGGACGTCTCGTTCGTCACCGTCGGCCTCGTCCTGGCCGACCCCGACGGCGTCTTCGAGAACAACTCGACCCCGGCACTCCGGCTTCCCACCAAGGTGACGCTGGGCGCGATGGCGACGGGCCTCCCCGTCAGCACCTGGTTCGATGGCGGGATCGCGGCGTCGGTGATGACGGACAAGCGCGGTCGGCTTGTGCCGAATGGTGGCGTCGAGCTCAGCTACGTCCCGGTCAGCGGCTGGAGCTTCACCGGCCGCGTCGGGGCACAGGCCGCGATCCAGCCCGAACACGACGGTGCGTCCGCGCTGACGCTCGGCGCGAGCGTGAACGCCGATCGACTGAGCGTGGACTATGCGTTCCAGCAGCTGAAGGGGGCGGGGGCGACGCATCGGGTGGGGGTGAGGTTCAGGTAGGATGATGGATGATGGATGATGGATGATGGATGATGGATGATGGATGATGGATGATGGATGATCGATCGTGTCATCCATCAACCATCATCCATCATCGTCTTACCTCACCACGCCAACACCCTCCCCCGCCAATCCACCATCCTACCATTCACACTGTCATCGGCCGCCTCGAGCGTTGCGAGCAGTCCCGCCGCGACCTCATCCGCCGAGGGCTGCACGGCCGGTCCGTGAAGCGCGGTGCGATAGAGACCGGGGTTGCCGATGATGACGCGAATCGAGTCGGGTTCGAGGTCGAGCGCGAGGGTGCGCATCGCCATCTGAAGCGCGGCGGCGCTGATGGCCTGGCCGTAGTGCCCGCCATCCGTCCGATCAGTGAACGAGCCAAGCCATGAGGTGATCGCGAGGATCGCCGGTGCCGCCCCGCTGCGCAGCGGAAGCCGGAAGGCGCGAGCGAGCGCGAGTGGCAGCACCGCGTTCTGGTCCACTTGGGCAAGCACCAATGCCGGGTCCAGCTTCGGCAACGTGATGTTGGCGTGCTGATCGGGAAGGGTCGGTCCGGCGTGCTCCTGCCAACCGGCGAGGATCAGCCGATCGACGGCGCCACCCAGTGCCTCCGTCACCGCCAGCGCCACCTCGTCAGGCGTGCGGCGCGAATCGCCCACCAGCACCACCTGATCGGGCCGCTCGCGGGCCAGATCGGCGAACAGCGGGATGCGGCCCGGCTGCGCCGCGACCACGGCGAGGCGATCGCCGCGCTCCGCGGCGACGCGGACGAGGGTCGCACCGAGCGGGGTGGCGGCACCGAGAATGGCGGTCCTGAGCGTCATCGAGGTCCCGTGGTGGCGTGGGCGTACCAGTCGAGGATGAGTTGGCGGGTGCGGAGCCAGTTGGAGGGGTGCTGCGTCGCGGCACCGCATTCGTCGCTCAGTCGGACCAGCGCCGATGGCACGCCGCGGAGCTGCAGCGCCGAGAACCACTCGCCCCCCTCGTCGATCGGCAGCGCGCGGCGACAATCGCCGGCGACGACCAGCACCGGGGCCCGCACCGCCCCGACCACGTGCAAGGGTGACCGCTCGCTCCAGTCGAGCCGATCCTGCCGCCATGGCCGCGAGAAGAACGGCTCCTCCTCGGCGCCGAGCGGGCCAGGGAGACCGGCGAGCCAGTCGTTGGCGGGGCAGCGCACCGACGCCGCAGCAAAGCGGGTGCTCCGACCGACGACCCACGACGCGAGCATCCCGCCGCCGCCGCAGCCGCCGACGAAAACCTTCGCCGTGTCGACCCAGCCGCGGCTGATCACCTCGTCGACGCCGGCGATCACGTCGTCGAGGTCGACGCCAGGGTAGCGGGTGCCGAGCGCGGCACCGAAGTCGCTGCCGTAGCCGGTCGAGCCGCGCGGGTTGAGCAAGAGCACCAGGTAGCCAGCCGCGGCCATCTGCTGCGCCGTTGGCGAAAAACCGAGGTGCTGCATCGCGTGCGGGCCCCCATGCAGTTCGACATGGAGCGGTCGCTTGCTGCCGACGACGAAGTCAGGCGGCTTCACCAGCCATCCCTGCACCAACGCGTCGCCGGAGTGGTATTCAACCTCTTCGACCTCGCCGAAGTGCACCGCCTTGGCGAGCGCGTCGTTGAGGTGCGTGACCGGCTGGATCTCCCACGGCTTCTTGAGCGGGAAGCGCACCAGCTCCCACGGGAGCGACGCCGTGCTCCGGATGGCCAGGCCGTAGCCGCCCTTTCGGGCAATCGCGGCGAGCTCCATCCGGTGCAGGCCGTTCGACCCCGGCTTCACCTTGCCGTCCTTGAGCGACACCGAGTAACTGTTGATCGCCCCGCGATCCTCGGCGCTGAACCAGACCGTCTGGTTGTCCGGATCCCAGGTGGCGCCGACGGCATCACGGTCGAGGCTCGCCGTCATCGTGCGGAACCCGCCGCCATCGGGGCGGATCACGTGGAGGGGCTGCGTGCGGTAGCTCGCCGTCCCGTCAGCAAAACCGCTGAATGCGATCCACTTGCCGTCGGGCGAGACGACCGGCGTGTGCCAGAAGCCATCGGTCGCGGTGAGGCGGCGGAGCTCGCCACTCGCCACCTGCACCACGTACAGCTGCGACTGCTGATAGCGCCGCTCGGCGTCGGGCTCGAGCAGGCCGTCGAAGACGATCGCCGTCCCGTCGAGGAACCAGTCGAAGGGAATGGTGCCATGCACGCCGGTGTCGCGGGCACCGACGTCGAAGCCGCCGGCGGTCACCTGACGCGCCTCGCCACCCGTGGCGCTCACGACGAAGAGCTGCACCCACCCCTCGGCCGAGCGGAGGCGGGTCGTGATGCTCGGATCGGCGGCCCAGTTGCCCCCCTCGGCAGGGATCGGCGAGGTGACACGGATTGGCGGAGCGAATGGCACCAGCCTGGTGAAGGCGATCTGCTGGCCATCGGGCGACCAGCGGAACGCGATCGGCGGAGTCGGGCCAGTCGTGAGTGTGACATCACCGCCGCCGATGGTCCGGACGATGAGCTGTGTGACGCCCTCGATTTCGGCGAGCCATGCCAAGCGCTTTCCGTCAGGTGACCACGCGGCGTGATGCCCGGGGGCGACCTGGCGAGGATTCGCGCCGTTGTCATCGACCTGCCAGAGCATCGACTCGTAGCAGTCGGCGATCCGGTTGGCCTGGATGCGGGTGTAGACGATCGACTTGCCGTCGGGACTGATGGCAGGCGAGGCGACCCGCTCGAGCTCGAGAAAGCGATCGAGGGTGAAGGTCCCCTGCGCCGCAGCCGGAACCGCGGCGCCGAGCAGGAGCGCGGCGAGGGCGACCCTCACGTGACGCGGCGCTGCAGCTCGAGGATCACGCGGGCGATCACCATTTCGACGCCGATCTTGTTGTGGCCGCCCTCCGGGAGGATGACGTCGGCATACCGCTTGGATGGCTCGACGAACTCCATATGCATCGGCCGCACGGTGGTGAGGTACTGGCGGATCACGTCGCCCATGGTGCGGCCGCGTTCCTCGACGTCACGCTGCAACCGGCGGATGAAGCGGATATCGTCGGCCACGTCGACGTAGAGCTTGATGTCGAAGTGCTTCCGGAGCCGCGCATCAGTGAAGAGGAGGATGCCATCGACGATCACGATCGGGCTCGGCTGCACCGTGACGACGGCCGCCGCGCGCGTGTGGGCGGCGTAGTCGTAGGTCGGCTTCTGGATCGGCTGCCAGGCCGCGAGCGCCTCGAGTTGCTCGACCATCAGGTCGTTGTCGAGCGCGTCGGGGTGGTCGAAGTTGACCCGTCGCCGATCGTCCATCGAGAGGTGGCCGAGGTCCTTGTAGTAGGCGTCCTGGTCGACGAACGCGGCATCGATCCCGGTCGCCTCGTGGATCGCGCGCGCCACGGTGGTCTTGCCGGAGCCGGAGCCGCCGACGACGCCGATGATCAGGGGGCGAGGGCGAGGGGCGTCAGGCACGGGTGCTCCGGAGGTGGGGTGAACGGTGAACGGTGACCAGTGACCAGTGACCAGTGACCAGTGACCAGTGACCAGTCAAAGATATCTCCTCCGATGGATGTCAGCCTCGGGTAAGGCGCGTCGCCTGGCGCGACGCCGAGGGGGGCTCGCGCGTCTACGCTAGATCCCACAACCCTTCCAGGTGGTTCCCATGAGATCCCGATTCGCGACCTGTTCCGCGGTTGCCGCCTTGGTGCTCTCGACGTCCGGTCTCCCAGGGCAGGACGGGGCTCCACGGGCCCTCGGCCGCCCGACCCACACGCCAGGCGCAGAGTTCTCAGTCGTTTCCTGGGTGGTCGAACTGCGGCCGGGACAGCTGCTGGTCGGCGATGCGGAGAATCAGCAGATCGCCACGCTCGATCTTGCCACCGGCACCTCGCGGCCTGTCGCCCGGACCGGCGCCGGACCCCGGGAGTATCGAACCGTCGGCGAGTATGTGTTGCCGCGGCGTGAAGGCGGGGCTTTCGTCGTGGACTTTGCACAACGCCGGCTGCTGCCGGTGCTCCAGGATGGGAGCGTCGGCGAGGTGATCGGCTATCCCGCACGATTGCTGCTGCACCACGGCGACGCGAATGGCCGACTCTATGGCGAGATCATGCGGTACAGCGCCGCCCGGGAACTCAGCGACTCCATCTCCGTGGTGCGATGGGATCCGAACTCGGATCGACTCGACACCTTGGTAACCTTCGATGCCGGCCGGTCGGCGATGGTCTCCAGCGGTGGACCGATGCGAGTCTGGCCGCCGACCGCAAGCTGGCTGGTGCAGGCAGACGGGCGCATCGTGGTCGTCGGCAGCGCGCCCTACCAGGTCCGGTCCTGGACGTCCGCACGGTGGAGTGCGCCGGTGGCCCTCCCGTGGCCGAATCGGGCACCGACCAACGCCGAGATTGCCGCGAAGCGGGCCGAGCTGGAGGCGCAGCCGATCCGCGGCATGGGCACCGGCGGCGGGGCCGCGCCAAAGCGACCGGAACGGGTGTTTCCCGCCAGGCTGCCGGCCTTCGAAGCGTTCAGCGATACCCCGGTCCGGGCGGCCCCCGACGGCACCTTCTGGATTCCCCGCCTCGACCCGAGCAACTCGGCCCAGCACTACGACATTGTCGACCTGACGCGGGTGCGAGGGCGGGTCACGCTGCCGAAGGGAAGCGCGGTGGTGGGCTTCGGCGCGGGCGGCCTGTACGTCAGCGAAGTGGATCGCGATGACATCGTGCGAATCCGGCGCTACGCGATGCCGACGTGGCCGTGAGGTCTACCGAAGAACCCGCTCCACATCCACCCGCAGCTCGTACCAGCCATCCTTCTGCCAGTGCAGCACCACCAGCTGATGCGTGCCGGTCGCCGTGAACTCCGCCTCCTTCACGTGCGATTCGCCGGGCACCCAGTCGTCGAGGAGGAGCTTGCCGTCGAGGTAGATGCGAACGGCATCGTCGGCGATCGTGCGGATCCGATATCGCCCTGGCGCGAGGGTGGTCGACGCCTCGGCACGCGTCAGCAGCCAACTCGCGGGAATTCCCTTCGGCGGGCCGTACCAGGTGAAGTCGAGGCGTGTGGTGTCGCGCTGCGCCACGATCCCCTGCAGCGGGGCGGCGGAGGTGGTCGCCGGCGCGTTGCCGGTCGAATCCGTGCGGGCAAAGGTGACGGCCCACTTCACGGGTAGGAGGTAGCGCACCCACGCAAAGCGGACCGGGACACCGGTCGCGCTCCGCACGCCGAAGGGTGAGGTCACGGCGGCTCCGCGATACTCCAACTCGACGCGGTAGTCCCCCTCCCGACCGGCCATCGGCGTCACGACCAGGGTGTCACCCACGCGGCCCGTTTCGGTGGAGAGGGTCGCGACGCCTTCCTTTGCTACCACGCGCCAGCTTCCCGCCGGGCCGAGCACGCGGAGCTTCTGCGGCGTGGCATCGCTGCGACCGACCGGCCAGAGCTTCGGGCTCAGGTAATCGTACGGCCCCCACTCATCGACGATGATCGTCGCGCGACCGCGTCGACCACCGGCGGGAATCAGCGCGTCGCGCCCGCCCGGCAACTTCGGCACGACATACCGCGACGGGATCGGCACCGTCGTTGCCTCGCCCGGGCGCTGCACCATCGACCAACCGGTGGTGTCGCCATTCACACGCAGGAGCGAGTCAACCTTGAGGAAGGCATTGCCGTCGGCCCGGAAGCGCTGGGTGTTCTCGACGCGCATCGCCAGGCGGGTGCCGCTGAAGCTGTTGCCGAGGACGGTATAGTCCTGCGACCTGGTGTCGCGGTACTTCGGGTAACCCCAGTCGCTCGGCTCGATCTTGTTCCACCAGAGGCGGATCGCGGCAGTGTCGCCCTCGAAGCGGTTGCCCACAATCCGGATGTCCTGACCGTGCTCAATGGCGATCGCCTCGACGTTCCGGCGGAAGGTGTTGCCGAGGATCACCGACTGGTACGAGTAGCCGCCCCAAACGCCATGCCAGTTCTCCTCGACGCGATTGCCCACGAAGGCATTGCGCGAGAAAGTCGCCTCGATGCCGTTCGTGGGGGCGTGCGAGAAGTCGTTGGCGTAGAAGAGATTGTCATTCGCCCCGCCCTTCCCCGTGTCCATGGTGGACTGGCCCGCCCAGAGGAAGAGGCCGTCGCCGCCATGGGTCACGGAATTGTGGGCGACGACGTTGAAGCAGCTCTGCTCGTACATCAGGAGGCCGGCCGAGTCCTGGCCGCGATTGTAGAAGCGGTGGGAATAGCCGCGCACGTCGTAGTCGATCCGGTTGTGGAGGATCCGATTGTACGACGAGCGATACATCCCGATGCCGAGGCCGGAGTTGTACGAGAAGTCGTTGTTCCAGATCAGCAGCGAGTCGGTGCGGGTCAGCATCAGCCCGTTCATCCCCTGCCGCATCGTGACGTTGCGGATCTCGCCACCGACCACGCCCTCGAGATAGACGCCGGCGCCGTGGCGCAGCCATTCACGCTTCTCGTTCTGGTGGAACGAGAGCCAGTCGACCAGCGACTCCTTCTCGATGCCGGAATAGAGCCGCGGTTTCTGGTTGTAGGAGAAGTCGCTGTCGTAGAGACGGAGGCCGCGCGTCCCGCGGGCGACGAGGCCGTGCTTGACGCCGCGCACCGTCACCCCGCGCACCGTGACGTCGCTTCCGCCATCGATGAGGATCCCATCTCCGGTGAAGCGATCGGGCTGGCCGGGCATGGTGTCGCCCACCAGCTCCACGCCGCGGAGGTCGAGCGTGACGCCCCGGCCCCGGACGACGATGCCGACCGAGTCGGTGGCCGGAATGCGATACCGCCCCGGCGCGATGCGCGTCGAGGCGGTGATCGTCATCCCCGGCGTGAAGGGGACGGGGCGCTGCGCCGGGAGCACAGCGGGGAGCAGCAGGAGCGGGAGCGAGGCGGATGCGGGGCATCCTCAAGGATAGCGCCGGAGCCGCCGGTACGGGCGCGGCATGCTGCGCCCGTCTCACGCCCTACCCCGCGAAGATGTAATTCGCCCCGAACTCCTGGGCCCGCGCCACGGCGAAGACACCCGACGGCACCACCTGGATGCCCGGGAAGAGCCCCGCGACCCACTCCTTCTTCACGGTGGCGGGGTCGAGCTTCATCGTGGTTGCCGCCTTGGTGCTGTACACTGTGAGCGCCACGTCGCAAGCGCCGACCAGGACGCCTCCCTTGAGCAGCTCGGCGATGCCCAGTCCGGGGATCGGGAGGCCGGTGATGGTGGCGTAGGGATTCTTCTTGAGCGGCACACCATCGGCGATCTTGAACATCTCACTGATGGGATACTTGGCCCAGATGGCATCGGTGAATCCCATGCCGAGTCCGCCGTGGCGCAGGATCACCATGGCCACCGCCTTCTCGCCCGGGTACGTGGCGTCGGTCGTGTTGAGGTAGATCCGCGGCCAGATCGCGGGCATGCCGTCGTTCGGCTCGGTCGCGTCGAAGACGGTCTTGTGCTTGCCGGTGAGCTTGCCGAACCACGCTTCCAACTGCGGATCGACGGCGGTCGAGGTCATGGCGGCAGCGTGCGCGGTCATCGGCAACAGTGAGGCGGCGCCGACGCCGACGGCGGCCGCGGCGACTTGCCCGAGGAAGCCACGACGTGGCGTCCCGGGCGTTGACCCATGGTCCATGGGAACCTCCAGATACAGGGCGAAGGGAACTCGGGGGAACCCCGTCCCGATAACCTACGGCCGGTCCCGAAACGCGAAAGGGGCGACGCTGCCGTCGCCCCCCCCCCCCCCCCCCCCCCCCCCCCCCCCCCCCCGTGCGTAAGGGCGACGCATGCGTCGCCCCTGCGTATGCCCGCTACACGTAGTCCTCAACAGGCGGGCAGGTGCACACCAGGTTCCGGTCGCCATACGCCGAGTCGATCCGCCCGACCGTCGGCCACAACTTCCGCTCACGAAGCGACGCCACCGGGAAGGCGGCCTGCTCGCGGCTGTAGGGCCGGTTCCACTCGTTCGCGGTGACTTCGCTCAGGGTGTGCGGTGACCCCTTGAGCACGTTCACCTCGCGGCTCGCCGTGCCCTGCTCGATCTCGCGGATCTCCTCGCGGATGGCGAGCAACGCGTCGACGAACCGATCGAGTTCGCTCTTCGGCTCCGACTCGGTCGGCTCGATCATCAGCGTGCCGGCCACCGGGAAGGAGACCGTCGGCGGGTGGAAGCCGAAGTCGATGATTCGCTTGGCGATGTCCTCGACCTCGATCGCCGCCGTCGCCTTGAACGGGCGCATGTCGATGATGCATTCGTGTGCCACGAGACCGTTCTTGGCGGCGTAGAGCAGGTCGAACGCCCCCTCGAGCCGCTTGGCGATGTAGTTCGCCGAGAGGATCGCCACCTTCGTCGCGTAGGTGAGCCCTTCCGACCCCATCAGCTGGATGTAGGTCCACGAGATCGGCAGGATGCTGGGGCTGCCCCACGGCCCGGCCGAGATCGTGCCGGCCGGATGCGCATGCCCGAGATCAATCACCGGATGCCCCGGCAGGAACGGCGCCAACTGCGGCGCCACGCCGATCGGGCCCATGCCGGGGCCGCCCCCGCCGTGCGGGATGCAGAAGGTCTTGTGCAGGTTCAGGTGGCAGACGTCGGCACCGATGTCGCCCGGGCGGCAGAGGCCGACCTGTGCGTTCATGTTGGCGCCGTCCATGTACACCTGGCCACCATGCGAGTGAATGACCTCGCAGATTTCCTTGATCGATGACTCGAAGACGCCGTGGGTCGACGGGTAGGTCACCATCAGTGCCGCGAGGTTCGCGGCATGCTCGGCGGCCTTCGCCTTGAGGTCGGCCACATCAATGTTGCCGTGACTGTCGGCCGCCACGACCACGACCTTCATCCCCGCCATCACCGCGCTCGCCGGATTGGTGCCGTGCGCCGAGGTCGGAATGAGGCAGACGTCGCGGTGGTGATCGCCGCGCGCGTGGTGGTAGGCGCGGATGACCATCAACCCGGCGAACTCGCCCTGCGATCCGGCATTCGGCTGCAGCGAGACACGCGCGAAGCCGGTGATCTCGGCGAGCTGCGCCTCGAGCTGCCGGAACATCTCCGTGTACCCCTGCGCCTGCTCGCGCGGTGCGAACGGGTGCAGTGCGCCGAAGCCCGGGAACGACACCGGCATCATCTCGCTGGTGGCGTTGAGCTTCATCGTGCACGAGCCGAGCGGGATCATCGCCGCGGTAAGCGACAAGTCCTTCGCCTCGAGGCCGCGCATGTAGCGCAGCATCTCCGTCTCCGAGCGGTGCCGGTGGAAGACCGGGTGCGTCAGGTAGCCGCTGCTGCGCTTGAGCGTCGCCGGGATGGCTTCATCGGAAACCATCGCCGCGTCGAGCATGAACGGCAGCGCGCCGTCGAGCGCGAAGCAGGAGATCAGGTCGCCGAGGTCGGCGAGCGTCACCGTCTCGTCGAGCGAGACCACCACGCGATGCGTCCCGATCCGGCGCAGGTTGATGCGGCGAGCCGCGGCGGCCTCGATGATCCGATCCTGCTTCCAGCTCTCGACCTTGACCGAGACGGTGTCGAAGAAGTGCTGGTGCTCGACGGCATAGCCCAGGCGATGGAGCGCGTGCGCCAGCAGCAGCGCGCGGCTGTGCACCTGCGTGGCGATCCGGCGGATCCCCTCGGGGCCGTGGTAGACGGCGTACATCGACGCCATCACCGCCAGCAGCACCTGCGCCGTGCAGATGTTGCTGGTCGCCTTGTCGCGACGGATGTGCTGCTCGCGCGTCTGCAGCGCCATGCGGAGCGCCGGTTCGCCGCGGCTGTCCTTCGAGAGGCCGATGATCCGCCCCGGAATGTGGCGCTTGTAGGCGTCGCGCGTGGCGTAGAACGCCGCGTGCGGGCCGCCGTAGCCCATCGGCACACCGAAGCGCTGCGTGTTGCCCACCGCCACGTCGGCGCCCCACTCCCCCGGCGGCGCCAGCAGCGCCAGCGCCAACAGGTCCGTCGCCACGGTCACCAGGGCGCCGGCGGCATGGGCCGCCTCGGCAACGGCGCGGAAGTCGCGCACCAGGCCGTCCGTCGCGGGATACTGCAGCAGACAGCCCACGACTTCGCCCTCACCCCTCGCCCCGAAGGTGAAGGACTCCGGGTTCCCGACGATCACCTTCACACCCCGCGCTTCCGCGCGCGTCTCGACCACGGCAATCGTCTGCGGATGGCAGGCGGCATCGATCAGGAAGATCGGCGTCCCTTCGTGCTTCACCACCGCAATCGTCATCGCCATCGCCTCGGCGGCGGCGGTGCCTTCGTCGAGGAGTGACGCGTTGGCGATCTCCAGGCCGGTCAAATCGCTCACGACCGTCTGGAAGTTCAACAGCGCTTCGAGCCGGCCCTGGGCAATCTCGGCCTGGTACGGCGTGTAGGCGGTGTACCATCCCGGATTCTCGAGGATGTTGCGCTGAATGACCGGCGGCGTGAAGGTGCCGTGGTACCCCATGCCGAGGTACGAGCGGAAGACCTGGTTCCGCTCGGCCAGCTGCTGCGCAGTGGTGAGCACGGCCCGTTCATCGAGGCCCGGGGCCAGCGCGAGCGGGCGGCGGAGGCGAATCGCCTCCGGGACCACATCATCGATAAAGGCGTCGAGGGAGTCGTAGCCGAGCACGCCGAGCATCGCCTGGATCTCGTCGGGGCGTGGCCCGACGTGTCGAGTCGAAAACTCATTCGGGGCGAGACACGACGCGTGCGGCGCAGACTCGCCACCATGGGCGCTGCGGACTTCACGGGGTGCGGATGCGGTCGTCATCAGAGGCTTGCTCTCGTGTTGAAAAAGCGACAGGGCCCGGTCGGGCCCTGTCGAATGCATTCAGGTGTCAGCTCGCGGCGATCATCGTCTGATAATCTGCCGAGTTGCGCAGTCCGAGCACCTCATCGGGATTGCTCGGCTCGATCTTCACCAACCAGCCGGCACCGTAGCAGTCGCTGGCCACCGTCTCGGGCGCATCGCCCAGGGCGTCGTTGACCGCGACGACCTTGCCGGAGACCGGAGCGAAGAGCTCGCTGACGGCCTTGACCGACTCGATCACGCCAAACGGCTTGCCGGCGCTGACGGCGGTCCCGACGGCCGGGAGCTCGACGAAGACGATGTCGCCGATCTGCTCGACGGCAAAGGCGGTGATACCGACGGTGCCATCAGCGGCGAGCCACTCGTGCTCGACAGAATACTTGAGGTTGTCCGGATACTCCACGGCTGACTCCAGGGCTCAGGTCGAACGACGATAGAACGGCAGGGCGATCACTTCGGCAGTCACCCGCTGGCTGCGAACCCCGATCTCGACCGACGTCCCGAGGGCCGCGTTGGCGACGGGGAGGTAGGCCATGGCGATCGCGTAGCCGAGGGTGGGTGAGGCGGTCCCGCTGGTGACGATCCCCACCGGTTCTGCCGCGGCGGGAAGATAGACGGGGTACCCCGTCCGGGCGATGCCGCGTCCGGTCAACTTGAGGGCGACCAGCGTCTTGGTGGGGTGATCCTTGGCGGCGGCCAACGCAGCGCGGCCGACGAAGTCCCCCTCCTTCTCGAACTTGACCACCCGGCCGAGGTTGGCCTCGAACGGGGTGGTGGCGCGGTCCAGCTCCTGGCCGTAGAGCGGCATCCCCGCCTCGAGGCGGAGGGTGTCGCGGGCACCGAGGCCAACCGGCACCAGTCCGGCATCCTTTCCTGCGGCGAGGAGGCCGTCCCAGACGGGAATGGCGTCGTCCCACAGCGTGAAGAGCTCGAAGCCATCCTCGCCGGTGTAGCCGGTCCGGGCCAACAGCACCGGGAGGCCGAACGCTGTCGCCTCGCGGCCGCTGTAATACTTGACCGTGCTCAGGTCGACATCGATGAACGGCTGGAGAATTTCAGCGGCCTTCGGCCCCTGGATCGCCACCAGCGAGGTGCGCATCGAGGCGTCGTCGAGCGAGGCATCGAAGCCGTCGAGCCGCTCCCGGAGCGCCGCCGAGACGACATCCGCATTGGCGCCGTTGGCGACCACCAGGTAGCGCGTCTCGCCGAGGCGGTAGACGATCAGGTCGTCCATCACCGAGCCGTCGGCGGCGCAGATCATCGAGTAGTGGGCCTTGCCGACCGCCAGCTTCGAGGGCTGGGTCACCAGGGCGTAGTCGAGGGCCCGATCGGCCTCGGGTCCCTTGATCCAGAGCTCGCCCATGTGGGAGAGGTCGAAGAGGCCGGCCGCGCTGCGTACCGCCTTGTGCTCCTCGACAAGGCCCTGGTACTGGACAGGCATCTCCCAGCCGGCAAAGGGAACCATGCGGGCACCGAGGGCGATGTGACGGTCGAGCAGTGCAGTCTTGAGCACGGAAACGGTCCAGGAATGGGTCAGAACCCAAAGATAATCGATGATCGATCATCGATGATCGACCATCGACCGTCGATCGTCGATTTTCACCCGAATCACGCCAATCTCTGCATATATAGGTCCTCCCGTCGATATTACCGGGAGCACCCCCCTCCCCACTGGAGTCTTGCCTGATGCGCTCTCGAATCCTGATACCGTTGGTCGGAATGACCCTGCTGGCCCTGCCGCTGAGTGCCCAGGCTGATATCCTCATCGCCGGTCGTGCCGGCTCTCTCGGCCTCGGGATCGAGGTGGCCAAGCTGCTGACCCCCCACATCGGGATTCGTGGCGGGGCGTATCGCTTCTCGCACACGATCAGCCGCAGCGAGTCGGACGTCGACTTCGACGCCGACCTGAAGTTCAAGGGAATGACCGGCCTGGTGGACCTCTACCTCTCGCCGCGAGGGTCGTTCCACTTCACCGGTGGGATCATGAGCGCGCCGGCTGAGGTCAACGCCACCGGGAAGCCGACCGGCGGCACCTACACCTTCGACGGGACCGAGTACACCGCGGCGCAGGTCGGGACGGTGACGGGGACCGGTCGCTGGCCGAAGACGATGCCGTACGCCGGCCTCGGCTGGGGCACGCCGGCCTCCCGGAAGGGCGGCATCACGATGCTGCTCGACCTCGGCGTCGGCATCGGCAAGCCGACCATCGGCCTCAGTGCATCGGCCGCGACCCCGGGCTCGGCGCTGGCGCAGGACGTCGAGGAGGAACGGCTCAAGATCCAGGCGGACGTCAACAAGTACCTGAAGGTGTACCCGGTGATTTCGCTCGGATTGGCGATTCGGTTCTAGCGCGTCTGATACTCGGCGAACCATCGGAGCAGGTAGGTGACGTCACCTTCCCAGCCGATGCGTTCGCCCAGCCGCTGCAGTTCCTTCCCCACCGTGGTGTGATGGATCTCGAGGAGGTTCGCGACCTGCCGCGCGGAGCGTCCGGCGGCCAACTCCGTGAGGACGCCGAGTTGGCGCTCCGTCAACTTGATGTCGAAGGCCGTCGGGTGCCAGGTACCATCGTCGACGCGCGGCACAATCTTGCGTCGTGGCGGCTCCTCGGGGCGGACGCTGGGCGAGAGGTAGAGGCGCCCGGCAAGTACCTCGTCGAGTGCGGTCTTCACCTCGGTGAAGTCCGACGTCTTCACGACGTACCCTGAGGCGCCCGCGTCAATCGCGCCCATCATCAGGCCATAGTCGCGATACGCCGTGAGGATCACGAAGCGCGGCGCCTCCGGAAGCAGCCGCAGCGTCGGCAATTCGTGGAGCGCGCTACGCTCCTTGAAGGCAAGGTCGAGCAGCACCGCATCGGGTGCGGTCTGCCTGATGGCGCCGGCCAGCATCTCCAGCCGCAATACCTTGCCGACGATCTCGAACCACGGCGAGAGCCAGCTGGCGAGTGCGTCGGCCATCGGCTCGAAGTCTTCGGCAATGAGGACCCGAGGAAGCGTCACGACGAGGCCGTTGATGGTACCGGAAACTCCACTCGCACCTCGGTGCCGTGACCGCGGCGCGAGACGATTTCGATCTGGCCGTCGAGCAACTTCACCCTCTCTTCCATTGACGTGAGCCCCAGTCCGTGGCGCGTGGTGACCGTGCCGAGGTCGAAACCCTTTCCGGTGTCGCGCACGACCAGGCGCACGACCCCAGGAGCTGCCGTCAGCGTCAGGGAATGGTGCCTTCCACCGGAATGGTGGATCGCGTTGGCGAGCGCCTCCTGGGCGACACGATAGATGGTCAGCCGATGCCGAGCATCGAGGCCGGCGAACGACCCGCTGAAGGTGGCGTCGATCGTGACGGCGTGGGTACGCGCCTTCGTCTCGATCATCGTCCGCATCGCCGGCTCCAGTCCTTGATAGTCCACCGCCGTCGGGTGCAGGTCGCGCGCGACCAGGCGAATATCGTCGGCAATCTGATCCATTTCGAGCGCCTGCGTCTCGGTGATCCGGCCGTTTTGCAGCCGCAACGCGTGCGTCGCGGTGTTGAGCCGCATGACGAGTTCGTCGTGCAGCTCGCGGGCAATCCGTGCGCGGTCACGATCCTGTGCCGCGATCAGGCGCCCGGCGAAGGAGGAATGGGCGCGCAGCAACCGCCGTTGCTGGATGACGACGGCACTGATGATGGTCCCGATCAGGATGCTGAGGACGAGACTGAGCGTGACGATGACACTCACGCCGCGGCCCTCGTCAGGCGCAAACGGGCCTGCTCCGCGCCCAGGTGAATGGCCACCACCATCAGGACGTAGGAACAGATCGCGAGGAGACCCTTGAGCGTGTAGACCAAGGAATACAGCTCACTCTTGCTGGGTCCGAAGTAGCGCACGGCCACGGCCAGAAAGGGACTCGGCGCCCCCATGATGACGAAGGCGGCCCCGACGAGGAAGGTCCGGTCGACAAACATGTCGCCACGCGCCTTCCTGGCGCGCTGGAGCACCAGGGCCGACCCGACCAGCAGCAACGTCACCCCATGGAGCACCCCGGTGATCTTCGCGAAGCTGCCGAACTTCTCGTACCAGATCGTCAGCCCGGTGATGGTGAGGCCAACCACGGCAGCGGCAACAAAGGCCGCTCGCCGCGCCTTGGCATCAGCAAGGGTGCTCGCGAGCAGGCAGAGTGCCAGCGCCGAGCTGATCGGATACCACACCTGGGCGCTGTATTGGGCGTTCCGAAACTCGATCGTGCCGATCGTGCTGGCCACGCTCGCGATCGCGTCGACGACCAACCAGGCGACGAGCCAGAGAGCGGGGCGATCCATGACGCGGCGGTAACCGACGCCGACGCCCGCGGTGGCGAGAGTGACGCCGACCCCGGCGCTCAGCACGGCGTGGGAGAACGTCACCGGGGCGGGCACTCGATGCTGTGGCGCTCAGCAGGCATGATTCCGGGACTCCGTCGGATGAGGAGGGGCCCCGGAAGCAAACCATGCTGGGTGCGGATCGGGAGGGGTGGTGGATTTGGCCCTACCCGGCGAGCACCTCGCGCTCGAGGCGGGTGTAGCTCGTCTCCATCCCCGTCGTCATCCCGCTGCCGAGGATCATGTCGCGCATCTCCTTGTTCGGGTAGGTGATCACAATGGAGAGCAGCGTTCCCGACGGCGTCGCAACCAGGGTCAGCTCGTTGCGGGTCCCGGGGCCATCCATCCCGATCATCTGCTCGGTGGTGACGGCGCGGTACGGGGGCGACGACTCGAGCAGTTCACCCTCGAAGCCGAAGCGTGCCGATCCGTCGACGGCTTCCCACTCGTAGCGGTAGCGCTCGCCGACGCGGGTGGCGACCTCGCAGACCGGCATCGTCCAGCCGTCGGGACCGAGAAGCCAGCGCTGCATGAGCGCCGGCTCGTGATGCGCGCGCCACACCTGGTCGACCGAGCCGCGGATGACGCGCGAGATCCGTACCGTGGTGTCGGAGAGCAGCTGCGCCTCGGTGCCGCGCGTCGCCGCGAAGGAGGAGAGGTCCGCGAGGACGGCGTCGATCTGGCCCATCGCCGAGCTCATCCCCTCGACCATCCCCATCGCCACGAGCGATTCCATCGCCTCCGTGCTGGTGAAGGTTGTCAGGCACTGGAACCGGGATCCCGTCGGCGTCTCCTGGAAGGAGAAGACCATCTGCATCGTCGGCATGTCCGGGTTCGGGACGTCCTGCTCGTCGGCAAAGCCGTCCTCGAGCTCGATCCGCTTCATCGGCTCGATCGCGAGGTAGCGGAACCAGCCGTGCGCCTTGGTGCCGTCGGGACCGGTCATGTAGTAGTGCGAACGGCCACCCACCGCCATGTCATGCCGCGTGAAGGTGGCGGGCCATTCCACCGGCCCCCAGAAGCGCTCGAGTTGGCGCGGGTCGGCATAGGCCGCCCAGAGGCGCGCGACCGGCACGGGGTAGTCGGCCACGACGGTGAGCGTGCGGGCGGCGGCATCGGAGGTAACAGAGGTGATCGGCATGGCTACTCCGTCGGGGGAAAGGGCTCGGCGAGGATCGCGTCGAGCTGGCTGAAACGAGACGTCCAGAGCTGTTCGAGCTGGCTGAGCAACGCCCGAGCGCGGGCGAGTTCCTTCGGGTTGCCGCGCACCAGCTTCTCGCGGCCCTGGCTGCGCTTGGTTACCAGTCCCGCACCGGCCAGGACGGCGACGTGCTTCTGCACCGCAGCGAACGACATCGCATATCGCGCCGCAAGCGTGGAGACCGAGGCCTCCTCGCCACCGAGGACGCGGGCGACGATATCGCGCCGGGTACGGTCGCCGAGCGCCCGGAAGAGGCGATCGAGGTGGTCATCGGCGAGCCGGGAGCGGCTGGGGAGACGTGCAACCATATGGTTGTAGGTTAAGGCGCGGAGCGGGTGGGCGCAAGGGGGGGCGATGATCGATGATCGATGATCGATGATCGATGATCGATCACCATCCAGGCGTTGTCATCCCGAGCGCAGCGAGGGACCTGCGTGCTCGCGCATGGGTGAAGACCCTCTTCAGTTCTTCCGCGTCAGCTTGAAGACCAGGATCCGTTGCGAGCCGTCTGCATCCTCGGCGATCGCGACGATGTGGTTACGCCCGACCGCGTGAACATCGAGATCGCCGGGGAGGCGGAGCGGCTGGAACGGACGACCGAGCGAATCGATGCCCTCGAGGACCGTGACAGCGTCACCCGTCGGTGACGTCACCGCCCACACCGCACCGGTCGGATCGGCGACGAGGGCGCGGAAGGCAGGCATGGCGGCGGGTGCCGGGATCTTTTCCAGGATCTCCCGCGGACGCACCCGATCTTCCGGGCGGCTGAGCATCCGAAGCCACCGCTCGATTTCGGCCTGGTACTGCGCGGCTGTCGGGGCACGTCCGGCGGTACCCAGCGGATGGCGAGTGCGCGCGGAGTCACCGGGTCGCCAGCTCTCGACGAAGCCGGAGTCGCCCCGCCCGACATACACGGTGCCGTTGGCCGACGCGATCCACCCCTGCTGCCCCATCGGGCGGTTGCGATAGAGCGGAATGGTGTCGAGCACACGGTCTGGGGCGTCGAAGCCGACCAGCGTAACGGTGCCCTGATAGAGCGGCGATTGCTCGCTTGGCATCTCGGTGCTGCCGATGATGTCGAGACGCAGGACTTGCCCGGTCACATCGCACGCCATCATGCTCCCGCGGCTCTTGAAGGGGTGCTGCCGTACGAACTGGCCCTGGCTGTCGAAGAGCGATATGCGGGCCGTGGCGGGATCAATGACGAACAGGGTGTCGGGCCGACACTCACCCAACCACATCGGGAACTGGAACTCGCCAGGGCCCTCCCCTCGGCGCCCGATCTCCCGGAGCGATTTCCCGTCAGCCCCGAAGACGCGGATGGTCTGGCTCGATTCGTCGAGGATCGCCAGTTCTCCGTTGGCCAGTCTCGCGACGAACTTGGTCGACCCGAAGTTCACCGAGTCGTTCGCGCCGATCGACGGCAATACCAGCGACGGCACCGTGTCGACGGTGACGGTCGTGGGGCTCATGCCGTTGGTGCCTGGGTCGGCGGGCTTGCTACACGCTGCGACGAGCAGCATCAGCGCGCCGAGTTGGCAATTGCGATGTGTGGCCACGGTCATCATGCTACTTCCCCTCCGCCATCACTGGCGTCCAGACGCACTTGCCCAGGTCGAACCGCACCCGCTGCAGCTCCGAGCGAACGCCCCCCGCGTCGTCGACGAGTCGGCTCAGCGTCATCACGGTGTCGCCACTGAAGAGCAGCCGCGACATCTCCCGCGTGGTGAACGGCACCGGCTGGTCGACGCAGGCGGTCTGGAGATCGGCGGCGTAGATCGTCGCCCACCACCGCATCGACGTCAGCTCGACCTTCCACCCCCGCCCCGGTCGTACCCCCTCGATTTCTCGCGGGGTTTGAGTTCCCTCCACGTCGAGGTGCATCAGCAGCACCTTGCCGTCGGGCAACCGATGGATTCCCATCGCCATCGACGCGGGGACGACAAACCGCTTCTCCTCGCTCGCCCGCGCCAGCTGTTCCTTGGCATCTGCGGGTTCACCGCGCCGTGCTCGTCGCGGCAGCGGCACGGTGCCGACGATCGCTCCAGCGCTGTCGTAGCGTACCAGTGTTACCTCTCCGGGGATCAGCGCGAGCCACCCCTCGCCATCGCGGATGGCTGAGGGTTCGCCGGAGCTCATCGACGCGACCATGGCGTTCTTGCGGAAAGTGGTCGGCTCACCCCAGAGGCCCACAGAGTCCGTCGTCATGTTCCAGCGCATGAAGACAGGAACACCGAGCGAGATCGGAATCAGCGCCATGCTACCATCGAATCGCCACTGCTGGCCGGTCACCTGCATCGGAGGAATCGCGATCTCGCGCCGGAAGGCGCCGTCCACGACGCCGAAGAGCAACAGCCTCGCGCGCGCGGCATCGACGACCGCGAAGAGGGAGTCGCCGGGGAGGACGGCGCCGCTCGCCAGGGCACGGAACTCTCCCGGTCCCTCGCCGGCCACGCCGAAGAGGCGCCGCTGGCTTCCATCCAGAGCGTACTGCGCGATCCCGGCCTTGTAATCAATCCGGAAGAGCTCGCCGCTCGACGTCCGCGCGGTCATCGGCGGATAGGCGCCGAACTCGCCCTGCTCGGTGACCTTGAGCGGAATCGGCGGGAGGAGGACGGCGGCAGTGGGCTGCTCAGTCGACGGGCTGCCGCCACAGGCCGTCATGGCGAGCAGGGCAACCACGGACACGAATCGCATGAGTCGTCTCGGAGGCGAGAGAGGAGTGCGATTCGAATGTCGGGCAAGGAAATGGCGCTGGCGTGGCAGGGAGATGACAGTTCGGTGACACCGAACCCTGAGCTCGTGCCTGGCTCCCCAGACCTCAGGCCGGGATTCGCCGTCTACCTCGGCCCCCGCTCTTCCAACTGCTCAAGTCTTGGCTGCTCGCGCGCCGCAAAGCGAAAGGAGGCCGAGAGCAGGATCCCGAAAAGGGCCAGCGATGCAACCAGGATCAGGGCCGCGACCCGATCGCGGGGCCGCCACTTCGAAAGCGGTGGTGCAAACGCGAGTACTCCCAGTCCGGCGCCGAGCACCACCATCACGTCGAAGGAGGCGCGCTGCCAATACGCCCCGCCGAGGTGAAGCCACATCCCGAACTCGTCAAAGGTCAGCGCCAGACCCACCCCGTACAGGATCCCGGCGATGTTGCGTTGGGCAGGGCTCCGGCGATCGAAGAGGAGATAGCCGCCCACGCCCGCGAGCAGGAAAATTCCGTAGTTCAGGTGATGGACGTGGTTTCCGCCGACATGCAGGTAAAGGTCGGGGATCCGCCGCGCCATGATCAGGAAGACGAGGATGCGGCTTGCGATGAAGGTGAGCACGAACGCGAAGAAGAGGTGCCGGGCGAGGGCACGTCGTGAGTGCGCGTGGTCGCTGGCGTCGCTCGGCACGGTCACGCTGCGGTGCGCCCCATCCGTCCGACGTACACCTCCGTCATCATCCACGGCCACCAGACCGCCGCGCTCGTGAAGATCGCATCAAGCTCGTCAACATCGGAAGGTGCTCGGGATGCCCGGCCGCAGGAACGTACGACGACGAAAGCAGTCGCCCGCGGATGCCGTCGAGGTCCAGCTCCTGCCGATGGTCGAGCGTCCGTTTCACGAAATGGCGCCCGCCGTAGAAGGCCTCGAGCGCAGACGCGGTGATCTTCGTGTGCGCCACCTCCCGATAGTCCGTGCCGAAGCGGAGCAGCAGCGCCTCGAACGCGTGCAGGAACGGAGTTGACTCGGTACGGCGCGTGTTCCAGAGCAACACGGCCCACCCACCGGGCTTGAGAATCCGCTGCACCTCAGCCCGCGCCGCCGGCACATCGAACCAGTGGAAGGCTTGGGCGGCGACGACGTGGTCGATCGACGCGTCGGCGAGCGTCGTCGCCTCGGCGCGTCCATGCACGCTGTGGAAGTTCGGATAGTGGTGCAGGAGTCGCTCGGCCGCATGACGCATCGCATCGTTCGGCTCGACGGCGTGCACGACATTGCCGTGCCGGAGGAACATCTCGGCCGAAATCCCCGTGCCGGAGCCGAGATCGGCGACGATGGAGTGCACGGTGAGCCCGGCCTCGTCCTCCAGGATCCGGAGGACGCCGGCTGGATAGTCGGGGCGATAGCGGACGTAGTGGTCGACGCGATCGGAGAAGCGCGCAGTCGGGTCCAGTGCGGCGCCGGATTCGTGACCTTCCGGACCCGGGGACATGGAAGCTCAGCCCCCGCGCTTGGGCCGGATAAGAAATCCCCTCGAGTCGTAGTTCTTCGCCTCGAAGCCGAACGACTGGGTGACCTGCACCCGGACCGGGACGCCCGAGCGGCAGCCGGGCCAAAAGCGTGAGCCGAGCACCGTCGCGCGCGCCGGTGCGATGAACGCCGAGTCGCTGACCGTCATCACCACCACGTTGCTGCTGTCGATCCTGCCATCGGCGTTGACGACGTAGGCCAGCGTCACGCCACCCTTCCCGCCGGCTTCGCGGAGGGCCGTCGGCATTTCCAGCCTCCGAAAGCTCCGAAGCTGGGGACCAGGTGATGCCTCGTCGGCGTCGTAGATGGTGGAGTCGGCAGTCGGTGCGCCCGTGCACCCCTGCGAAGGCGCCGGCCGCACGTCGATCTGCTGGGCGGCGACGCCGAGGAGCGGGATGGCGCTCAGCACCATCCAGCAGGTGGTGACACTTGAACGGCTCATCGGGTTTCCGGCGACCGAGGAGAAACGTCACTCGTATCGCGCGGCTTCAGGAACACCGTCACGATCGCTTGGCCGATCCAGGTCGACCCGAAGAGAAACATCGCGTTCGAGCCCCAGCGGAGCTCGCCGAAGAAGGCGAGGATGGCGAGGTAGAACAATCCCATTTGGAGGAGCCGCTGGACGGCCGGATGCTGCAGCGTCATGGTCAACCACGGTTGGAGGGGTCCCTCTCAAGCTACATCGAGGAGGTCCAGAGTGGGGCGCTGGCAGCCGACCGTCACTACGGCACGGTGACGATCAGCCGCTGCTGGCGGCTGACCGAACCGCTCGACGCCTCGACCGTCACCTTCAGCTCGTATTGCCCGCCCCGGAGCTCTGCCAGGCCCAAGCGCCGCACTGCCGAGATCGGTCCGTCGCCGACCACCTCGCGGAATGATGCCGAGATGCGATCACTCCCGCGCCCCGGTGCGAGCGAGCGGATCTCGATCTTGGTCCGCAAGGTGTCACCGGCGCGCGCACCGTACAGTTCGTAGTAGATCACCGCCTCTTCGGTCCGCGGCCAGGTGCCGAGCGTATTGACCAGGAAGCTCCCGCCGGTGGGGGTCCGCCACGGCACGCCCCCGACACGGCCAATCACAATGTCGCTCATCGTCAGCCGGTCTGCCGGGCCAATGGTGAGCTCCGGCAGGAGCGCATACGATCCGGTCGTGTCGACCCCCTGCGTCAGCTTCACGGCGACGCGCCAGGACCCGGGCGTGAGCGGGAGCTCGAGCAACTGGTTCACGAAACTTCCGGAGAAATCGGTGTCGCGGCTCAGGAAGTGGAGGAGCGAGTCGAGTGCCACGAATCGGCCGCTGCTCCGCTCGTACGCGGTCACGCGGATCTGCACCGGCTGGTCGCGTCGACCGTCGCCGACCGGCGTGCTCTCGAGGTGGTCGCGCGGGATCGCGAGCGCGACCAACGCCTTTCCCGTCGCCGCGTCCTGCCCGAGGCCGTAGACCGCAATCGCCGACGGCCAGGGGTCGTACATCGGCGGCGAATCGCTGTCGGTGGCGATGCCGAGCTCCGCGTCGACCCGCTGCTGGCGTACCGCGGCGCCGAAGACGTCGTCGCAGGTGATGGCGCGTGGATTTCCCGCCGTCGGCCGCTCCCGCAACCGGGCGTCTGCGCGCGCCCACTCCTCCGAAAGCCCGACGCGCAGCTGCCAATCGGCCGCGAAACTCCGACCGATCGCATCGGTGAGCGGGAGGTAACTCATCAGCGTGGTGGCGGCGTGGTAGCCGAGTGCCTGGCTGCCGCGGAAGGAGAAGGTGCGCCACCGTCCTTCCAGCCAATACACCCAACTTTCGTTGAAGCGCATCGACTCCGCCATCACCTCCGCACGCAACGCTGGCGCCAGGTTCGTCCCGCGCCGGTTGATCATCATCTGGATCGTCGTGTCGGTATCGGCTGCTGGCCTGCCGTGGACGCGACGCACCGGCAGCCCGTGCCGCAGCACGATCAATCCGCGGTGGTCGAGGATCGGCTCGTCACTGCGCGTGTCGCCGGTCAGGCTTGGCTGCAATCGCGCGAGGTCCTCCTGCAGTCGGCGGCCTGCGTTGTTGAGGCAGAGGTCGAGCTCCTCAAAGAGGTGCTCGACCCGGCCGAACTGTGCCCTGCGCCACGGGAGCGGGACGTGATAGTCACGGAAGGCGTCGTTCCAACGCAGGAGCTGCTCTTGCAGTCGTTCGCCGGGGAGGTTGGCCGCGAGCGCATCGCGCTCGAGCCAGAAGCGCCCCAGCCAGGCCCGTACCGAGTCGGTCGGCACCTGATCGAACGGGGCCAGGGTATCGGGGTGGACGAACCAGGCGAGATCGGTGCGATACGCTTCGCGCCCGGCCGGCGTGAGTGCCGTCATTCCCTCCCAGTACGCCGCCTCGCCATCCGCCACCCGACCAAGGGCCGCAAGGGTCCGCGCCCGCTCCAGGCCCAGGACGCCGCGGTCGCCGCCATTCGCGCGGGCGGCGTCGAAACGGGCCAGTGCGGCCGGCATCGCTCCCGTGGCGCGAAGTCGTCGTGCTTCCACGATCATCAGGTCGGCGTTCGACGGCTCGCGCAGCATCAAGGTGCGCAGGACCGTCAACTCATCGGGGCGAAGGGTGCGATCGCCAAGCGCGAGGAGCGCGTCGGTCGCGAGGCGCGCGGCGGGGGCAAATGCCGGATGCGCGTCGATCAATGGTACGAGCAGATGCCAGAAGGTCGCGACGTTCGATTCGCCCTCGGGCTGCGCGAGGTTGCTCCGGATCGGCGCACGAAGCACGCTCAGGTCATGGAAGCCGCGCGCGAGGAAGTACGCCGGCCACGGCGACTCCCGCTGCGCGGTGCGCTCGATCACGAGCACGCGGATGCCGGCCTCGACGGTGTTCGCGTTGCCCGTCACGACGCCGCGCCGGAGCTGCCACCAGCCGCGGGCCAGCGAGCGCTGCCCGCCATTCCAAACCTGAGTGTTGGCGCGCAGTGCGTCGAGTGCCGCGCCGGATGGTGCCGACGCAACCGAATCGGCCCACGCAGCGAAGTCGTTTCCGGCCGGGCCGCCCTGCGCGTGCGCGTGCGCCACGGGAGGCGTCATGAGCAGAGCAGCGAGAACCAGGCAAGGGAGGCGAGGCGCCGACGGATGCTGCAGCGTCATGGTCAACCGACGGTTGGAGGAGTCCCTCTCAAGCTACTACGAGGGTGCCAAGCCGGGGCGCCACCGCGGCGTGGCAGCGGTGATGACCGCCCCCTCACCCTCACCCCTCACCCCTCACCCCTCACCTCCTACCCCTTCTTCAGATACGGCACCGCAAAGAGGTAGAGTCCGGTGAACGCCAGCACCGCCAGCGGCAGCAGCGGCGCGTAGGTGATCCACGCCGCCGGCGTCCCCCGGGACATGGCGACGAAGTTGGCCACCACCGTGAGGGTGAACAGCATCGACACCCAGCGGTGCAGCTGCCGCGGCCACGCGGGGCGGCTCACTGGCCACCTCGCGCCTGGATCATCTTCCAGCCGTTGCCCGAGGGGTCGCGGAAGCCGGCGTCGACCGTGCCGTAGCGGTCGATCGGCTCCTGGGTGAACTCAACCCCACCGGCGCGCATCCGATCGTAGGCGGTGCGGCAGTTGGCCACCGTCAGTACCAGCGGCGGCATGGCGCCCTTGGCGATGAGCTCGCGCAGCGCCTTGGCCGTGGCCGCGTCGAGCACCGGCGGCCCCGGGGCGAAGAGGCCGAGCTGGAACGACGGCTGGTCGGGGTGCTGGACGGTGAGCCAGCGGTAGTCGCCGTTCCGGACGTCGGTATGGACGCGGAAGCCGAGCTGATCGACGTAGAAGGCGAGCGCCTCGTCCTGGTCGCGGACGTAGAGTCCGACGACTTGAATCCCTTCACTCATGAACTCTCCCGGTAGGTGGTGCGGAGAGGATATCGCCCGCGGCCTGGCGCCGCTTCTCCGAAACTGCGGAGTTGAGGTCGGGACGGTGCGCCGCCTTGAGGACACAGGCCGGCACCCGGCCCAGCTCGGCCGGAATCTCCCGGAGCCGCTTCCGGGTCACACTCGGCGACTCGCCGGTGATGTCGCGATATGTGCGGCCGAAGGTCCCCAGGCTCTCCCAACCGGTGCGGAAGGCGATCTCGGTGATGGAAAGTTCGGTGTCGCGCAGCTGGGCCATCGCCCGTTCAATCCTGCGCGTCAGGAGATAGCGATGCGGCGGCAGGCCGAACGCCTGTTTGAACGACCGCGCGAAGTGTGCCTCGGAGACACCACTCACGCGCGCGAGCCGCTCAACGGGCCACTGCTCGTGCGAGGCGGCGTCCATCCGATCCTTGGCACGCAACAGGCGGCGCACCAGGTCAGGGTCCTGGCTCAGCGGCGAGGGGGTCACCATCTCTGATGATGCAATTCCACGCGCCCGGACGCAACCAATGCCAGGGCCGGAGTGATCGGCCACCCCAACCATTCCCGCCCCGTGCGCATCTACCCCCCTATGCCGACTCCTCTGCGCCCCGTCGCCGCCCTGTGCCTCTTCGCTGCCGCCTGTGGCACCTCGACCCGGGACGCCGGGCAGGCCGGTGCCACCATCGATACTCTCGCCGGCGGAATCGTCCGGGTCACCAACCACTCCCCCGCCGACAGCGGGAAGTGGTCGCTGGTACTCGAACGAACCATCCAGCCCGCCGACGACAGCGCCGGCGCCCTCCGCGACCCCGCCGACCTGATCCTGCTCGAGGATGGCACCCTCTTCGTCGCCGACGAGAAGCCGACGGAAGTGATGCGGTTCGACCCGACCGGCCGCTATCTCGGCACCGTCGGCCGCGAAGGTGCGGGGCCGGGAGAGTATCGCTCCGCCTGGCTCGCCTACCGCGGTGACACGCTCGTCGTGCACGACCCCTCGGCCGCGCGCGCCGGCACCTTCCTGATCTCCACCGGCGCACCACTCCTCCAGCGCCCCACGACGCCGCGCTACTTCTCGCGGATCGGGTTGGACGGCGACGGCCGTGCGATAGTCCCAGTGATGCTGCCACCCGACTCCACCAAGCCACCGCGGCGCGGCTTCATTCGTTTCTCGCTCGACGGCAGCACGCTCGACACCGCCTTCCTCCCCGAACACCCCAAGAGCGACAAGCGCTGGCTGGTGCGCGAGGGAAGCGTGGTGCGGATGGAGATGCAGGTTCCCCTGCAGCCGCAGGACATGAGCGTCGCCGATCCGGTCGGCGGCTTCGTGGTCGGATGGAGTGGCGAGTACCAGCTGCGGGCCACACGGAACGGCCAGGACACCACCCTGCTCTTCTCGCGCCCGAGACCCAGCGGCGCCATCTCGGCCGCCGAGAAGCAGGCGATCGTCGACGACCGGATCAATAGCAACAAGCAGTACACTCCCGAACCGGTCCTGCGCGCCTCGCTGCTCACCTCGGCGATTCCCGATGAACGACCGGCATTCGAACAGATTTCGGTTGACCGCGACGGGCGCCGCTGGGTACGGCTCTCGAGCAGCGACACCACCACCGTGCGTTTGGACCTCTTCGACCGGAACGGCCGTTGGCTCGACATCGTCAGCGTGCCGCAATCGGGGTGGAACCGGCAGTGGTGGCACCCGGTCTTCTGGGCCAAGGAGCGCGTGGCGGTGCTGATCACCGATCCCGATGGTCGGAGGTTGGTGTCGCACGATTGGGCATGGCGCTAGCCATGCTGCTACCGTCTGCTGTGATGTCCCTTGCTGTAGCGCCTGCGGGGCGCAGGCGACCCCCGGCGACCGCCGACGGCTGGCGGCATCGCGCGTGACCCCGGCGCGAGTGCGAGCGGGCTGTGCCCCCGGGCGCATTCTTTGGTCTGATGGCGCCTATCTCCGCACCATCGGGCGTCAGGGCGACGGGCCGGGTGACGTCCGCCTGGGCTACTTCGCCATCTCCGGCGACACCGTGGCCATCCAGCAGACGTCGAATTCGCGGCTGTCGCTTTTCGGCGGGCGGTATCTCGCCTCGGCGCGGGTGTACTCCGTTCCGCAATCACCCCGTTGGTGGCCGCTACTGGGCGGCCGGGGTCGTGTGGTTGACGGCTTCCCGGTGGGTGCGACTCGAGCCACGCTAAGCGAATCGATGTATCGGCTGGTGCGCGACCGCACCGCAGGCCCCGATCTGGCCTCCGACCTAATGGCCGGAACGGGGCCGCGAATATCCAGGTGCCGCTCCTGCCACGGGTCCTGCAGGTGCCGACGCGGGCCGGCGTGATTGCGTGGGGCCGAACCGATCGCCCGACGCTGCTGCTGAGTCGGGACAGTCGCGATACTCGCGGTTGCCTCCCGCCGCGTCCATGGGCAGCGTGATTCGGTGGTGCATGCCGCGGTGACGCGCGCCAATTCCTCCGGACGATTCGTGGCCGATTGGTCGAAGGTCGCCGTCGCCACCGAGCTGCCGGCCAACTGGCCGCTCTGGCTCTTCCTCGCGAGCGACCAGCAAGGGCGTGGTGGCGTGGCGCGTCTGGGCCGCGTTGGTCACAGCCCAGACGGGGCCCGGGCCAACCGGGCGCATCCACGGCTCTTCGATGGCTATTTCGGGAAGGATCGCGTGGTGGTCCCCGATGAAGACGCGGAAGGGCGACCGATCATTCGCGTCTACCGGATCATCACGCAGTAGTCACCGTTCCGACGGGCAACGTTCCTCCAGCTTCGGGCATCTACCCCCTTATGACCACACGCGCCCCTACCCTCGCCCTCGCCGCCTTCCTCGCCGGCTGCTCCCTGTCGGCCAAGGACGCCGCCCTCGCCACCGCGAAGATCGACACGCTGCCGGGTGGCATCATCCAGGTGACCAACAGCGGCCCGACCAAGTGGGCCGACACCTCAGGATGGCGGCTGGTGCTCGAGCGCGAGATCGTCCCCGAGGAAGGATCGCCGGGCGAGATCGGCAATCCGCGCACTGTCGTGGCCGGTGAGGATGGCACCATCTATCTGCTCCAGAAGGCGCCCACGATGATCAAGGTCTACGGTGCCGACGGGCAGTGGCTGCGCAACATCGGCCGCGAGGGGGACGGCCCCGGCGAGTTCCGCGACGGGATGTTCGGCATCTCGCGCGATACGCTCTTCCTCCAGGATCCGAACAACTCGCGCTCCACGACCTTCACCACGGCGGGCGCCTTCATCACCTCGAAGCCCTCGCAGTGCTGCTGGTGGACGTCACGCTTCCCGGTCTTCGGCGATGGCACCGTCGGCATCATTGGTCAACTCAACGACACCAGCAAGGCGGGCAATGGCGGCGGCGGAGCGTATTACGTCACGCGCATGGACGGCAGCGTCGTCGACACGATCAAGTTCAGCAATACGCCGCCCGACCCGAACGACAACTGGGTGATCACCCGGAAGCAGGGCACCAGCACCTCGATGATGAGCATGGGGATTCCGCTCCGCCCCTCGGGCGAGAGCGCCTGGCTCCCCGACCGCCACAAGGTCTCGGGGAACACCGGGGACTACACGCTCGCCGTCACCACGACCAAGGACGACACCGTCCGCCGCTTCTCCGCGCCGGCGCCGGTGATCACCATCACGGAAGCCCAGCGTGATTCGATCTTCGAGGCTGAGGTGGCAGGGGTGGGCAAGGATTGGGAGAAGTCGGTGCGCGAGATCGCGAAGCCGAGCCAGTTGCCGACCACCTGGCCCAAGTGGAGCGGCGTCGCCGTCGATCGTGCGTCGCGGATCTGGGTCGCCCGGCCGGGCGCCAAGGGCGCCGCGTCGGTGCTCGACGTCTTCACCCCCGACGGCATCCTCCTCGGCAGTGTGCCCGCGCCGGACCCGAAGATCCTCGAGGGATTCTGGACGTCGAGCCATGTCTACCTGAAGGATGAGAACGCCGAGGGGCTGCCGAGGATTCGCGTCTTTCGGATTGACACGACTGGCCGGCCGCTGATCCCTCGCCCCCCGCGGCCCGATCGATGATCGATGATCGATGATCGATCATCGTATATCCACCACCCACCGAATCTTCCCCTCCATCGTTAGCGTTAGGACTGCGTCCCTTCCGTTCCCTCATGCATCATCCCAGCGCCGGCACCTTCACGCCACCGAACCAGCACCCTGAGGCTCGTCATGCGCCATGCCCGTCCCGCCCGCTTCCTCCTCGCCGCCCTCGTCCTCGGTGCGTGCGGGAAGAAAGACGGTGACGTGAAGTCGACCGATTCGATTCCACAGGATTCGTCGCAGTCGTCCTCGAATCTGACGCTGCCAGTGGTGGGCGAAGAGGTGCGCGTCGGCGACCTGATCCTCACGGTGAGTGCCACCGGCCTGGTGCGCACCGATGCCTCGGCGACGATCAAGGCGGAGACGGGTGGCACCGTCGAGGCGGTGACGGTGCGCGCCGGTGATCGGGTGAAGAAGGGGCAGGTGCTGGCGCGCCTCGATCCGAAGCCACTCGACCTTGCGGTGCAGGAGGCCGAGGCACGGTTGCGGCAGGCGGAGATCACCTACAACTCCGAAGTGGTGGCCGACTCGACCGTCGAGGGGAGTGTGCGCCCCGAGCGTCGCGCCTACATGCGCTCCAAGGCCGGGATCGACGGCGCGCTGGTCGGCCTCGAGAAGGCGAAGCTCGAGCGTGAGCGCGCGGTGGTCCTCGCACCGTTCGACGGCATGGTCGAGCGGGTCTCGATCTCGCTCGGTGAGCGGATCGGTGCCGGCGCCGAAGTCGCCGTCGTGGTCGACCTGATGAACCTCCGCGTGGAGGCGCAGGTGCAGGAACAGGACCTCGCCAAGCTTCGCGTCGGTGGCGATGCCTTCATCACCGTGGCCGCCACGAGCGACAAGCCGATCCGCGGCACGATCGCCGCCATTCTCCCGATGGTCGACAGCGTGACCCGCGCCGGCAAGGCGGTGGTGCGCGTGCGTGGCGACGGGATGCTGCGCCCGGGGATGTACGCCTCGCTGCGGCTCGAAGCCAATCGCCTCACCAACCGCACCATCGTGCCGCAGCGCGCGGTGATCGAGCGCGATGGCCGCCCGCTGGTCTTCGTGGTGCGCGACGGCGTGGCGATGTGGGAATACATCCAGCGGGGCGAGAGCAACGGCCGCGAGATGGAAGTGCTGCCCGATACCACCAGCGGACTCATTCCGGTCAAGAAGGGGGACATCGTCCTCGTCGACGGCCACCTCACGCTGACCCACCAGGCGCGCGTGCGCCTCGTGGCAAAGCGTGAGGGCGACCAGAACTGATCGGGCGGCCATCGTGTCGTTGAGCGCTGCGGCCCTGCGCCGCCCAGTCTCCACCTTCTCGGCGATCCTCGCGCTGGTGCTCCTCGGCGCCGTGTCGCTGAAGCAGATGCCGGTCTCGCTGCTGCCCGACGTGACGCTGCCGGTGCTCACGGTGCGCACCGCCTTCCCGGGCGCCGCCGCCGAAGAAGTGTCCCGGTTTGTCGCCGAAGAGATCGAGCAAGGCGTCGGCAACACGCCGGGCCTCGTCGACATGCGATCGGTCAGCCGCAACGGGGAAGGAAGCACCACGCTGAGCTTCGCGTGGGGCACCGACATGCAGAAGACGGTGCTGACCGTTCGCGAAAAGCTCGACAACCTGCGTGGCCGGCTGCCGAGCACCGCGTCGCGGCCGACGCTGCTCACCTCGGATCCGGGTGAGCGGCCGATCGCCATTCTCGGCCTGACTGGCCCAGGCGACCTTCGTGCGATTGCCCGCACCGCCAACGATGTGCATGCACGGCAACTGGAACAGATCGCCGGCGTCGCGTCGGTCGCCGTCGTCGGCGACCCGGACGACGAGATCCGCGTCGATATCGACCCCGAGCGCGTCCGCGCGCTCGGCATCACGCCGGATGATGTTGCCTCCGCCATCAAGACGGCGAATCCGGCCGCCACCGGCGGCACCATCAAGCGCGGTCAGTTCCGCTTCTCGGTGCGCACGCTGACGGAACTGAAAGACCCCGACCAGATTCGCTCGATCCCGGTCGGCCCGGCCGGCGCCGGCATCACGCTCGGTCAGATCGCCACCGTCACTCCCGCGTCGGCCGACCCGCGCACGCTGGTGCGGCTCGACGGCGGGGCGGCGGTCGGGCTCGTGGTCTACAAGGACGGCGGATCGAACACCGTCTCGGTGACCCGCGAACTCATGAAGACGCTCGACCGGCTGCGTGCCGACTTCCCGACGGTGCGCATTCAGCTGGTGGCGGCGCAGGCGCAGTTCGTCGAGGACGCGCTCTCGAACCTCACGCAGGAGATCATCGCCGGCGGCCTGCTCTCGATCCTGCTGATCCTGGTCTTCCTCCGCGACTGGCGGATGTCGGTGGCAATCGGCGTGATGGTGCCGCTTTCGGTGCTGGTCTCGCTGACGTTGCTGCAGCTGCTCGACGTCACCATCAACATCCTCTCGCTCGGCGGCCTGGCGCTGGCGGTCGGCCTCCTCGTCGACAACGCGATCGTCGTCGCCGAGGCAACGGGACGGCTGCGCGAGGAAGGACTCGACGGCTGGGAATCGGCGAAGCAGGCCGCCGAGGAAGTCTCGGCGCCGCTGGTGGCCGGGACGCTCACGACGGTGCTGGTCTTCGGGCCGATCGTCTTCGTGCAGGGCCTCTCGGCGGCCCTCTTCCGTGACCTCTCCCTCTCGGTCGTGACCTCGCTGCTCGCCTCGCTGGTGATGGCGCTGACGCTGATGCCGGTGATGCTCACCTGGGGGAAGAAGAAGGGCGTGGTCGCCGTGGTCCCGCGCGCGGCACATGACCGACTGGCCCAGTGGGGCGAGAAGTTCACCGCGTGGTACGAGCACGGGATGCTCTGGTCGCTCAAGAATCCGGGGCCGGTCATCGGGATTTCGGTCGTGGTCACCGTCTTCACGATCTGGCTGGCGACGACGCTTCCGCGCGAGGTGCTGCCGCAGGTCGACGAAGGCACCGCCGTTGCCGAACTTCGTCTCGCCCCGGGGACCGCGATCGAGGAGACGGTTCGCCAGGCGGCCCGCATCGAGGCCGCCGCCAAGCGCCTCGGCAGCGTCGGCGTCTATGAGCGCATCGGCGTGGCGACCGACGAGGAAATTCTTTCGGGCTCGGAGCCGGGCACCCCCGGCACGGCGGTGTTCGTGATTCCGGTGCCGCCAAAGATGGCCGCTGCCGTCTTTGCCGACTCGCTGCGCAAGGCGGTGCCGGACCTCGCCGCCGGGAGCCTGGCGATCGATCTCGCCGGACAATCGGAATTCGGCTCGCTGATCGGCCGCGAGGGCCGCACCGTGCGTGTCGAGGTCTCGGCACCACGTCCGAGCGATGCGGCCCGTTCGGCAGAACAGGTGCGCGCGGCACTCACCGGCCTCAGCACACTTGCCGACGTGCGTGACGGCTTCTCCGGGACGCAGCCGGTGGTCGAGATCACGCTGCAGCGTGAACAGATCGCCCAGCGGGGCCTGCAGATCCAGCCGGTCATCAATGCCCTTCGTGGCGCGCTCGGTGGCGTCGAGGCCAGTGAACTGCGGGAGACCGACCGCCGCACGCCGATCCAGGTCCGTTATGCCGGCATCGCCAACGAGAACCTCGAGACGGCCCTCGCCTCGACGGTTGGTGGCTATCCGGTGTCGCAGTTCGTCACGGTGAACGAGGTGCGCGCGCCGGTCGAAGTGGTGCGCGCCAACCAGCGCCCGGTCTCGGTGGTCGAGGCGGTGGTCGAGAAGGGCGGCACCGCACGGGCGACCGACGATGTCCGCAAGGCGGTCTCGGCGCTGACGCTCACGCCGGGTGCCAGCTGGCAGATCACCGGTGCCGACGAGGAGCAGCAGCGGACCTCGCGGGAACTCGGGCTGGTCGCGGTCCTCGCGGTGGCGCTGATGTTCCTGGTGCTGGCCGGCGAGTTCGCCTCGTTCACCACGCCGTTGCTGGTGCTCACCACCGTGCCGCTCGCGGGTGCGGGTGGCATCATCGCCCTCTGGATCATGGGGCAGTCGATCAACGCGGTGTCGCTGATCGGCATCGTGGTGATGATCGGCATGGCCGACAACGAAGCGGTGGTCAAGCTCGACGCCATCCGGCGCTTCCGCGAGCAGGGATACTCGATCAACGATGCGGTGATCAAGGGCGGCTTGCAGCGGCTCCGGGCCATCGCGATGACGCTGCTCACCACGATCACTGGCGTGCTGCCACTGGTCTTCAACTGGGGCAGCGGCGGCGCGCTCTATCAGCCGCTCGCCTCGGGCATCATCGGCGGCTCCGTGTCGGCGCTGCTGGTGACCTTCTTCCTGCTCCCCTCCTGCTATGCGGCCGTGGAACGGCGCGCCGAGCGGAAGGCGGCGGCGCGGGCCGCGCGCGAGGCGATCGCATGATTCGCTGGGCAGCCACCCGCCCCTCGGTGATGTGGGCCATCGCCGCCGGATTGCTGATTTCCGGCGGTGTGGCGTTCACCAAGCTGCCGCTCGCCACCAAGACCACGGTGGAGCTGCCGCGGCTCTCGGTCGGTGCGACTTGGGGCGGCGCCTCGCCAGAGTTGGTCGAGATGTACCTGACCTCGCCGATCGAGGCGGCGATCCAGGGCGTCCGCGGCGTGCGGCGCACCGAGTCATCGTCGCGGGAGGGCAGCGCCAGCATCACCGTCGAGCTGGACCCGGACGCCGACGTCGCGATCGCTCGCCTCGGCATCCTGGAACGGATGGAAACGTTGCGCGACGACTTGCCGTCGAACGCCCGCAATTCGGTCCGCGTCGGCAACTGGGTCCCCGAGGACCTGAGCGAGCAGCCACTGATCCTCCTCAATGTGGTCGGCAACTACACGCCGGGCGCGCTGCAGAAGATCGCGGAGGATCGGGTGGTGCCGTATCTCGGTTCGCTCGCCGGCATCTCCTCGGTCTCGATCAACGGCGGCGCGCGCAACGGCGTCGTCATCGCGTACGATGCCGACCGGCTTCAGCAGCTCGGCATCGACCCCGCGCTGCTCACCGCGGCGGTGGGCAACGCCCGCATCTCGCAACCGGTGGGCGAGATCACCAGCGGGCCATCGGTGCTGAGCGTCTCGGTGCGCGACCAGCCGAAGGCGATCGAGGATCTCGGCCGGCTGCCGATTCGCGGCCGCGGCGGCATCGTCTATCCGCTCGGCCAGCTGGCGTTCATCACGCCGGAAGAGGACAACCAGGGGCGCGCCTTCCGGTTGAATGGCAAGACGGCCGTCGGCATCTCGCTGCAACGCGAAGCCGGCGCCGATGCCATCAAGACCGCGGCTGCGGCCCGTGCCGTCATCTCCTCGCTGGCGCCGACGCTGCCCCCGGGTGTGCGCCTCACGATTGCACGTGACGAAAGCGAGGATCTCGCCAAGCAGCTCAATGACCTGTTGTTGCGCGGCGCGATCGCCTTCGGGGCGGTCTTCCTCGTGCTGATCGTGACGATGCGCTCGATGCCGGGGGCAACGCTTGTCATCGGCAGCGCCGCGGTGGCAATCGCCGGCACGGCGCTGGGGCTCTATCTCTTCAAGATCCCGGCGAACATGCTCACCCTCGCCGGGCTGGCGATGGGGATCGGCATTCTGGTGCAGAACGGCCTCGTCGTGGTGGAGCGACTGCGCCACGTGCCGAACACGGCCGATGCGCGCGCCGAGGCGGGGAAGGCAATCGCGCCGGCGGTGCTTGGGTCGACGCTCACCACGGCGGTGGTGCTCTTCCCTTTCCTCTACCTCCAGGGGAACACGCGGGCGGCGTTCGTGCCGTTTGCGGCGGCCTTCCTGCTGGCGCTCTTCTGGTCGGTGGGCACGGCGCTGGTGCTGATCCCGGCCGTCGGGCAGGGTGGCGACCGGCGGGCGCACGGTTGGCCCCGCGTGATGCGCATCTACGAGCGCGTGGTGAACCGGTTCCTGCGCTGGCGCTGGGCGACGATCGGCGTCACCGTGGCGATGGTCGGCGTGTTGACCTGGGGCTTCATCACCAAGGTGCCGCGCAACAACTGGGGCGGCTGGGGCGGCAGCGAGCGCACCTCGATTCAGGCGGGCGTCTCCTTTCCGGGCGGCTCCGACCCGGCGGAAGTGGCGCGGCTCGTCAGGTGAACTGGAGCGGGTGGCGCTGGGCCATGAGGGTGTCGCACTGGTGACGGCGATGGTGAATCCGAGCGGCGGGCAGGTGGTGGTCGAGTTCTCGCCGAAGGGGTCGCTCACCGACGCGCCGTACGTCGTCTACGAGGAGCTCACACAGCGGGCGGTGATGATCGGTGGAACAAAGTCCGTCAACGTGCAGGCCCCGAAGGGGATGCAGGGGTACTACAACTCCTCGGGGAGTATGAGCCCGTCACGTCGTGTGCGCATCCTGGGGTATTCGTTCGACGGCGTGCTGCAACTGGCGCTCAACCTGAAGCGCAACCTGATGAACTTCCCCCGCGTGCGAAAGGACGAGATCAACGTCAACGCGGCCCTCGGTTGGGGCGGCGACAAGTCGATCGCAATCGCGATGGCGCCGGATCGTGGCGCGCTTGACCGGATCGGCGCGACAGCGCAGGACTACGCCGGCTCGGTGGCGCGGCAGGTGCGAAATGCCAGCGGCGATACGCCGCTCGAGATCGGCGGCGAGAAGGTGGACGTGGCGGTGCGCTCGGTCGGGACGCAGGACCGGACCATGACACAGCTCGGCGAGGGGCTCGTCTCCAACAAGAACGGCTCCCCTGTTCGCATCAACGACGTCAGCACGGTGTCTGAGATGGAGGGACTGGCCGAAATCCGCCGCGAGGACCAGCAGTACATCCGGATTCTGTCCTACGACTTCCGCGGCCCGCAGAAGCTCGCCGACCGTACCCACAAGACCTTCATGAGCACCATCTCGGTCCCGCCGGGCTATGTGGTCGAGGACGAGACCGGCAACTGGGGCGAGGATGAGAGCGCCAAGGGCCTCTGGTACGTCTTCGGCATCGGCGTGGTGCTGGTGCTGCTCTCGGTGGCGCTGGTCTTCGACTCGGTCTGGGCGGCGTGGATGGTCTTCCTGTCGTTGCCGATCGCGCTGGGTGGCGTGGTGGCCGCGTTCTGGGCCACCAACTCGGCCTTCACCCGCGAGGCGGCGGTCGGCGTCATCCTGGTGGTTGGGCTGGCCGTGAACCAGTCGATCCTGCTGATTGACGCGGTGCTCGCCGCCAAGCGTCGCCACGGCGAGACGCCCGCGACCGGCGCTGACGTGATGCGCGCTGCGCTCGACCGCGCCGGGATGATCGTGCTGGTGACGCTGACGACCCTCGCCTCGCTGATCCCGATGGCGTGGGGCGCGGCGGCCACGACCCTCTTCGGCGCGATCGCCCTCGCCACCGCCGGTGGCACCGTGGCCGGCACCATCGGCGCGATGTTCCTGATGCCGGCGTTCCTGGTGGGATGGAAGGCGCGGAAGCGGAAGCGGAAGCCGAAGACCGTCGATGTCGCGGAGGTCGTGGCGGGGTGAACGGTGAACGGGGCCAAGGGTGAAAGGTCAAACGTGAAACGGCAGCCGCCCGGCTGGCCACGTTTCACGTCTCACGTGTCACCAAGCCCCGTTCACCGTTCACCGTTCACCGTTCACCCCTCACCCCTCACCCCTCACCCTCACCCCTCACCCTCCCCGCCGTTAGCTTCCCCGCATCCCCACCATCCAGGACCGCCGCATGCCCTGCCGTCTCCACGGTCTGGCGCTCACCTTGGCCGGCCTCGTCGCGCTCCCCATGGCACTTTCCGCCCAGGACGACGCGCGTGAAGTCGCCGAGCTGCGGCGGCGCATTGGTGTCATCCGCGCCCAGTTGCCGGCGATCACCGAGGCCGCGGAATACGCGGCCGGCCACTTCAAGGGCGACTCGACCAAGCGGATTCTCGTCTCCAGGAAGCTCGACCCCGGCCTCGGGCTCGAGTTCTTCTTCCGTGCCGGGGGGCCACCGGAGAGCGGCAACGCCGATGATCCCGCGCTTCGGGGGGTCGTGCTCCTCCCGATCCGGCACTGGGAAGGGACGGGGTTGGGCATCGCGATGCTGGCGCAGCAGTATCAGGAGCAGGGGCGCCCGGCGATCGCCATTGGCTCCGTCATGGACCGTCCCTCACTCCCGGTGGGCCGCCGCCTGCTCGACAACGGCGCACCAAGCGGCGATCGCGCGCTCGAGGGGATCAACGGGATCGCCAACATGATCGTCGCGTGGACCTGGTACGCGGAGATGGTGTCGGCGGCGACGCGCGACGGCTGGTGGACCGGGACGTATCTCACGGTGCTGCAGCCGGGGGCGACCCAACACAACGCCATGGTGAAGTTCCGGATGCCCACGCCGCCACCGACCGTGGTGGCGGCCGGCACCCTCGGGGCGGCCTACCTCGACGCGGTCGACGCGCTGCTGGCCAGGGCCGGCGCGGCGGCCCACCAGAAGCAGGTGGCGCAGGCGGCCGACTCGTTGCGCGCCCGCCGCCGCGAGGGCGGCACCCTCTTCGTGGCGAGTTGCGGGCATTACCTCCAGGAGGCCGTGCAGGGGGACACGCTCGGGTCGCCCTTCCGGCCCCTCGACTGGCGCTGGGATGTGGCGGGAAAGCTCCGCGCTCGCGGCGGCGGCGCAGGCGACGCGATGCTCTGGTTCGGCTACGGGGGGTACGACTGCCCCAACATCGATGTGGCCGGCACCTTCACCGCCGCCGGCCTTCGGGTCGTCGTGGTCACCGATCGGCCCGCGGCGGAAACGGTGCCCGGCGTGGCGTTCCAGTTGCCGCTGAGCTGGCGGATGCCCGATGCCGGCGCGCCGCTCCCCTTCCCGCCTGGGGCGGTGGCGCCGACGGCGTCGGTGGACATGGCGGTGCACTATCTCTGGTTGAAGCGGCTGGTGGGAGTGAACGGTGAACGGTGAACGGTGAATGGTGAACGGGAGGTCGCTGCAAGGTGAAACGTAAAAGGTGAAACGGGGCCATCCGTCGGGCCACGTCTCACGTTTCACCTCTCACGTCGCCCCCACTCATCGTTCACCATTCACTAAGCCTATCTCCCACAACCACTTAGGAATCACCGCCACGCTTGGTTCCCAGCCCCGAAGAGGCTATATTTCGCTGTTTCCGTCCGACCGCGTCGGGCGTTGGCCTCCCCTCCGTCTCCTGGACCCATGACCGCACCGAATTCGCGCGAACGCATCCTGCCGCGCCTGATCGAGGATGAGCTCCAGCAGTCGTTCATCAACTACTCGATGAGCGTCATCGTTTCCCGAGCGCTGCCCGATGTCCGTGACGGCCTCAAGCCGGTCCATCGCCGCATCCTCTACGCGATGAACGAGCTCGGCCTGATCCCCACCCGCGCCTACAAGAAGTCGGCGACGGTCGTCGGCGACGTGCTCGGCAAGTACCACCCGCACGGCGACTCGTCGGTGTACGAGGCGATGGTGCGCATGGTGCAGGAGTTCTCGCTCCGCTATCCGATGGTCGATGGCCAGGGCAACTTCGGCTCGGTCGACGGCGACCCGGCGGCCGCCTATCGGTACACCGAAGCGCGGATGACCCGGATCGCCCTCGAGATGCTCGAGGACATCGACAAGAACACCGTCGATTTCCAGCCGAACTTCGACGACCAGCGTGAGGAGCCGACGGTCCTGCCGTCGAAGATCCCCAGCCTGCTCATCAACGGCTCGAGCGGCATCGCCGTCGGCATGGCGACAAACATGCCGCCGCACAACCTGCGCGAGGTCGCCAAGGCGATCGGCGAGCTGCTCAAGAATCCCGAGTGCACGGTCGACGACCTCCTCAGGCACGTGAAGGGGCCGGACTTCCCGACCGGCGGCTACATCTACGGCGAAGCGGGCATCCGCGAGGCCTACGAGACGGGCCGCGGCCGCGTGATCATGCGCGCCCGGGTGCAGATCGAGGAGAACGAGCGCACCGGCCGCAACGCGTTGATCATCACCGAGCTGCCGTACCAGGTGAACAAGGCCAACCTCACGATGGCCATCGCCGAGCTCGCCTCGGAGAAGAAGATCGAGGGGATCAGCGGCGTCCGCGACGAATCCGACCGCGAGGGGATGCGCCTCGTCGTCGAGCTCAAGCGCGACGCGATCGCCCAGGTGGTGCTCAACCAGCTCTACAAGCACACCGCGATGCAGTCGACCTTCGGCGTCATCAACCTCGCGCTGGTCAACGGCGCGCCGAAGGTGATGTCGCTGAAGGAGATTCTCGGCCACTTCGTCGAGCACCGTCACCAGGTGATCGTCCGGCGGACCGAGTTCGACCTCGGCGAGGCGAAGAAGCGGGCCCATATCCTCGAAGGGCTCAAGATCGCCGTCGACAACATCGACGAGGTCATCGCGATCATCCGCGGGTCGTCGGACACGCCGACGGCGGATCGCCGGCTGCGCGAGCGCTTCGGGCTCTCCGAGCCGCAGGCCGACGCGATCCTCAACATGCGCCTTGCCAAGCTCACCGGCCTGGAGATCGACAAGCTCGAGGCCGAGCTGGCCGAAGTGCGCGCGACGATCGCCGAACTGGAGAGCATCCTGGCCAGCCGCGAGAAGCGGATGGGGATCCTGCTGTCGGAGGTCGAGGAGGTCGCGACCACCTATGGCGATGCCCGCCGCACCGAGATCCTCCGCGACCAGGGCGAGTTCTCGGTCGAGGACCTGATCGCCGAAGAGGACATGGTCATCACCATTTCCCACACCGGCTACATCAAGCGGATTCCGGTGAGCACCTACCGGAAGCAGCGCCGCGGCGGCCGCGGGCTGACCGGGATGGAAACCAAGGAGCTCGACTGGGTCGAGCATCTCTTCATCGCGTCGACCCACGACTACCTGATGTTCTTCTCCGATGCCGGCACGGTGTACTGGCTCAAGGTGCACGAGATCCCGCAGGGCGGTCGCGCCGCGCGCGGCAAGCCGGTGGTCAACTGCATCAACATCCGCGAGGGCGAGCGGATCGCGGCGCTGGTGCCGGTCCGCACCTTCGGCGATGACGAGTGGCTGATGTTTGCCACCCGCAACGGCACCGTGAAGAAGACGGTGATGTCGGCGTACGGGAACGTCCGCACGGTCGGCATCAACGCGATCAACATCGAGCCCGGCGATGAACTCATCGACGTGCAGAAGACCCGCGGCAACGACGACATCGTCCTCGCCACCTCGTCCGGCATGTCGATCCGCTTCCACGAGAGCGACGTCCGCGAGATGGGACGCGCCACGGGCGGCGTGAAGGGCATCGAGCTCGGCGCCGAGGATCGCGTGATCGGCATGGTCGTGGTGCGCGAGCGCGCCGAACTGCTGGTCGTCTCCGAGAAGGGGATCGGCAAGCGGTCGCTGATCGGCGATTACCGCGTGCAGAAGCGCGGCGGCAAGGGCATCATCACGATGCAGCAGACGCCGAAGACCGGCCGCTTGATTGCGCTGAAGGATGTCCTCCCCGAGGACGAACTGATGATGATCACCAAGGGCGGCATCATCATCCGCTGCCCGGTCCAGGGGATCCGCGTCAGCGGCCGCAACACCCAGGGCGTCAAGCTCATGAACCTCGACACCGACGACCGCATCGTCGACGTGGCCCGCGTCCAGAAGGAGGACGAGGACGACGCCGAGGGGGCAGAACCGTTGACCGACGAGGGCACTGAGGACATCACCGGGGCGTGAGCGCGCCGACGCTGACGTCGCTGCGGGAGGCCCACGCCGGATTGCTCGGCGTGGCCGATCGCACACCGCTCCTCCCCCTCCCGGGGGAGCGCGCGGTGCGGCTCAAGGCAGAGTGGCGCCAGCCGATCGGCGCCTTCAAGATCCGTGGCGCCTGGACCGCAGTGCGCCGGCTCCCCGACGCCGATCGGGCCCGTGGCGTCGTCACCTCGTCGAGTGGCAACCACGGGCTCGGCGTGGCCTATGCCGCACAACGCCACGGCATCCCCTGCGTCGTGGTGATGCCGGAGTCGGCGCCCGCGGTGAAGGTCGCGGGGGTGCGCGAGCTCGGCGGCGAGGTGATGCTGGTCGGGGCGACGCGCGGCCCGGAACAAACTTCACGTGCGGAGCAATTGGTCGCCGAGCGCGGCCTGACCTTCATCCCGCCTTACGACCACCTCGACGTCATCACCGGACAAGGCACGTGTGGCCTGGAGATCCTCGAGGATTGGCCCGAGGTGGGCACCCTCGTGGTCCCGGTCGGCGGCGGCGGCTTGCTCGCCGGAATCTGCGCCGCGGTGCAGGTATTCCGCCCGGACGTCCGCGTCATCGCCGTGGAACCGAGCGGGATTCCGAAGCTCTCCACCGCGCGGGCGGCCGGACACCCCGTGGACCTCGCCGGTGGCACGAGTCTGGCCGACGGATTGTTGACTCGCTCGGTGGGCACGCTCACCTGGCCGATCATCGCCGAGACCGTCCGTGAGGTAGTCGCCGTGACTGACGACGAAATCCAGACCGCCATGCGCTATTTGGCGGGCCAGGGATTCAAGGTGGAACCGTCGGGCGCCGTCACCACGGCGGCCTGGCTCGCCGGGCGTATCTCGGGGACCGATCCCGTCGCCCTCGTCGCCACCGGCGGCAACGTCGATCCCGCTCGCTATCAGGCCTTGGTGAGCTGATGCTCTCGCTCAACCCCCGCGTGCTGCTGGCGACCGAGGACAATGCCCTCGCGCGGACGCTCTCGTGGGTGCTGAAGGAGAACGGCTACGACGTGGTGACCGCCCTCGGCGGTCCGCAGTTGCTCGAACGGCTCGAGCAGGAAGAGTACGACCTGATGATCCTCGACATTGCGGGCGCCGACGGCGGCACCCTCGACCGCTTGAGCCGCGTCCGCGAGGACCTGCGGCACCGCGACGTCCCGATGCTCGTCCTCACCGATCCGACCTTCGACCCTGCCCGGCTGGTGTCGCAGACGCTCGGCGCCGCCGACGTCGTGCAGCGCCCCTATCGGGTGCGCGAGCTGCTGGCGCGGATCAAGGCGCACCTGCGCGTCGGTCGCGAGCTGAACAAGGCGCGCGCCGAGGCGCGGTCGCGGAACGAGTTGGTGGCGATCCTGCGCGAAGTCACCGCCTCGCTCAATCCCGAAGAGATCTACCAGATCCTGGTGCGACGGGTGGCCACCGGTCTCCGGATTGCGCGGTGCTCGGTGGTGCTCTCCGACCCGGACCTGGTCGAGGGCACGGTCGTCGCTGCCTTCGAGAATCCCACGCTGCGCGACCTCCGCGTCCGGCTCGACAAGTACCCGGAGATCCGCCGCGCGCTGCAGACCGGCGAGACGGTGCTGGTGGCCGACGTCGAGGCCGATCCACTCTACCAGGAAGTCCGTTCGACCTGGGGCGTGGCCGCGCCCGATGCACGGACGCGCTCGGTGATCGCACTGCCCTTCTCGCTCAAGGGCCGCACCGCCGGCGTCTTCTTCCTCCGCACCACCGCCGATGACCCGCCGCTCAATCGCCTCGACCTCGGCTTCGCCGAGCAGGTGATCGAGGCGGCGGTGACGGCGCTCGAGAAGGCGTACGACCTCGAGCAGGCGCACGACGGTGCGGCCCAGTTGCGCGAGCTCGCCGACACCGACCCGCTCACCGGCTGCGGCAACCGCCGCGTCCTCGAAGAGCGCCTCGGCGACGAACTCGAACGTGCCCGACGCTACGATCAGGTGGTGACGGCCGTGGTCCTCGACGTGGACGACTTCAAGCGCATCAACGACTCGCGCGGTCACCCGGTGGGCGACCGGGTGCTGGTCGACCTCGTGTCGCTGCTGCGCCGCGAGCTGCGCACCATGGACTTCCTGGCGCGCTACGGCGGCGAGGAGTTCGTCATCCTCCTGCCGGAGACCGGCACCACGGGTGCGCGGATCTTTGTCGACCGGATTCTCCGCCGCGTGGCGAACCACCAGTTCGGCACCACGGCCGCGCCGATCGCCGTCACCGTCAGCGCGGGCCTCGCGACCTTCCCGGACGAACGCGCCGCCGATGCCGGCGGTCTGCTCAAACTCGCCGACGAAAATCTCTACAAGGCGAAGCAGGCGGGGCGGAACCGATATCGCGACTAACGTAGGGACGCAGCATGCTGCGCCCCTACCACCTGTGTACGGGCGCAGCATGCTGCGCCCCTTCCGGACCCTTCACCAGGACTCCCCCATGCGCGCCCTCCCTGCCCTCATGCTCCTCACCGGCCTCGGCGCCGGCATCCTCGTGGCCCGGCGCGACGTCCCGGCACCGACGCCCGTGGCGCAGGGCGTGACGACCCATGGCGAATGGGTCGCCTTCCCGAATGCCAAGGGCGACACGGTGCGCGCCTACGTCGCCTATCCCGAGCGGAAAGGAAAGGCGCCCGCGATCCTCGTGGTGCACGAGATCTTCGGCCTGACCGACTGGGAGCCGACCGTGGCCGATGACTACGCCAGGAAGGGCTACGTGGCGATCGTCCCCGACCTGCTGTCGTCGCGGTTCGGATCGACCAAGGCCTTGGGCGATTCCGCGCGCCGCCTGGTCGGCACCCTGAAGACAGCGGATGTCGTCGCCGACCTCGACGCCACCTTCAAGTGGATCACGGCGCAGGCCGCGACCAACAAGGATCGCGTCGGCGTGATCGGGTTCTGCTGGGGCGGTGGCACGGTGTGGAGCTACGCCGCGAGCAATCCGAAGCTCAAGGCCGCGGTGGTTTGCTACGGCCCGCTCGCCGACACCATGCTGCTGCGCACGGTCAAGGCGCCGGTGCTCGGCGTCTACGGCGAGAAGGACGGCCGGGTCACCAACTCGCTGCCCCAGATCGCGGCGACGATGCAGGCGCTCGGCAAGTCGTTCGTCGCCGACTCCTACCCCGGCACGGGCCATGGCTTCATGAAGCCGGGCCGCACCGGGAGCGGAACGCCGGCCGCCGCCAAGGCGCAGGCCGACATCGACGCCTTCTTCATGAAGCAGCTCGAGGGGAAGTGAAGCACGCCGCCCTGCTGGCACTGATCCTGGTTGGCGGGTGCAAGTTCTCGCCGCTGATGAATCGCATCACCGTGGGGGAGGAGCCGTTCGCGGTGGTCGTCGGTGAGGGACCGGATGGTCGTACCGACCTCTTTGCGGTGTCCGCCGGTGGTGGACTGGTGACGCAATTGACCTTCACGGTGCCGATCGAGATCGGACCCAGGCTCACCAGGGATGGCGGCGTCCTCGCCTTCATTCGCATGCGCGACACCCTCGCCGCCACTCCGCACGAGGTGGTGGTGATGAACCTCGTCAGCGGCGGCGAGCGCTCGCTGCCGCTCCCCGCCGAGGCCGGTCAGGCCACGCAGGTGGGGTGGAGCGACGACGAGGCCACGCTCTATGTGCGCACTGATCGCGGCGTCTGGGCCGTGCCCGCGCCTCCGGCCGCAGCAGCCGCCCGCGCCGTCGCAGCGGCCGATGCCGCGGCCGACACCGCCCTGACCCTGTGGCTCGGCACGCCGCGCTTCGCCCGCGCCGTCGCCTGCGACTCCGCCATCTGTGCGATCTCGGCGCGTGGCGATACGGCGCGGCTGACCCCGACGGGGCACGATCCGCTCCGCTGGGGCACCGATTCGGTGGCGTGGTTTGATGGTGATGCGCTGATGATCCGGTCGCTCGGGCCGGGCAGCCCGAGGCGGATGGCTTGGTCCCAACCGCCGAAGCACCCGCGCGACGGCGCGTACGCCAAGGGCGTGAGGCCGGTGACGACGCCCTAGCTGCGGGTGTAGAAGACGAAGTCCTCGAGGTGCTGGATCTTGGCGCTCTTCTCGGCGAGTTCGTGGGCGAGGAGGTCGCCGGTGGTCACGATCCCGATCACTTCTTCACCATCGAAGACCGGCAAGTGGCGGATTCGGCGCTCGCTCATCAACTGGCCACAGTCGGCAAGCGTCGCATCGGGCAGCGCGGTCACGAGCGCCGTCGTCATCACGTCGCCCACCGTCGTGGCACCGGGGAGCTTGTCGGCGGCGACCACGCGACGCATCAGGTCGCGCTCGGTGAAGATCCCCACCACCTTCCCGCCGGCTTCCACCAACACGCTGCCGGTCCCGGCCTCGTTCATGATCTGCGCGGCGTCACGGACCGTGGTGGTCGGTGGCACTCGCTGAGTGAGGTTGTTCCGCTTGGCGGCGAGCATCTCGCGTACGGTGATCATGGTCTGGGTCCGGTTGGAAGGGAGAATTCCATAGTACCCCGATCCGGGCGAAGGTGCCAGAGGCCCCCCACTTTGGCCCCGCCCCAGCGACTAGATTTGACCCCGTTCGTGCGGCCCGGTCGGCCGCTGCACCGCTCCCCAGACCCGCCCAGGCCATGATCCGCCTCCTCGAGTGCGTTCCGAACTTCTCCGAAGGGCGCGACCCCCGCGTCATTCAGCAGATCACCGACCGCATCGCCGCCGTCGAGGGGGTCCGCCTCCTCAATGTCGATCCCGGCAAGGCGACCAACCGGACGGTGGTGACCTTCGTCGGGGAGCCGGAGGCGGTCGTCGAGGCGGCGTTCCAGGCGATCAAGCTCGCCGGTGAGCTGATCGACATGCGGCAGCATCATGGCGAGCATCCGCGGATGGGGGCGACCGATGTCTGCCCGTTGGTCCCGATCAGTGGCATCACGATGGCGGAAGCGGCCGAATATGCCACGAAGCTCGGCAAACGCGTCGGCCGCGAACTCGATCTCCCGGTCTATCTCTATGAGGCGGCCCAGCCGAATCCGGAGCGGCAGAATCTCGCCGTGATCCGCGCTGGCGAATACGAGGGTCTCCCGCGGAAGATCCTCCAACCGGAATGGAAGCCGGACTTCGGCCCGGCGGCGTTCGACGCCCAGCGCGGCGCCACGGTCATCGGCGCGCGCGACTTCCTGGTCGCCTACAACGTGAACCTCAACACCACCTCGACGCGCCGTGCCTACGCGATCGCGTTCGACGTGCGAGAGGCAGGGCGCACCGTCAAGCAGCCTGACGGCGTCGAACTGCAGCAACCGGGAACGCTCAAGGCAGTGAAGGCGATCGGCTGGTACATCCCCGAGTACGGCGTTGCGCAGGTGTCGATGAACCTCACCGACATCGCCGTGACCCCGGTGCACGTCGCCTTTGATGAGGTGTGCCGTGCCGCCGCCGAGCGCGGAGTGCGCGTCACCGGCTCCGAACTGGTGGGCCTGGTGCCGCTGCAATGCCTGCTCGACGCCGGCCGCTACTTCCTCGAAAAGCAGCAGCGATCCGTCGGGGTCTCCGAGGCGGAACTGGTGAAGATTGCCGTCCGCTCCCTCGGCCTCGACGAGCTCACGCCGTTCCACCCCGAAGAGCGGGTGATCGAGTACCTGCTCCGCGATCCTTCCGCCACGCGCCTTGTGGCGATGACGGTCGCGCAGTTCGCCTCGGAGACGGCGGCGGAGAGCGCGGCCCCGGGCGGCGGTTCGGTGTCGGCGGCGGTCGGCGCCTTCGGTGCCGCGCTCGGCACCATGGTGGCGAACCTCTCGTCGCACAAGCGCGGCTGGGATCATCGCTGGCAGGAATTCTCCGACCACGCCGAGCAGGGGCAGCGCGCCGTCCAGGAGCTGCTCTTCCTGGTCGACGAGGACACGCGAGCGTTCGACCGGGTCATGGCCGGCTTCGGGATGCCGCGCGGCACCGACGAGGAGAAGGCCGCGCGGCGCCGCGCGATCGACACCGCCACGCTCGAAGCGACGCGCGTCCCCTTCCGCGTCATGGAGACCGTCCTCGGCGTGATGCCGCTCATCAAGCTGATGGCCGAGCAGGGGCAGCCGAGCTCGGTCTCCGATGCCGGCGTCGGCGCGCTCTGCGCCCGCGCCGCCATCATGGGAGCCTACCTCAACGTCCAGATCAATGCGGCCTCGCTCAAGGGCAACGCCGAGGCCGCCGAGCTCGTCGCGAAGGGCGCGGGGATGGCGGCGAGGGCGCAACAGCTCGAGGATGAGACGCTGGCCTTCGTGCGGGCGAAGATGTGATGACCTACACGCCACTTCGCGCCCCCCACGGCCCCCACCGCACCGCCAAGGGCTGGATCCAGGAAGCCGCCAAGCGGATGCTCATGAACAACCTCGACCCCGAGGTGGCGGAGCATCCCGAGTCGCTGGTCGTGTACGGCGGCCGCGGCAAGGCGGCGCGCAACTGGCAGGCGTACCACGACATCATCGCGACGCTCGATCGGCTCGAGAACGACGAGACGCTGCTGATCCAGAGCGGCAAGCCGGTCGCCGTCCTCAAGACGCATGCGATGGCGCCGCGCGTCCTGCTGGCGAATTCCAACCTGGTGCCGAAGTGGGCGACATGGGAGGAGTTCGACCGACTCGATCAGCTCGGGCTGATGATGTACGGCCAGATGACGGCCGGGTCATGGATCTACATCGGAACGCAGGGGATCCTGCAGGGAACGTACGAGACCTTCGCCTCGGCCGGCTCGAAGCATTTCGGCGGTTCGCTCGCCGGCACCATCACCGTCACCGCTGGCCTCGGCGGGATGGGTGGCGCCCAGCCCCTCGCGGTGACGCTGGCCGGCGGCGTGGCCATTTGTGTTGAAGTCGATGCGAGCCGCATTCAGCGCCGACTGGAGACGAGATATCTGGACGTCACCGCGGCCTCGCTCCACGAGGCGATCACCATGGCGCGAACGGCGAGCAGCGAACGGCGAGCGCTTTCGATCGGGCTCCTCGGCAACGCGGCGGAGGTGATCCCCGAGATGGTGCGGCTGGGCTTCACGCCCGAGTTGGTCACCGACCAGACCTCCGCGCATGACCCGATGTGGGGCTATCTCCCGCCGGTCCGCCCTGATGAAGACCTCGCGGATCTCCGCAGCAAGCAGCCGGCGGAGTACCTCGCACGGGCGCGCGCCGCGATGGTGACGCATGTCCAGGCGATCATCACGATGCAGGAGCGGGGGGCGATCGCCTTCGACTACGGCAACAACCTGCGCACGCAGGCCGAGCTCGGTGGGCTCGTGGGTGCGACGACGGCCTATCCGGGCTTCGTGCCGGCGTTCATCCGCGATTCCTTCTGCGAGGGGCGCGGGCCCTTCCGCTGGGTCGCGCTCTCGGGTGACCCCGCCGACATCGCGGCCACCGACCGGGCCCTGCTCGAGCTCTTTCCTGACGACGAGCGGCTACAGAAGTGGCTCGGCTGGGCCGGCGACAAGATCGCCTTCCAGGGGCTGCCGGCGCGGATCTGCTGGCTCGGCTATCGCGAGCGCGACAAGGCGGGACTGCTCTTCAACCAGATGGTGCGCGACGGCCGCGTGAGTGCGCCGATCGTCATCGGGCGTGACCACCTCGACGCCGGCTCCGTCGCGTCGCCGTATCGTGAAACCGAGGCGATGATGGACGGCTCGGATGCCGTCAGCGACTGGCCGCTGCTCAACTTCGCCACCGGGATCGCCAGTGGAGCCGGCTGGATGTCGTTCCATCACGGCGGTGGCGTCGGGATGGGCTACTCGCAGCACAGCGGGCTGGTGGCGGTGGCCGATGGCAGCGACGAGGCCGAGCAGCGGTTGCGGCTCTGCCTCACCAACGACCCGGCGATGGGGGTCATCCGCCACGCCGATGCCGGCTATCCGCTGGCGAAGGACGTGGCGCGCACGCGCGGGGTCGACATGCCGTCGCTCGACCGGTGAGCGAACGGCCGGGTAGATTCCAGCGATGACCGCCGACCATCTCTTCACGGGAATCACGCAACTCGTCTCGCCCGGCGGGCGTGGTGCGCTGCGTGGTGCCGCGATGTCCGACCTCGAGATTCAGCGCGACGTGGCGATCGCGGCGACTGATGGGAAGATCTCCTGGATCGGCCCGGCCACGGCCTGGGACGACGCCTCGACGCCGACGACCGATCTCGGCGGCCGCGCCGTCGTGCCCGCACTGGTCGACCCGCACACCCACATCGTCTGGGCCGGTGACCGCCTCGCCGACTTCGAGGCGCGCGCGGCGAAGATCCCCTACGAGCAGATTCTCGCCGCAGGTGGCGGCATCCGGCACACGGTGCAGCGGACCGCCGAGGCGTCGGTCGCGCACCTCGAAGCCCTCGCCACACCACGCGCGGCGGCGCTCATCCGCGGCGGCGCGGGGACGATCGAGGTGAAGAGCGGCTACGGCTTCACGCTCGAGGCAGAACTCACCTCGCTCGAGGCCATCCGCCTGCTCCACGACCACTGCCCAGCGCATATCGTCCCCACCCTGCTGATCCACATCCCGCCGCGCGACGAGGCGGAGCGCCCCGGCTACCTCGACATGGTGACCCAGACGCTGATCCCGGAAGTGATCAAGCGGCGCCTTGCCCGAGCAGTGGACATCTTCATCGAGCGCGAGGCGTTCACCCTCGACGATGCCCGTCGGGTCTTCACCTGCGCCCGCGATCATGGACTCGCGGTGAAGGCGCATGTCGACCAGTTCCATGCCATCGGTGGCGTCGAACTGGCGATCGAGCACGGCGCCATCTCGGTCGACCACCTCGAGGCCTCGGGCAAGCCGCAGGTCATTGCGCTCGGCCTGGCCCCGACGATCGGCGTCCTCCTCCCGGGTGTGACGGTGCATCTGGGCATCCCCGCTGCCCCGGGCCGCGCACTGATCGATGCCGGTGCCGCGGTCGCCGTCGGGACGGACTGCAATCCGGGGTCGTCGCCGCTCTTCTCGCCGCAGCTGGCGATGGCACTGGCGGTGCGGCTCAACGGCCTCACCCCCGCCGAGGCCCTGACGGCCTGCACCGCCAACGGCGCGGCCGCGCTGCAGCGCGAGGGCGTCGGCCGGCTCCGCGTCGGGATGTGTGCCGATTTCCTCGTCGTCGGCTCCGCCGATTGGCGCGACCTTCCCTATACCCTCGGCGGTTCGCCCATCGAACGGATGATTCTCGGCGGCCGGGAGTTCCACTCGTGACGACTGCCTCCCTCCTCGTCGGCCGGCCCCTCACCATCGCCGATGTCGTCGCGGTGGCGCGCCACGGTACGTCGGTGGCGCTCTGTGACGATGCCCGCGCCCGCATGGCGACCAGCCGTGCCTTCATCGAGCGGATCGTGGCCGAGGGGCGAGTCGTCTACGGCGTCACGACCGGCTTCGGCAAGCTCGCCAACGTGCGCATCGCCCCCGAGGATGTGCAGCAGTTGCAGCGGAACCTGATCGTCTCGCACGCCATGGGCGTGGGCGACCCGCTGTCGACCGAAGTCGTCCGCGCGATGCTCCTGCTCCGCGCCCAATCGCTGGCGCAGGGATTCAGCGGGATCCGGATCGAGGTCGTCGAGTTGCTGCTGGCGTTGCTCAACCGCGGCGTGCATCCGATGATCCCGTCGCAGGGGTCGGTCGGCGCCAGCGGCGACCTGGCGCCGTTGGCACACATGGCACTGACGCTGATCGGCGAGGGGGAGGCAGAGTATCAGGGTGTGCGCCGACCGGCCGCCGAGGCGCTCGCGGCCGCCGGCCTCGCGCCGGTGACGTTGCAGGCGAAGGAAGGGCTCGCGCTCATCAATGGCACGCAGGCCATGACCGCGATCGGCGCGCTGACCGTGTACGACGGCCAGCAACTCGCAACGGCCTGCGACATCGCCGCGGCGATGTCGCTCGAGGCGCTGAAGGGATCGCGGGCGCCGTTCGACCTGCGCGTGACGACGGTTCGCCCACACCCGGGCGCCGCGGAGACCGCCGCCAACGTGCTCGCCATCTCGGCGAACTCGCCGGTGCATGCCTCGCATGCCGACTGCGACAAGATCCAGGACGCCTATTCGCTGCGCTGCATCCCGCAGGTGCACGGTGCCTCGCGCGACGGCCTCCGTCATGCCGCCGAGGTGGTCACCCGCGAGGTCAACGCCGTCACCGACAATCCGCTGGTCTTTGCGAACGATGATCTGGTGATCTCGGCGGGCAACTTCCACGGCCAACCGGTGGCCCTGGTGATGGACTACGCCAAGATTGCCATCGCCGAACTGGCCAACATTGCCGAGCGGCGGGTGGAGCACATGCTCGATCCGGCGGTGAGCGGACTGCCGGCGTTCCTGGCGCGGCAGGGCGGGCTGCATTCAGGGCTGATGATCTCGCAGTACACTGCCGCCTCGCTCGTGAGCGAGAACAAGGTGCTCGCGCACCCGGCGTCGGTCGATTCCATCCCGACGTCGGCCAATCAGGAAGACCACGTCTCGATGGGAACCACGGCGGCCAGGCAGTGCGCCATGATCCTCGAGAACAGTCGCTGGGTGATCGCCGTCGAACTGCTCAACGCCACCCAGGCGCTCGACTTTCACGCGCCACTCGTCCCGGGCCCCGGTGTCGGCGCCGCCGTCGCCTGATCCGTTCGGTCGTCCCACCACTCGACGCCGACCGGATCATGACCGGCGACCTCGCGGCGGTGCGACTGCTGATCACGAGCGGGAAGCTCCGGGCGGCGGTGGAAGGGGCGGTCGGGGAGCTGCGGTAGCACGACACGCGATGATGTAGCCGCGCGACGCGTAGCAGCTCGTCGCTAAAGCGACGGCTCGGCGGATGTCGCTAAAGCGACGTGATCGTCGCGCCCGCGGGGGATTGGGTGTCGCTAAAGCGACGTGATCGTCGCGCCGCACGGAATTCGCGGTCGCTTCAGCGACATCAGCCGAGCCGCGGCTTGAGCCGCGAGCTCCAGAGGAGGCCAACGATGCAGCGAGCGCCGAGTCACCACACGATGCGCTGGTCACGAGTCACGGGTCACGTCACCCTCTGGGCCCTGCTCGTTCCGACCCTCCTCCCCGCCCAATCCCTCGAGCCCCGCCTCGATTCGATCTTCACCAGGTTCCGCGGCGACGCCCCAGGCTGCGTCCTCGGCATTGATCGCGACGGCACGCCGCTCGTCAGGCGCGCGTGGGGTCAGGCCTCGATCGAGCAGCGCGCGCCGAACCACGTCGAGACCATCTTCGAGGCTGGCTCGGTCTCGAAGCAGGTCACCGCGGCCTCGATTCACCTGCTCGCGGCGCGCGGGCAGCTCGCCCTGACCGACGACATCCGCCGGTACTTCCCCGAGCTCCCCGACTACGGCACCCCGATCACCATCACCGACCTGTTGCAGCACACCAGCGGGCTGCGCGACTGGGGCGCGATCGCCGAGCTCGAGGGGTGGCCACGCGGGACCCGCACCATCAATCATGGCCACGTGCTCGCCATTCTGGCGCGGCAGCACGGGCTCAATCATCCAGTGGACGCCAAGTACTCCTACACCAACAGTGGTTATTCCCTGCTGGCGATGCTGGTGGAGCGGATCAGCGGGACGCCACTCGCCGAGTTCTCGGCGCGCGAGTTCTTCCAGCCGTTGGGGATGACCCACACCAGTTGGCGCGATGACTATGCCCGCGTTGTGATGGAGCGGGCGCAGGCCTATGCCAGGAGCGGTACCGCATGGCGGCTCGACATGCCATTCGAGAATCCGCACGGCCACGGCGGGCTGCTGACGACCGTCGACGACCTGCTCCGCTGGAACGCGGCCCTGACGGCGCGGCGCGTCGGGACGCCCGACGTGAGCGCGGCGATGGAGGTGCCCGGTGTCCTTCGGGACGGGAAAGCGATCACCTACGGCGGTGGCCTGGTGATGGATCGTTGGCGCGGTGTGACCCAGATCGCACACTCCGGCGCGACGGCCGGCTACCGTGCCTATCTGGCGCGCTGGCCGGAGCAACAACTCTCGGCGGTGCTGCTCTGCAACGCCGGAGACGCCGACGCCACCGCGCTGCTCCGCCAAAGCGTCACGACCCTGCTGCCACTCGCCCCGCTGCCACCGGCGACGACCCGCGCTGCACCAGCGGTGGCCAAAGCACCTCTCGGGCCCGTCTCGCTCGCCGCCTACCGCGGCACATGGACCTCGGCCGATGCCGATGCGCGCTGGAGCATCACGGCCGAGCACGACTCCCTCGTGGTTCGGCGGACCGCCGGCGAACGACTCGTCTTCCGGCAGGTCGCGGCGGATTCCTTCACCAACGGCACCATCAGCATCGCCTTTGTCCGGCGCGGCACCGCGAAGCCGGTCGCGGCGCGGGTGTCGATTGATCGGGCGTTGGGGGTGGGGTTTGTGAGGGTGAACGGTGAACGGTGAACGGTGAACGGTGAACGTCAAACGGTGAGGGGTGAGGGGTGAGGGGTGATGGGGAGCTGATCCCGCATCTCGTACGGGATCTGCGGGCTCACGGTCACGCAGGTCCCTCGTTTCGCTCGGGATGACCACCCATCTGCACCCGTTCACCGTTCACCGTTCACCGTTCACCGTTCACCCCTCCCCCCTCACCCCTCACCTTCTGTTAGTCTTCCCCCATGCCCTCTCGCCACCACCTCGCGACATCCCTGCTCCTCCTCACGGCCTGCGGCGATCGTTCCGCGGCGCCGTCGGCGACGCCCATCATCACGCGCGTCGCGGACACCACCTTCGTAACGACGGCCGGGCCGGGACTCGACGGCGCCGTGGCGCTGACGGAGCGCTGGCTATTGACGCCGGACACCGCGCGGATCGGCACCATCGGGGCAGCGGCCTTGGGCGCTGATGGTGCGGTGTGGTATGCCGCCTCGGGCGGGTCGGACCATGCCGTCCTCTACCGCGATCACAAGAACGGCGAGCATCGAGCCATCGCCTTGCAGGGAGCGGCGATCAACGAATTCAGTGGGCCGCTGCTGCTGGCGGCACTCGCCGATGGCGGGCTGGTCGCGATCGAACAGACCACCGGGCGCGGCATGCGCTACGACTCGCTCGGCGCCGTCGTCGACACGCTGATGATGCCGTGGCTCGCGGGCGCGACGAGCATCACCGCCGACCGCAGTGGCGGCTGGTTCGTGCAGGGCGCGGGAGCCACTGACTGGTGGCACCACGCTCGCGATGGCAGCGTGACCGACACGGTGCGCGCCGCACCCGGGTGGGACGGTGCGATCGCCATCGGCCGCGATGGTTCGCTGCTGCGTGCGCGGGCCGGTGACCGGCAATTGGAACGACGGGCAGGGAGCGGACCGGTGCTGACCGCCCGTTGGGAAGGGGCCGTGCTCGTTGCCCCGATCACGGCGGCGCACGACGCCCGTGGATTCTCCTGGGTTGGGGATGCCACGACCTGGCGTGCCTTCGATCGCGACGGCCAACTGCGATTCACGCTCGCCCTGCCGGAGGGCGATGTCCTCCTCGATCGCGACGGCGAGTACCTGTTGCTGCGCGGGAAACGTGGTGGACTGCGGGTCGTGGAGGCGCGCAGCCCCGAACCATGACCGCGGGCATTCCGCGCCCACTTACGGGACGCTGACGAGGTCGCCTCGTCCCCAGTGGTGCCGCCGCCGAGATTTCGCTCCACGAACTTCTTGTGGAGCTGAAGATGCGATCCCCCTGGTTCATCCTCGCGCTGCTCAACCTGGCGTGCACCCTTCCCGCCGACGTCGACGACCCGGACCCCACGATTCCGCCGCCGCCAGTCGTCGGCGAAGGGATGCGGCTCCTGTTCGTCGGCAACTCGCTCACCTACACCTACAACGTGCCGCAGTTGGTCGGTCAGCTCGCCGTGGCTGCGGGCAAGCCGACCCCGACCCTTGTTGCGCGCACCGCCGCGGACTACGCCCTCGAAGACCACTGGGCCGAAGGCCAGGTGCAGCGCGACCTGCGGGACGGCGACTACGACGTCATGATCCTGCAGCAGGGGCCGTCCACGCTCACGTCGAGCGGCGACAACCTCACGCAGTGGGTACGGACCTTTGCCACCGCCGCCGCCGCCGTCGGCACCCGGGTCGGCGTGTACGCGATCTCGGCGCCGGTCGGCGCGGACTACGAGGCCGGCGTGGAACACTACCGGACGGCCGCCGATGTCTCGGGGACGGGTTTCTATCCTTCGTCACAAGCGTGGCAATTGGCGTGGGAGCTCAACGAGGCGATGCCGCTCTACGCCGGAGACAAATTCCATCCTTCCCGACACGGAGCCACCCTCAGTGCGATGGTGATCGCCGCGCTCATCTTCGAGATTGATCCCACGACGATGCCGAATCTCTTCCCCAGCGTGATCAGTGACGCCGAGGCGGCTCAGTTGCGTCGGGCCGCGGAGCTGGCCGTCCAGATCTACGGGCGGCGTTGATGATGACGCCGTGGCTCATCACCTTCCTCGCGTTCATGGGGCCGACCCACGCAAGCCCTCTGGTCGCGCCGACGCCGACGGCCGACTACCGCGTTGCGGCTCCTCTTCGTCGGCAATTCGCTGACGTACACCCACAACATCCCCGACCTTGTGAAGCGACTGGCCAAGGCCGCCGGACAGCCATCGCCGCGCGTGGAGATGCGTGCCTTCCCCAACGTCGGACTGGAGGATCACTGGAAGGACGGGTGGGTCGCGAAGGCGCTGAAACAGGGGCACTACGACGTGCTGATCATGCAGCAGGGGCCATCGACGATGGCGGCCAGTGGCATCGACCTCGGCCGCTGGAGCGCCGTGCTGGCGGCCGAAGCCGTGAAGCACGGCACGCGGCCGGGCCTCTACGCCGTGTGGGCGCCGGCCAGCGGCGGCATGGGGGCCTCCCTGGCCAACTACAAGACCGCGGCCGATGCGGCAGGCACGGCGTTCTATCCCGTGTCCGCGGCATGGCAAGCGGCGTGGGTCACCAGACCCGCCCTGCCGCTGTACGGACCGGATGGCTTCCACCCGTCAGAACATGGCGCGATGCTCGCCGCGATGGTCATCGCCGGCGTGATCTTCGAGATCGACCCGGCAACCATGCCGAATCTCTTCAAGGGGACGATCAAGGATGACGAGATGACGGTGATGCGAACGGCAGCGGCGGAGGCAATGCGAGGAGGGAGACGCTGATCGATGATCGATGATCGACCATCGATCATCGATATTCCGGGTAGTGCTGCTCCTCACAGCTTGGACAGAGTCCGTGCGAGATCGCCGTCCCCGACTTCTTCGCGGCGAAATATTCCAGTTGCTGCCACGCATGGGAATCATCGCGCACGGATTTGCAGTGCATGCAGACCGCGACGAAGCTGCCGAGTGCTGCGGTGAGCGAGGCGCCGATCGCCCGCGCCTCGGCGATATCCCGCTCGTTGCCGATGCGGAAGAAGGCGGCGAGCATGCCGAATCCGACCATCAGCTGCGCCGTCCAGCCCACCAACGTGACCGCCGAAAAGAGGATGTCGGCGTCATCGAGGCGCGGGGACACTCCAGCCGCGAGCCCGTGAATCGCGATCGCTGCCGCAGTGACATAGCGCTCCTGGCTCGGCAACCGGGCGGCGTTCGCCACCTGCCAGGCGGCCGCGAGCACAATACCGGTCATGACCACGAGGCTGAACGGGAGGCCGGGCGACACGCCGAGGCGGGTAATCAGGAGAATCAGCGACGGCACCGACAACGCGGCGGTTGGAACAACCCACCAGGTGGCGTGCCGTCCCCGAAGCTCCAGGGCACCCGCAAGCAACGAGCTCGCGAAGGCGACTCGCAGCATCCCGGCCATGAAGACGCTGCCATCGGTCGGTGCCGAGGCGGGCAGGAGGAAGTGCCACGACAGCCTGGTGAGGAGAAAACCCCACGCAATCAGCCACCAGATGAGAAAACGCTCACGCCTCAGCCACGCCAGGTAACTGAGCGTGAAGAAACAGACCGAGGCCATCATCAGGGGAACACCGGAGCCGAGCACTAAGCTTCGCATGTAAAGAATGTTAGGGGGGTGGGTGGGGGCTTGTCACCCCGCCGCGGGTTGCCCCGCCGATCCAATCAATAGCCGCCGCGCGTCTCGCAGCGCTTCCTTGGTGCCCACCAGCACCAGCGTGTCCCCCGGCTCGAGCCGTTCGATCTTGCTCGGTGCCGGAATCCCGACTCCGCCGCGGGAGATTGCCAACACCGTCGCCCCGGTTCGCCCGCGCAGTCCGACTTCGGCCAGCGTCTTCCCGGCCGCGGCGTAGTGCGCTTCCATCCGGAACGGCGTCGGCGCCCCGATCCCGGGGAGCATGTGGGTTGCCGTCGTGAGGCGATCCACGGCGCCCGGATCCACCGGATAGAGCCCGGTGAGTCCGGTTGTCGGCATCTCCATCGTGGCCTGCTCCGGCGGCAACGAGGAACGGAGCGCCTCGATCAGCACTTCTGCGCCGGCCGCGACATGCCCCTGCAGGTTGGTGGCACTCCGCCAGGCGCCGAAGCCCATCAGCAGCAGAATCACCCCGAAGACCACCACGCCCCGAAACGAGGAGATGAACGGCTGCGTGGCCAGCAAGACCGGCAGGCCGAGGAGGAAGACGATGGTGATTTCGAGCGTCGCGACCATCGACCGCCTCGGCGCAGCGGCTCGGTCAAAGCCGGTGGTCCGAGGCAGGGCGAGATTGGCCAGCAGCTGCGCGAGTCCGCGAGCCATCCGGAAGATGCCGAGCAGAAACGGTGCGCATCCTGCGGCGGCGGTCAGGTAGAGTCCGATCCGGGCCAGTGAGGCCGAGATGCCGAGCCGGGCGATGAACTCCTCTTCGAGTCGCACGCCGAAGATCGCCATGCCGACGATCACCCCGATCACGCAGGCGGTGTCCACCAGCAGCCACCGGATCATCGCCTTCACCCGGTCACCGGCCGTGCGACGTGCCGGCGCGCGCCGCATCTCTTCGACCCACGTGGCGTAGAGCGCGGCGTAGGTCTGCAGCGCCCTCGGCAGCTTGCGATCGACATAGCTCGCCGCCGCCGGCGCATGCCGCACCATGAACGGGGTGAGCAGCGTGGTGATCGCCGAGACCGCGACGGCCACCGGATAGAGGAAGCCGCCGACGGCGCCGGTCGCGAGGCCGAGCGAGGCGATGATGAAGGAGAATTCGCCGATCTGCGCCATGCTCATCCCGGCCTGAATCGCGCCCTGCGTTCCCTGCCCCGCGAGAAACGCTCCCAGCGACACCGAGACCAGCTTGCCGACGACGACCACCACCACCAGCAGGAGAATCGCGACGCGATACTCCATCAGCAGGGCGGGCTGAATGAGCATGCCGACCGAGACGAAGAACACCGCCGCGAAGACGTCGCGAACCGGGCGCACCAATTCCATCACGGCGTGGCCCTTCCCCGATTCACTGATCAGTGACCCGGCGATGAAGGCACCGAGGGCCACGGAGTAGCCCAGATACTGGGCCAGCAGCGCGAAGGCGAAACAGATGCCGAGGGAGGCAACCAGGGTCGTCTCCGGCCGCTTGAGGCGCACGATGAAGCGCATCAGTCGCGGCACCACGAGCAGGCCGCCGATCACCCAGACCATGAGCAGGATGAAGAGCCGCATGGCGGTGCCGAGGAGCCCGGCGCCGCTGGTGCCGCCGCTCGCCCCGAGGGTGGCGAGACCCGCCATGAAGAGGACGGCGGCAAGGTCCTCGACGATGAGCACGCCGAAGACGAGGTCGCGCAACTTCCGCCCGACGCCGTGATCCTCGAAGGTCTTTGCGATGATCGTGGTGCTGGAGATCGCCACCAGCGCACCGGTGTAGAGCGCCTCGCGCGGCGTCCAGCCGAGGAGATACGCCGCCGTGAGGCCGAGGAAGGCCATCATCGTCACGTCGAAGAGCGCCGTGACGGCGACGCTGGCGCCGACCCGCAGCAGGCGGCGAATCGAGAACTCGAGGCCGATCGAGAAGAGCAGCAGGATGACGCCGAGCTCGGCGAGGGTCTCGGTCGTTACCCGATCGGCGGTGACCGGCACCAGCGTGACGTAGGGTCCGACCATCACGCCGGCGAGCAGGTACCCGAGAATGACTGGCTGCTTCAGCCGCTGGAAGACGACGGTGGTGATCGCGGCGGTGCAGAGCACCAGCGCGAAGGTCGGCAGGAAGGCGTGGGCTTCACCCACGACTCAGTTCTCGACCGAGGGCGGCGCGGTGGTGATGGGACGCCACGCAATTGCTTCCCACGCGGCATCGAGCGTGGCGAGGGCGTGCGGATGGGTCGCCGACCACTCCTTGGTCGCGATCTTCTCCGCCGCGAAGCCGACCAGCGCCAGCCAGACCGAGGTCCACAACTCGACCACCCCCGCCCGGACGCTCCCTTCCTGCTTGCCGGCGGCCACCAGCTGCTCGAGGCCGAGCCGCAAGTCGTTGGCGGCCAGGCGCGAGGCATCGTCGAGTTCACCGCTCAGGCGCCAGTTCAGCAGCAGGCGCACCCGTGCCGGGTCGCTTTCCGCATTGGCCAGCCAGGTCCGGCCCAGTGTGCCGAGCCGCTCGCCAGCCGTTTTCCCCCCGGCCTGCACGGCGTCACGGATGGCCGCGACACCCCAACGCTGGCTCTCCTGGTACGCTGCGTTGAGGAGGGCCTGCTTTGACGGGAAATGCCGGTAAATGGTCCCCTCGGCCACCCCGGCCCGCTTGGCGAGGATCGGGGTGGTCGTGGCGTGGTAGCCCAGGGTCGTGAAGAGCTCCCGAGCCGCCTCGAGCAGGCGATCGCGGGTGGTCGGCGCATTGTCGGCCATCATGCTCCTCGGCTGGACGAACACCCCGCGTCGGGGCGGATTATCTTCGGTCTCGGCAAACGCTCGACCCGAATCAGAGGACTACCCAATGAAGATGCTCGTACTCGGCGCCGGCCTGCAGGGCTGCGCCTGTGCCTTCGATCTGCTTCAGGACCCGGAAGTCACCGCGGTCTCGCTGGCGGACCTCCAGCCGGAACGGGCTGCCCGCTTCCTCACGAAGCTTGACGATCCCCGGCTCCATCTCGTCACCCTCGACGTCACCGACCACGCCGCCGTCCGGGCGGTGATGCAGGGCCAGGACGCCGTCCTCAGCGCGATCCCGTACTACTTCAACGGTCCGATGGCAGCGCTCGCCGTCGAGTGCGGCTGCCATTTTGCCGACCTCGGCGGAAACACCGAGATCGTCATGGAGCAGAAGAAGCTCGAGGCCGAGGCCCATGCCAAGGGGCTGTCGATCATGCCCGATTGCGGGCTCGCTCCGGGGATGGTCAACATCCTCGCCGCCGAGGGGATCCGGCGCCTCGATCGCACCGACCGGGTACGAATCTACGTCGGCGGACTCCCCCAGCACCCGGAACCGCCGCTCAACTACCAGATCGTCTACTCGCTGGAGGGGGCGCTCGACTACTACACCACCCCCTCCTGGATCCTCCGCGACGGCAAGAGCACCACGATCGAGGCGCTGAGCGAGATCGAGCCGGTCCCCTTCGCCGAGCCGATCGGGACGCTTGAGGCGTTCCACACCGCGGGTGGCCTCTCCACGATGGCCTTCTCCTTCGAGGGGAAGGTCCGGGAGATGGAGTACAAGACCCTCCGGTACCCCGGCCACGCGACCCTGATGAAGGCGATCCGCGAGCTCGGCCTCCTCGACCTGACGCCGATCAAGGTCAAGGGGAAGGACGTCGTCCCCCGCGATGCCTTCATCGCCGCCGTCACGCCGAAGCTGACCAAGCCGAACGGCCGCGACCTCGTGGCACTCCGCGTCGTGGTCTCGGGCGAGAAGAATGGCGCACCGCACAGCACCACCTTCGACCTCATCGACTACTTCGACGAAGTCCACCACATCTCGGCGATGATGCGCTGCACCGGCTACTCGCTCTCCCTCACCGGGCTCACCCAGGTGCGCCACCAGGTGATCCGTGCAGGCGTGACCACGCCGGACGAGGGGATGCCGTACGACCGATACGTGAAGGGGCTGGCGGCGCGGGGTGTGGTGATTCGGGAGTCGTGAAACTGCAGGATGATCGATGTTCGATGATCGATGGTCGATGACTCCCTGCAGCGCCGCCTGCCGTTGTGACGCCGAGAGCCAATCGATCATCGATCATCGACCATCGATCATCGCCGTTACCAGCTCCACCCACTCCCGACATACCACCGCGTCTCGCCGTTCGCCTTGGCGGCGGTGACGTTGAGTTGCGCGGCGCGGAGAACGCGGACACCGATGCCACCGCCGGCGCCCCAGGTCCACTCCCTGAACGTGAAGCGGAGCTTGCCGCTCGGCACCGGCGACCCTGGAGCCGGATCGGCGAGCGGGGACGGATCCTGGAAGGCGCGGCCGCCATCGACGAAACCGAGGATGGTGATGGCGCCGAGGCCGCCGAAGTCGAGCAGCTCGTGGCGCAGTTCGACACCGCCGAGCAGCAGGCCGCGGCCGACCAGCGCGCCGACCGGCAGTGCGCGGTGCGACGTGGCACCGCCGAAGGTCGTGACCGGCGATTCCCATCCGGGAATTTCGTGCTGGATGCCGACGGCGGTGGTGCGCGAGACCGCTCGGAAGGCGTAGCGCGCAGTGAGGCGGGTGCCCTTGTGAGGCGAGATCCAGCCACGCGCGATCCCGTAACCGCCGGTGTAGCCGTCGCCACCGCTGCCGGTGAACGCCCCGGCCTCGAGCAGCAGCCCGCGATTCGGGTTGTACTCGTTGTCGCGGGTGTCAAGCACCAGCGCGGCGCGCAGCTGCGCGTCGGTCTGCGTGAGCGACACCGGGAACCCGGGGCATGGTGCGGTGACGCAGACGATCGTTCCGTCATCCAGCGACGCATAGGGATACCGAATCATCAGCGACGACTGCGACCCGGCGAACTCCTGGTGGTCAACCGCGCCGCGCAACGCCAGTTGCAGCGGCCCCTGCAGCCGGCGGGAGACGTCGAGCCAACCGTCCTGCCGGGTGCGCCGCAGTGAATTGGCGTCGATATCGGGGAGCCCGGCGTCGTCGCTGTTCCCGAAGTGGGTCTCGCGCGTCGCCTCGACGCGGAGCCGGGCCCGCCACCCCTCGTCGAGCCAGAGCCGCTTGTAGTCGCCGCGGACGAGGTACGAGGAGCGCGTCGAGAAGCCGACGTCGAGGCTGTGCTCGCGCAGGTTGGTGACGCGTGCATCCCACGGCGCCTGGCGAAAGCGGATGATCCGCGCCACGCCGAAGACGCCGTCGTTCGGTGTCGAGGTCAGGTACGGGAAGTACGAGACGCGAGGCGGCATGGCCTCCGGCTCCGGCTCCGGTTCCTGCGCGGCGAGCGGGCGCGACGAGCAGGGCGAGGGCGAGGAGCGCGCGGCGACTCATGAGAAGAGCGTGGCGCACTGCTCGATCCGCGCCCCCTTCTCGTCACAGACCGCAAACGGCGACGCCGTCATCGCGGCGGCGCCGTACTGCCCCTTCTTGTTGACGGCGTAGAACTGGATCTGGTACTTCGGGCGGCCGCGCTCGTCGAGAAGGCTCGGCGGCGTCATCGCGACGACGCGCTTGAGGGTGGCGAGCGCCGCATCGGTCGGGCTCATCCCCTGGCGCATGAACTCGACCGTCAGGAAGCCGCCGCAGGTCATGATGTTCATCTCGCCGAGGCCGGTGCTGCCGGCGGCGCCGATGGCGTTGTCGGTGTACTGCCCGGCGCCCACGATCGGCGAATCGCCGCAGCGGCCCGGCACCTTCCACGACAGGCCGCTCGTGGTGGTGACCGACGAGATGTCACCCGCGGCATTCACCACGTTCATGTTGATGGTGCCCGTGGTATAGGCCATCTTCTCGCCCGGCTTTCCCTCGAGCCAGTTGTCGTTCGCTCCGCGCGAGGCGCGCCAGCGCAACCACGCTTCGCGCGACTGCGGCGTCAGCAAGTCCTCGACCTGGTAGCCGAAGGACTGGGCAAAGCGCTGCGCGTCCTTCCCCACCAGCAGGATGTGTGGCGTGTACTTCATCACCAGCCGCGCAATTTCACTGGGCGTCTTGATCCCCTCGAGCGCGCCCACCGCACCCGCGCGCTTGGTCGGGCCATGCATGCACGAGGCATCCAGCTGCACCACGCCCTCCTCGTTCGGCAAACCGCCGTAACCCACCGACTGATCCGAAGGATCGAGCTCCTGGATCTTCACCCCTTCGATGCCGGCGTCGAGGGTGTCGGTCCCCTTGAGCACCAACTCGACCGCGCGCGCCACCCCGCGCAATCCGTTGGACGACGCAATCGCGACCGGGGCAGCAAAGCGACCCCGCAGAATCGCCGGCGCGGCCACGACCTGCTTCGGCGTCAGGGCCGTCCCGGCGACCACGGCGCCAGCGGTGCCGAGGAAGGTGCGGCGGGAGAGCGGGGTATCGGACATGCGGGGAGCTCCGGTGGAGGTGAGGCTTCAATGATAAGAGGGGTGAAGGGTGAGGGGTGAAGGGGGCGGTCTGCGGGAGGGGAGTGAGGGGGACGCCAATGCACCCCTCACCCCTCACCCCTCACCAACACCCCCGTTCAGCGTTCACCGTTCACCTTTCACGTTCCCCTCCCTGCCGCCAGATTTCATTCATGACCCCTCCCCCTCGCCCCCGCCTCGACCCGGCGATCTTCAATCTCCCGGTCGAGAAGATGCGGGCCGGCTACTACTCCGACAAATACTTCGTTCGCGCGCGCGACATCCTGCTGAACGACGACTACTCGCCCCGCGTGACGGTGCAGGTCTTCGGCAAGAGCGAAGCGTTTCTCGGCGGGATTGACGAGGCAATCGCCATCCTCAAGCTCTGCAGCGACAACTGGCAGGGGATGTCGGTCCGTGCCCTGCATGACGGCGATGCCATCGTCCCCTGGGAAGTGGTGCTGGAGATCGAGGGCGCGTACGCCGACTTCGCTCACCTTGAGACGCTCTACCTCGGCGTCCTCGCACGACGCACCCGGGTCGGCACCAACACGCGCCGTGTGGTCGAGGCCGCCCACCCCAAGGACGTGATGTTCTTCCCGGCCCGCCACGATCACTGGCTGGTGCAGACTGGCGACGGCTACGCGGCACACATCGCCGGCGCCATCGGGGTCTCGACCGATGCCCAGGCCTCGTGGTGGGGCAGCGAGGGCGTCGGGACCGTCCCGCACGGATTGATCGCGGCCTACGGCGGCGACACGGTCCTCGCCGCACGCAAGTTCCTCGAGCACATGAGTGACGACGTCCGCCTCGTCTCGCTGGTCGACTTCGAGAACGACTGCGTCGGCACCTCGCTTGCGCTCGCCAACGCCCTCGGGTCCCGGCTCTTTGGCGTGCGGCTCGACACCAGCGAAATGCTGGTCGACCGTTCCGTGATTCCGCAGATGGGACGGGTGAAGCCCACCGGAGTCACACCGCAGCTGGTCCAGAACGTCCGCGACGCCCTCGATGCCGCCGGGCACCGGCACGTCCGCATCATCGTCTCCGGCGGCTTCACCGTCGACAAGATCCGCGAGTTCGAGCAACTCGGTGTCCCCGTCGACAGCTACGGCGTCGGTTCGTCGCTCTTTCAGGGGCGATTCGACTTCACCGCCGACGTCGTGCGGGTGGATGGGAAGCCATGTGCAAAGGTTGGCCGGGAGTATCGGGGCAATGCGCGGCTGGCGGTGGTTGACTAGTCGTTGGTCGTTGGTCGTTAGTCGTTAGTCGTTAGTCGTTAGGGGTGTCATCCTGAGCGCAGTCCGCGCAGCGGACGAAGTCGAAGGACCTCTCTAACGACCAACGACCAACGACTAACGACCCCTACAGAGAACCCAACATGACCACGATCCACTGGGACGTCGACACCCAACACGATTTCATTGCCGCTGACGGCCTGCTCGCGGTTCCCGGGGCCGAGGCGGTGCTGCCGGTGCTCGCGCGGCTGACGCAGCACGCGCACACCCACGGCATCCGAATCGTCGCCACCGCCGACGACCACGATCTTGGCCATGCCGAGATCAGCCGCACCCCGGACTGGAAGACGACCTACCCGCCGCATTGCATGCGCGGCACCGCCGGGCAACTGAAAGTGGCGGAGAGCACGTTGCGCGCGCCGCTCATCATCCACGCCGTGCCGCATGATGCCGACGCGCTCGCGGCAACGGTACGTCGGCACGACGGTGACCTGCTGATCTTGAAGCCGGGCACCGATGTCTTCCGATGGAATCCGAACGCGGCGACCGTGCTCGCGGCACTGGCCCCGACGCGCATCGTGGTGTACGGCGTGGCGACGGACGTCTGCGTCGTGGCGGCCGTCGATGGACTCCGCCGACTCGCCCCCGAGGCCGAACTGGTCGTGGTGAAGGACGCCGTCGCGGCGCTTGATGCCGGCCACGGCCGCGCGCTGCTGTCGGAGTGGGCGACCCGCGGGATTCGGGTCGTGACGTGCGAGCAACTGCTGGCGTGATCAGCACCGGCCGCTTCTTTCTCCCGGGACCGGTCGAGGTCCATTCGGACGTCGCGCAGGCGATGTTGCATCCCGCGATCGGGCACCGCTCCGCGGCCGCCGAGGCGTTGCTGGCACGCGTGCAGCGCGGTCTCGGCGACATCCTGCAGAGCCGACGACCGGTCATGACGGTGACCGGCTCGGCCTCCGCGATGATGGAAGCCGCCATCCGGGCCGGGGTCGAGGAGCGCATCCTCTGCGTGATCACCGGCCACTTCTCGGAGCGCTTCGCCAAGATCGCCGAGCGCTGCGACAAGGAGGTCGTCCGGCTGCATGTGCCGCACGGCGAGGCACTCGAGCCGGGGCTGCTGGCCCTCGCGCTGGACGGACCGCCGGTCGATGCCGTCTCGCTCGTCCACGTGGAGACGTCCACCGGTGTGGTACAGCCGGTCAGCGAGTTGCTCCGATTGTTGCGGAGCCTCGGTGATGTCGTCACCATCGTCGACGGCGTCTCGTCGGTCGGCGGCATCGTCGTCGATCCCGATCGCTGGGGCGCCGACTTCTTCCTGGGCACCACCCAGAAGGCCCTCGGCGTCCCGACCGGGGTCGCCTTCGCCGTGGCCTCGGAGCGCTTCCTGCGACGCGCCGACGCGGTCGAGGGACGCGGCCTCTATCTTGATCCGGTGTCGTTGCACGCGGACGCGGTGGCGGGGCGCTTTCCCCAGACGCCGTCGCTGCCGGTGGTCCACGCACTCGATGCACAGCTCGATCGTATTGCGCTCGAGGGGTTGGCGGCCCGGTACGCGCGCCATCAGGCGATGCGCGTGCAAGTCGAAGGATGGGTGGCGGGCCACGGCCGATGCCGCTTCATGGCCCCGCCCGGGCGGCGCGCCGACACCGTCTCCGCGCTCCGCCTCCGCCAGGGACGGAGCGCCGACGCACTGGTCCGCACCCTGGATGGGCTGGGCTGGCAGATCGCCACCGGCAAGGGCGAGGAGCGCGACACCGTCATCCGCATCGGACACATGGGCGACCGCACCGTGGGTGAACTGAACGCACTGCTCAGTGCATTGGAGCCATTGCTGTGATCGAATCCGACAATCGGCCCCAACCGGTGATCCGCTTCGTGACGCGCAACTTCGTGCGCGGCCTGGTCATCTCCCTCCCCGTGGCACTGACGGTGTGGATTGCCTGGCGGGCAGTGACCTGGGTGGACAGCTGGCTCGGGCTGACGATTCCGGGAATCGGACTGCTGGTGGTCATGGCCGGCATCACCGCGATCGGCGCACTCGCCACCAACGTGGTGACGCGCGCCGCGCTCGCCACGCTCGACCAGCTCTTCGAACGGCTCCCGTTTATCCGCATTCTCTACACCGCGGCGAAGGACCTGATGGGGGCGTTCGTCGGGAACAAGAAGCGCTTCAACCGCGCCGTCCGGGTCCAGCCAGACCCTTCGCTCGATCTCTGGTTCCTCGGCTTCGTCACCGCCGATGACGTGACCCGGCTGGGCCTGCCCGGCCACGTGGCCGTCTACCTGCCGCAGTCCTACAACATCGCCGGCAACCTGGTCCTCGTCCCCGCCGATCGGGTGGTGACCGTCGAGGGCGACTCCTCCGATGTGATGAGCTTCATCGTGTCCGGTGGGGTGACTGGCGGCAAGGGAGTCGTGGAGCCGGGGCACTCGATAATCGACGATCGATCACCAATCATCCCTTAACAGTCCGCACGAACCTCCGTCATCCGGTGTGACCCCCGATACTTGAAGCGTCACCGCTTTCACAGTCTCACCAAGGATGACCGCCATGCGCTCCACCCTCTTTGCCTGCACCGCCCTCCTGGCCCTGGCCGCCTGCAGTGATTCCACGACCGGCACGGACGACACCGGGATCCTCGCCTCGCGCATCTCCAGTGACGTCGCCACGGTCTCCGCCGACGCCACCGCCGAGGACGTCGACGTGATGGCAGGGCTCAACGGCATGAATGGCAATTTCACCGTGAACCTGATGGACGAGCTGACTCCGCCGATCGGTCCGGGCAACGTGAACGGCTGCGGCTTCGGCGGCGGCCGCTTCTCCTGCCCGCCGAATAGCGCCAATGGCCTGACCATCACGCGCACCGTGGCCTTCTACGACGGCCTGAATGCGGTGCAGCAGGCCTACGACGCGATGCTGACCGCCAAGATCGAAGTCGCCGCAACGCTGCAGGGTGACGTCACCCGCGGCCCCTGGACCGCCACGATCACCCGCACGCGCAACTTCGTCCACACCGGGCTCCTCGGCACCGAGACGAGCCGCACCACGAACGGCACCGCGACGGGCGCGGCCTCGCGGTCGCGGATCAATGAGAGCGGCAACAACCGCTCGTACGACATGGCGGAGACGGCGACCTTCGTTGACGTCGTCGTGCCGGTCCGCGCCGAGGGCGTCGCCCCGTGGCCGACCTCCGGCACCGTCACCCGGGTCGTGACGGTGACCCCCGAAGGGGGCACCCCGGTCACCCGCACGGTGATCATCACCTTCAACGGCACCGCGACACCGACGGCCACGGTCAATGGCGAGGCGTTCACGCTCAACCTGGGCAACCGGACGGCGCAGCGGCGGCCGAACGGCTGAACGAGCGCCGCGGTACGGGGAGCCTGGTGACAGGTAACCAGTGACCCGTGACCCGTGACCCGGTCAGGCAGTGAAAGGTGAGACGTGAGACGGGAGCCCTCGGGCAGCCACCGTCTCACGTTTCACGTTTCACCCCAGCCTCTGGTCACTGGTCACCGCTCGGTCACTGGTGGTCACTGGTCACTGGTTACCGCCCCCCCTCTCCCCCCCACCATTAGCTTTCCGGGTTCCACCTGAACCCCGGAAAGTCCCAGGATGTCCGAGCCCGACAAGTACCTGCCCGAGATGGTCGAGACCAAGTGGCGTGAGCGGTGGGCGGCCGAGCGCACCAATGAGCCGGACCTCGACCGGGCGGAGCGCCCCTTCTACAACCTGATGATGTTCCCGTACCCGTCGGCCGAAGGGCTGCACGTCGGGAACCTCTTCGCGTTCACGGGCGCCGACGTCTTCGGCCGCTTCAAGCGGATGCAGGGCTATCAGGTGTTCGAGCCGATCGGTTTCGATGCCTTCGGCATCCATTCGGAGAACTTCGCCATCAAGGTCGGGGTGCATCCGGCCGAGCTGATTCCGCGCAACATCGCCAACTTCACCCGCCAGCTCACGCGGATGGGTGGGATGTTCCCGTGGCGGAATGTCCTGTCGACCACGGAGCCGTCGTACTACAAGTGGACGCAGTGGGTCTTCCTGCAGCTCTACAAGCAGGGGCTCGCCTACAAGAAGAACGGCGCGGTCAACTGGTGTCCGAGTTGCAAGACGGTGCTGTCGAACGAGCAGGTGATTGCCGGGGCCTGCGAGCGGTGCGGCACGATTGTGGAGCAGCGCGTCCTGGAGCAGTGGTACTTCCGGATCACCGACTACGCCGAGCGGTTGCTGAACAACCTCGATGATCCGACCAAGATGGATTGGTCGGATACCACGGTCATGGCGCAGAAGAACTGGCTGGGCCGCTCGCACGGCGCCGAGGTGACCTTCCGCGCGAGCGATGCGTCGAGCTCCGCGATCACCGTCTACACCACCCGCCCGGACACGCTCTTCGGCGCGACCTTCCTCGTGCTCGCCCCCGAGCACCCGCTGGTGGACGCGCTGACCACGGACGCGCGGCGTGACGCAGTCGAGGCCTATCGGGCGCAGGCGGCCGCGCAGGACGTGGTGACGCGGAAGGTCGGCGACAAGGAGAAGACCGGGGTCTTCACCGGCAGCACCGCCTTCAATCCGGCGACCGGCGAGCAGATCCAGGTGTGGATCGCCGACTACGTGCTGATGGACTACGGCACGGGCGCCATCATGGCGGTTCCCGGGCATGACGAACGCGACTTCGCGTTCGCCACCAAGTTCGCGTTGCCGATTGTCCGCGTGATCGCCGGCCCCGGCGACGATGCCGGCACGCCGCTCGAGGCTGCCTACACCGGAGTCGATGCCGACAGCCGGATGGTGAACTCGCGCGAGTTCGACGGGCGCACGCCGATGGACACCAAGGCGGCGATCACGTCGTGGCTGGTGTCGCGCGGCAGCGGGAAGGAGACGGTGCAGTATCGCCTCTATGATTGGTGCATCTCGCGCCAACGGTACTGGGGCCCGCCGATCCCGATCATCTACTGCGACGCCTGCGGCCCGGTGCCGGTGCCCGAAGCCGACCTGCCGGTGGTGTTGCCGGCGATCGAGGACTTCCGCCCGGACGACTCCGGCGTCTCGCCGCTGGCGCGCCATGCGGAGTGGTACTTCGTCCCCTGCCCCACCTGCGGCAAGCAGGGGCGGCGCGAGACGGATGTCTCCGACACCTTCCTCGACTCGGCGTGGTACTTCCTGCGCTACCCGAGCAGCGAGCTGACCGATCGGCCGTTCGACCTCGAGCGCACGAAGAAGTGGCTGCCGGTCGCGAGCTACATCGGCGGGAACGAGCATGCCGTGCTCCACCTGCTCTACTCGCGCTTCATCACCATGGTGCTGCACGACGCCGGGATGCTCGACTTCGAGGAGCCGTTCCGGAAGTTCCGCGCGCACGGCCTGATCGTGAAGGACGGCGCGAAGATGTCGAAGTCGCGCGGCAACGTGGTGGTGCCCGATCAGTACATCGACAAGTGGGGCGCGGACACCTTCCGCACCTACCTGATGTTCCTCGGGCCGTTCCAGGAGGGCGGCGACTTCCGCGATGCCGGCATCTCGGGGCCACGCCGCTTCCTCGACAAGGTCTGGGAGCTGGTCACGCTGGCGAGCGACCCGGACTGCAAGGACGCCGAGATCCGCCGCGAAGTGCTGATCAAGTGGCACCAGGTCAAGCAGCGCGTGGCCGAGGAGATCGAGCAACTCCGCTACAACACCGCGATCGCGGCGCTGATGGAGTTGGTCAACGTCCTCCGCGACCAGAACTGCGCCGAGCGCACCCTGGTGAGCGAGCTGGTGCAGATGACGGCACCGTTCGCCCCGCACTTCGCCGAGGAGTGCTGGGAGCGCCTTGGGCACCGGACCACGATCTTCGACTCGGCCTGGCCGAGCTACGATCCGGTCCTGACGATCGAGGACACGATCACGGTGGCGGTACAGGTCAACGGCAAGACGCGCGGCAGCGTGGTGGTGCCGCGCGATTCGACCGAAGCGGTGGTGCGCGCTGCGGCCGAGGCGGATCCGGCGGTGGCGAAGTACCTCGTCGGCGAGATCAAGAAGGTGATCTGGGTGCCGGGGCGGATGCTGTCGTTTGTGGTGGCGAGCTGAATCGATCATCGATCATCGATCATCGATCATCGATGATCGATGATCGATAGCGGAGCCCAACGCATGACTGCAGACATCTCCTTCGACGACTTCCTCGCGGTCGACATCCGGGTCGGCCGCGTCCTCACCGCCGCACCGAACCCCAGGGCGCTGAAGCCGGCCTACGTCCTCACCATCGACTTCGGCGCCGAACTCGGCATCAAGACCTCGAGCGCGCAACTCACGGTGCACTACACCCCGGAACAGCTCGTTGGTCGCCTCGTGGTCGCCGTGGTGAACTTCGCGCCGAAGCGGATCGCCGGCATCAAGAGCGAGGTCCTGGTGCTCGGGGTGCCGGACCCCGAGGGCGCGGTCGTGCTGCTCGAGCCGACGCTGGCGGTGCCGCTCGGGGGGCGACTCTTCTAAGACCCCCCCCCAGGGGGGGGGGGGGGCGCGGGGGCGCCCCGCCCCCCCTCCCCCCGCCGCCCCCCCCGCCCCCCCCCCCCCCCCCCGCCGCCGCGGGCCCCCCGCCCCCGCCCCCCCCGGCGCCCGGCGGCCCCCCCCCCCTCACCCCGGCGGCGTGCCCCTCCGCCGCCCCCCCCGGCCCGCCCGGCCCGCGCCCCCCGCCCGGGGCCGACCGGGCCCCCCTTCCCGCGGTCCCCTTCCCCCGGCCGGCCCCCTCCCCCCCCCCGAGGCCCCCCCCCTCGGGCCTGCCCCCCGCCCCCGCCCCCGGGCCGCCGCGCCGCCCCGCCCCCGCCGGCCCCCGCCGGCGGCCCCCCCCCGGCCGCGGCCCCCCCCCCCCCCCCCCCCCCCCCCCCCCCCCCATTCGGCACCTGCATCGGTCGATACCTGCCGGGATCTTCATCCCCCGAGGAAATCACCATGCAACAGTCCCGCGCTGCGCTCCCCTTCATCGTCTTGGCCACGCTCACCGCCTGCGGTGCCGACACGACCGGCCCCGACCCCATTCCGTCCGGTCCAGTCGCCACCCTCGCGATGTCGACGCCCTCTGTCGTCATCGGCACCGGCCTCACCACCACCCTCGCGGCGACGCCCAAGAACGCCGGTGGCGACGTGCTGACCGGGCGCACGATCACCTGGACATCGCGCACGTCGGCGACCGCGACCGTCTCGGCGAGCGGCGTCGTCACCGCGAGCGCACCGGGGAGCAGCTGGATCGTCGCAGAGTCGGAAACGATCAAGGACAGCACCGAGGTCACCGTCGTCGATGGCCGGATCGCCTTTGCCTGGAACAACAACGAGGCGACAGCCGGCGCCACGACGCCCGACGCCGAGTACAGCTACAACCCGACCGCCGCGGCGAACACGATGAATCGCGCCGGGCTCGGACTGTACACGGTTGGCTGGACGGGATTGACGGTGCCGAGCGGGGCAATCAACGCGCAGTTTGTGACGGCCTACAGCCCGACCAACGGCGGCTTCTGCATGGATGACAACTGGGGGGATTCGCAGTTGATCTTCCGTTGCTATGACAACGCCGGCGTGCTCGCCGACCAGTCCTCCACGAGCGTGGTCATCGGCTCGGGGACCCTCTCCGGACGCTCGGCCTTCGCCTGGGTCGATTCGCCGACGGCCAGCGCCGAGGCTTCCGGCACGTGGCGTCATCACCCGCTGGGCCGCTCGATCTTCTCCGAGCATGTGGCCACCGGCAGCTACGTCGTCCGCTTCGCCGGGTTGCAGCGCGCCGGCGCAAGCGATCGTGAAGGCGTGGTCGTCACCGCCTACGGACCGACCGCCGCGGTTTGTCAGCCGGGCGCACCGACCAGCACCACCACCGCGCTGGAAGTCGCCGTCCGCTGCTTTGACGCCGCCGGCGCCCCGGTCGACAGTCGGTACACCATACTCCTGGCCGATGGCGCGCGGGCTGGTGCCTCGCTCGGTTTCGCGCTGGCCGACCAGCCGGCCGTCGCCAGCTACACACCGGCCAACTCCGCCGTGCGCGGTACCGGCTCCGTGCTGATCACCCGCGCCTCCGCCGGCGTCTGGGACGTCGCCTTTACCGGCTTCGCCCGGAGCGGGACACTGAAGGAGAGCTTCATCGTCTCACCGGTCGGCACGACCGCCGGCCGCTGCTCGATTCAGTATTGGGACTACTCGTCGACCGCGGGCGGCACCAGCACGGTGCGCGTGGGCTGCTCGACCGTCGCCGGGGTGGCGGCAGACATCCCGTTTTCGATCGTGGCCGTCCAGTAGGTCGTGGGTCGTTAGTCGTTAGTCGTAGTCGTTAGTCGTGTGGAGGTAAGACGTGAAAGGTGAAACGGGCGCCCACGCGGGCCACGTTTCACCTTTCACGTCTTACGACTTATGACCTACGACAATCATCTAACGACTAACGACCAGCGACTAACGCCTACTTCCCCTCCACCCGCTTCTTCAACACTTCCAGCTCCCCCTGTGTCCCCATCCGCATCGCGCCGAGCATGATCTTGTTGGCGCCGGCGAGCATGGACGAGCCGGCCTTGCTGCTGTCGCGGACGGTGGTGGCGAGTGAGTCGAACAGCGGCGACGAGAAGGTGGTGACGACCATGGTCGAGTCGCCCATGGCGGCGAGCGAGTCGCGCCGGACGAGGATGGCCTTGCGGACGCCGGCCGAGTCGGAGACCATCTCCATGACCAGGAGGGTCGGGGCATTCACCTCGCGCACAATCCAGTCGCCATCGAACGAACTGTTGACCGCGGTGACGCTGTCCGGCTTGGCGGCGCTGCGACTCCGGAGCGTGTCACCGACGGCGAGCAGCCCCTTGCCGAAGGGGCCTTCGATCTTCGAGTCGGTCATCCAGAGGGCCATCGAGTCGGCGGTTGCCAGCGCCGCGAAGATCCGCTCCGGCGTCCCCGCCATGGTGACCGAGGCGCTGTTCCCCCCGCCAGTGAGCTGCTTGTAGCCGTAGAAGCAGGTGCCGGCCACGGCGAGAATGATCAACGCCAGAATGCCCAGAATCCACTTGATCATCAGGTGGTCTCCCCGCCGGCCGGCTCCGCCGTCCGCGCGCCAAAGAGTTGGTCCAGCATCAGAATCGCCGACGGGTTGCCGGCCGCCATCTTGAGCTGATCGATCGCCGTCATGGCGTTCTTCTCTTCCTCGACCTGTTCATTGATGAACCACTGCAGCATCACCTGAGCCGGGTAGTCATTCTCCACCACGGCCAGGGCGTACAGGGCGTTGATCGAGCGGGTCACCACCTGCTCATGATGAAGCGCGGACTGGAAGACCGCCAGTGGGGAGGCGAACTCGTGGTCGGGGGCCGCAATCGCCTGCAACACCACCTGGCCACCCCGGTCGCCCATGTGGTCATAGATCTTCATGGCGTGGACCCGCTCCTCCTCCGACTGCACCCGCATCCAGCTCGACATGCCGGGCAGCGAATTGGCATCGAAGTAGGCCGCCATCGCCAGGTAGGCGTAGGAGGAGGCGAGCTCGAGGTTGATCTGGGCGTTCAGGGCATCTTGCAGCTTCGGGGACACCATGCGGGCGGAGCTCCGGTGGAGGGTTGGCTGAAAGATAGGATGATGGATGATGGATGATGGATGGTGGATGGTGGTGCGACCGACCGCCTCTCCCCCACAGGACTCATCACTGTCCATCATCCATCATCCATCATCCCGTCCTGAAACCCTCCCCCCGCCCCCCTTCGTCCGGCCCCCTGCGACGCTCCCGGCCGTCCCTGCATCTATACTGCTGCCATGACACGAGCCCTGACGATGGATGCGATGACCCTTCCGAACGCCGACTCGGTGATCGCCCTCGCGAAGCAAGGCGACCCGATCGCGCTGGAGACCCTCTACCGGGCCTACAGCACCCCGGCGTACAACCTCGCCCGGCGGATCTGCCGCACAACCGAGGACGCCGAGGATGTGCTGCAGGAGACCTTCTTCGAGGTATGTCGTAGTATTCGCAACTACCGTGGAGATGGCTCCATTTGGGGCTGGATCCGCACCGTGACCTCCTCCAAGGCGCTGATGCGCCTCCGGCGGAACAAGTACCGCGTCACCGACGACCTCCACGACGATCTGGCCCCCTCGCGGGGCGCCTCGGTCGCCCTCAAGATGGACCTCGAGGCTGCCCTGGAACGGCTGAGCGACACCGCTCGCGCCGTGGTCTGGCTGCACGACGTGGAGGGATTCACCCACGAGGAGATCGCCACCCAGATGGGGAAGACGGCGTCCTTCTCGAAGTCCCAGCTGGCCCGGGCGCACCAGCGCCTCCGCGTCTGGCTGGGAGAGGAGTCCCTGGCATGATCACCCACCTCTCGATGGAACAGCTCCTTGCCGTCCGTGACGGCGACCGGAGTGAGCCCGTCCTGGCCGAGGCCCATCGGCACCTCGCCGATTGCGCTGCCTGCCAGGCGGAATTGAACCGCCTCCACCAGCGGACCGCGCGGCTCCGTGCCCTGGCCACCATGACGCCGGGTCGCGATCAGTTCCCGGCCGTGAAGGCTCGGCTCCACTGGGAGCAGTCGCACACTCGGCAGCGCCGTCTCGCGACGTTGGGTCTCTCGATCGCCGCCTGTTTTCTGATCGCCGTGGTCGGCCGCCACCTGTTGGCACCGCCGACCCTCGACGCCGAGCAGCAACTCGAGACGGCGATGAGCAACTCGCAGCTGCTCGAACAGCGACTGCGCGACTGGAAGCCCGACTCGCGCGTCCTAGATGGTGCGACCGCGGAAGTCGTGATGCAACTGGAAGACAAGATCGCCGCGCTGGATGCGGAGCTCGCCCGGGCGGGCTCGGCCAGCGAGGCGGAACGACTGGAAAAGGAAGTGGCGCTCTGGCAACAGCGCGTCGGCCTGATGAATGCCCTGGTGGAAGTTCATGTCACCAAGGCCAGCAACGTGGACCTCTAAGCGGTCCCCCTGACGGAGCAGCAACCATGCGGAACCTGACCCACTCACTGCTGTTCGTTCTGCTCGCTGCGGCTCCCGCCGCCGCGCAGGACACCTCGGTGATGATCCAGAACAAGGACTGTACCGTGAAGGTCGACGGGAAGCGTCTTCCCCAGGCGGAGGAGACGAAGGCCTGCGAGCGAATGCGCGCCGCGTCAGCACGGATGCAGGAACAGGCGGTGCGGATGCAGGCGCAATCGGTGCAGATGCAGCGCCAGGCCGAGCGGATGGCGAGCGAGGTTGCTCGTACCGGCGTGCAAGAGCGTGCCATCACCGGCCAGATGCGCGCCGTGGAAGAGGCGACCCGTGGCGCGGCCGGCGCCCAGATCCGGATGCGCAGCGATCTCGCTGAGCGGGCCACGGCTGGCCGGATGGCCGAGCTCGACGCGACGAACCGCCTGGCCGAGGTGCGTGCCGGCGCGATGCTGCGGGAAAACGCGATCGCGAGCGGCCGCCTCGCCGAAGCACGCAACCTGACGGGTCGCGCCATGCTTGCCATCGCAGCGCGCCCGCGCCTCGGCATCACCATCGACACCCGCGCCCGCGACACCGACCGGTGGGGCGCCTACGTCACCGCCGTCACCCCCGGCGGCCCCGCCGACAAGGGCGGCGTCCGCTCCGGCGACGTCATCGCCAAGCTCGCCGGCAAGGCTGTGACCGGGTCGGGCGACGAAACGCCGGGCATCAAGCTGATCGCGATGATCGGCGCGCTCGAGCCGAACAAGACCATCGAAGTCCAGCTGCGCCGCGGCAACGGCACCAAGACCGTGAAGGTGACGCCGTCGACCGTGATGGATGTCCCCGGCTTCGCTGGGGTCCGCTCACGCTCCGGCGGCAACATGGAGACGCTGCGCCTCGCCGAGATCAACGGCGACCCGATGACGCGCGGCAGCTACAGCTTCACCATCAACACGGCGGCAATGGGCGGTCCGCTCGCTGCCCTCGAGATGACCTCGCTCAACGCCGGCCTCGGCTCCTACTTCGGTGCCACCGAGGGCGTCCTGGTCATCAACGTCGGCGAGAAGCAGGAACTCGGCCTCCAGGCCGGTGACGTCGTCACCTCCGTCGACGGCCGCAAGGTGACCTCGCCGGCACAGCTGGCCCGCATTCTCCGCACCTACGAGACGGGCGAGGAGTACAAGCTGCAGATCATGCGGCAGAAGAAGACGGAGACGGTGACGGGGAAGATGCCGTAACAGCGAACAGCGAACGGCGAAGGGCGAACGGCGCGGGTCGTGGTCGGCGACACCCTGATCGCGCTTTCCTTCGCCGTCCACGTTTTCCGTTTGCCTCTCGCCGTTTCGCTGTCCCCGCTTGACTCCGAAGCAAGTAAATGGTCGTTTACCTACATGGCCAAGTTCAATCGCCGCGCCGCCGAGCGACCCAACGAGCTGCTCGATGCCGCCCTGGAGCAGTTCTTCCGGGCTGGCTTCGCGGCGGCGAAGATCGAGGAGATTGCCCGAGCGGCCGGGGTGACGGTGGGGACGGTCTACCGCTACTTCCCCTCGAAGGAGGCGTTGTTTCGGGCCGTGGTGGAGCGGCATCTCGACTCGAGCTGGAGCCGGGGCCGGGAGATCGCCGAGGCGTACGGCGCGATGACGGCGCGCGAGGTGGTGGCGTTACTGCTGAGTCGGTGGGAGGCGGTGTTGCAGGAGCCGGGGCCGCGACGGGTGGCGATCCTGGTCATGCGTGAGGCGCCACTGTTCCCGGACGTCGTGACGTTGTATGAAACAGAACTACTAACAAGAGGCCGACTCTCCCTCGAGCGCGCCCTTCGTCACGGCATCGAGCGCGGCGAATTCCCGCTCCACCCGATCGAGGCCACGGCCCGAGCCCTGATCGGGGCGCCGCTGGAACAGCTCCTCTGGGAGGCGACCTTCGGCCCGCTGGCCGACGCCGGCACCCAGAGCGCCCTGCTGGTTCGGGGCCTTCCCCGACTCGAGCAACTGAGCCTGGCGGCGGCTCCGACCACCCCGCCTGGGGGACCGGCACTGCCAAGCGAACCGGTCGCGCCTGGGACGCTGCGGATCACGACCCTCCGGCCGCCCGGCCCCCATTAAGTTGTGAGCATGGATCGACGCAGCACCATCATCACCCGGGCCCTGCGCCTCCGCTGCCCCCATTGTGGCGGCGGCGGGCTCTTTCGTTACTGGGTCCAGATGATCCAGGATTGCCCGCACTGCGGCTATTCCCTGGCGTCAGGGAATCGGGTCGGCGCCAATCTGCTGAATCTGGTGGCCTCGGAAGTGACGCTCTTCATCGCGATGGCGGTGATCATCGTCCGGACCTGGCCCAATCCGCCGTGGAGCTTCCTGCAGTTCGGTGCGCCGGCGCTCATGGTGATCGCGCCGCTGGTGCTCTATCCGTTCTCGAAGATGCTCTTCATTGCCTTCGATCTGGCGATGCACCCCGAGGCGATGCCCGACGCCAAGGTTCACGGGGTGGGGCGGTAGCCCCACTTTCCCCAGCACCACGCCACCATCCCGTACGCCAACACCGCCGCCACCGTCACATCCGAGAGGAAGTGCGCTTCGGCTTGCACGCGCGTCAGCGCACACCCCGCCGCGAGCCCAACCCAGACCGGCCACGCCCTCGGATAGACTCGGCAGAGGATCCAGGCGCCGCTGAACGCCACGAAGGCGTGGGATGACGGCAGCCCGATGTCGCGCGTGGACCAGAAGTGATCGCTGAAGGGCCGGAAGTAGTAGGCGCCATCGTGCAGCCTCGGCCGCTCGCGACGCAGCAGGATCTTGACGACCTCTGCGGCGAGTCCGCCAAGCGTGGGCATCCCGCCAATGAGCAGCGCGGTGCGGCGATCGCTCGTGTGCAGAAAGACGGCGACCGCCATCAGGATCCACAGCGGGAGATAGCCGGCGATCCGCAGCATCCGGCCGAAGTCGGCGTCGTAGACACCCGGCTTGCCGAGATGGAGCCAGGCATACTGGTCGCCGAGGTGGGCGAGGACGATGGCGAGGGTCGCGAGGAGGGCGCTACGGGTGGCGGGGCGCATTCCTAGAGTATAGTCGAGCGGCGCTACCTTTCCGGGATGCGCCTCCTCCCTGCCTTTGCGCTCCTCCTCGCCGCGGTGCCGGTTGCCGCCCAGGATCTGCCGCCATTCGTTCCGGTGAATCCGATCATCGCCGCCCGGTCCCCCCTCTATGCGCAGCCGATCGTCGGGGCAGCGCCGGGCTGGCGGGTGCGGCTGGTCACCGACTACAGCAATGTGATCGAGACGGGGACATCGGTCGACCGCAGGGAATACCTGTTCGACGCCGAACTCTTGCAGATGGACCTGTGGGTGACGAGGGATCTGTCGCCGACGGCCTTTCTCATCGGCGACCTTTCGGTGCGGGGCGGCTACGATGGGAAACTCGACGCCTTCCTGAACTGGTATCACGACCTGATCGGACTGCCGGTGCCGGCGCGAAACCGCCGCCCGGAAGACACCTTCGGCTGGACGCAGACCCTTCCCGACGGCCGGGTCATCGACCGCTCCCGCCCCGGGACCTTCCTCGGCGACCTCCGCCTCGGCGCCGGCGCGCGTTTCGGGCGGTCACAATTGGTCGGCACCATCACGCTGCCCACGGCGACGGCATCGGGCGATGGCTGGGGGCGCAAGTCGGTCGGCCTCGCCGGCTCCTTCACGTCGCGAGTGGCAGCGAGCAATCGGATCATTGTCGATGCCGGCCTCTCCGCCGGCTGGACCCCGACGCAGGGCGCCCTGGCGGCCTACCAACAGAGCGCCTTCCTCGGCGGGCTCATCGGCAGTCGCTGGCGATTCTCCGGGAGTCAGTCGCTCTTCGCCACGATTGCCTTCCAAACGGCGAACTGGAAGGAGACGGGTTGGGCGTCGGTCGATGGGCGCGACGTGACGCTCGATGCGGGGGGGCTCGTCAATTTCAAGAAAGGGTGGCCAGAGCTGCAGATCGGTATCACCGAAGATCTGGCGCCGCGCGGGCCGGCGGTCGATGTGGGGTTCAAGGTGGGATTGAGATGGTAGGGGCGACGCATGCGTCGCCCGTACGAAATGGGATATCCTTGCGGCGGGCTGGTGTCGATTTTCGTAGGGGCGACGCAAGCGTCGCCCCTACGGCGGTGTGATGACGACCATCAGCGACCGCGGCCCCTGCGCCCCGATGACCAGCGCGCGCTCGATGTCGGCCGTCTTTGACGGCCCCGAGATGAAGACGCCAAAGCCCGGCGTTCTGCGTTCCAGTCCCAGCGCCGCGTAGGCGCCATGCATGTCGGCCACGAGATCCGTGGCGCGCAGCACGAGTACCAGATGCATCGTGACGAACGGCAACGCCCGATGCCCCATCGCCGATTCCGCCACCCAGATCGCCCCGTTCTCGACGACGCCGAGTTCGCCACGGATTATTACCAGGTCGATCCCGTCGAGTGAGCCTGCGGTGAACGGCGCCCCGTCCATCATCGAGATGACTCGGCGCGCCTCCGGGTAGCGGTTGTGGATCGCCGTCGACACGTCGCCGGTGATCACCGCCTCGCCGCCGACCTCACGGACCATCGCCGCAAAGCGTTCCACGGCATCATGCGGCAATGCCGCGCCGGTCGGAAGGTCCGGCAGTGGCCGCGCGTCAGGACGATTGCGCCGCACCGCGTCGAGGATCTCCTGACGGCTGCTCATCCGCGTCCGCTCCGCTGGTACCACTCGCGGAACGACTCCTTCGGCGCCACGGGGAGTTCCCGCTCCCGTCCCCATGCGGTCCGGCGCGCCAACCACCCTGGCACCACGCGCAGGGCCACCCGCGCCATACGGCCACACCATTCATACCACGCGCGCGATCCGAAGACGCCGCCGAGCAGCGTCATGGTCAGTCGCTTCTTCGCGGGGAGGAGCCCGGCGCGTCCGACCATCTGCCGCCAGCGATAGAGCTGCTGCGGGATGTCGATCTTGACCGGGCAGACGTCGCCGCACGACCCGCAGAGCGTCGAGGCAAACGGCAGCGAGGCGTGCTTGGCGAGGTCGACCCCGGGCGAGAGGATCGCGCCGATCGGCCCGGGAATGGTGCTGCCGTAGCTGTGTCCCCCGCTCCGACGATAGACCGGGCAGGTGTTGAGGCAGGCGCCACAGCGGATGCAGGCGAGCGCCTCGCGAAACTCCGGCCGGCCGAGGTGCTCACTGCGACCATTGTCGACGATCACGAAATGGAGCTGCCCGGGGGCACGCGGTGTCACCACGTGCGAACTGTACGCGGTGATCGGCTGGCCGGTGGCACTCCGTGCCAGCAGTCGCAGGAAGACGCCGAGGTCGGCCACCCGCGGAACCAGCTTCTCGATGCCCATGCAGGCGATGTGGATAGGTGCCAGGTGGACGCCGAGGTCGGCGTTCCCCTCGTTGGTGCAGACCACGATCCCGCCCGTCTCGGCGACCCCGAAGTTGACGCCCGTCAGCGCCGCATCGGCGCCGAAGAGTGCCGAGCGGAGCGGCCCACGCGCGGCATCCGCAAGGCGCCCCGGGTCGTCCTCGTCCGGCGAGGTGCCGAAGTGCTCGGCGAAGAGCGCCCCGACCTCTGCCTTCCGCTTGTGGATCGCCGGCATCACGATGTGGCTTGGCGCTTCGCGGCCGAGCTGCACGATCCGCTCGCCCAAGTCGCTGTCGACGACGGTGATGCCGTGCGCCTCGAGGTACGGATTGAGGTGGCACTCTTCGGTGAGCATCGACTTGCTCTTGACCAACCGGGTCGCGCCGCGATCACGGAGGATGCCGAGGACAATCCGGTTGTGCTCGTCGGCATCGGCGGCCCAATGCACCACCACACCATTGGCCAGCGCGTTCCGCTCGAACTGCTCGAGGTACTCGTCGAGCCGTGACAGCGTGTGGGCCTTGATGCCCGAGGCGAGGGTGCGCAGCGCTTCCCACTCCGGAATCGCGCGGGTCACCTGGTCGCGCTTGGCGCGCACGAACCAGAGCGCCTGATCGTGCCACGCCGTCCGCTCGGCATCCTGCGCAAACGCCTCGGCGGCCTCGGGGTGCGTGGTGATCGTCACGGCCGTTCGCCGTTCAGGATCTGTGCAATGTGCATCACCGGGAGTGGCGCGCCCTGGCGACGCACGATCCCGTCGAGGTGCATCAGGCACGACATGTCGCCACTCACCAGCACCTGGGCACCGTGACGTCGGTGGTCGGCGATCCGATCGCTCCCCATCCGCGCCGAGATTGCAGGTTCGTCGACGGCAAAGGTGCCGCCGAAGCCGCAGCACTCATCGGGGCGGTCAAGCGCCACGACCTCCGCACCGCGGAGCGTGGCGAGCAGGGTGCGCAGCGCTCCGCCGGGAGTCGGACCAAGCTCGGAGGAGACCGCCTGACGCAGTCCGCGCAGCGCATGGCAACCGACGTGCACACCGACGCGATACGGGAAATCGATCGGTGGCCCTTCGGGGAGGGTCAGCAGAAATTCGCTGAGTTCGACGGTGGCGTTCCGGACGTGCTGCACCTGCGAGGTCTGCGGCAGCGCGTCGAAGTGGTGTCGGACGTAGTGGACGCAGCTCCCCGAGGGCGCGACGATCGTGTCGTAGCCGGCGAAGGTGCGCACAAAGCGCCGCGCGGCCGCGTGGGCATCACCCTCGCAGCCGGCGTTCGCCATCGGCTGCCCGCAACAGGTCTGTGCCAGCGGATACTCCACCGTCACCCCGCGCGCCGCCAGCACCGCCAACGTGGCGCGCGCCACCTGGGGGTAGAGCTGGTCGACGTAGCACGGGATGAAGAGGGCGACACTCATGCGTGGAAGATGAAGATCGGCTCCATCGGCAACCACTTCTCGCCTGGCTTGGCCCACGGGAGCGGGCGCTGGAAGTGCCACATCATCTCCTCCCATTCCTGCACCCGGGTGTTGAGGAGGTCGGCGGCGGCCTTCGCCTCGAAGGAGAAGCGCTCGGTCACCTCCATGATCATGCAGAGCCGGTTCTGGAGGCGATAGATCGTCATCTCCTTGATCCCCGAGTCACGCAGCGACTCGAGCACCTCGGGCCAGACGTCGCGATGCCACGCCTCGTATTCCTTGATCAGCGCGGGCTCGTCCTGCAGGTCGAGCGTCAGACAGAAGCGTCGCAGCATGGGAAGTCCTCAGGCGGCCGATTCGAGGGTGGCCGTGTCGTTGATGCCGGGGTGGCGATAGCCGCGGAAGCCGAAGTGGAAGACCACGAGATAGCAGAGCGCCGGAACGATGAATGCCGTCTGGATGCCGCGGACGTCGGAGAGATAGCCCATCACGGCGGGGAGGATCGCGCCGCCGACGATCGACATGACCAGCAGCGACGACCCGAACTTGGTGTGCGCGCCGAGGCCATCGAGCGCCAGGGCGAAGATGGTGGGGAACATGATCGAGTGGAAGAAGCCGATCAGGACCACCGCCCAGATCGCCATCGCCCCGGTCGTGGAAATCGCGGTGACGGCACAGGCCAGCGAGCCGGCCGCGAAGAAGGCAAGCATGCGCGGTGCCGGAATCGTCTGCATGATGGCCGAGCCGAGGAAGCGGCCGAGCATGAAGCCGAGGAGGTGGTACTTGAGGAAGCCGGCGGCGGCCCGCTCGGCGGTGCCGGGGACCACCTGCTGCGCGAAGCGGATGACGAACGAGGCGACGCCGACCTGCGCGCCGACGTAGCAGAACTGCGCGATCACGCCGCGCACCAGATTGCCGTGCGCCATGATGCTTCCCGTGGCCGGCGCTGCGGCGTGACCATCATGCGCCGCCTCGACCACGTCGGGAAGCTTGGTGCGCCAGATCAGGAAGGCCACGATGAGGAAGATGGCGGTGATCACCAGGTACGGCCCGCGCACCGCCTGCGACTCGGTGATCCGGTAGAGCTCGACCGCCTCGGGCCCCATCGCGGCGAGCTGCACCTGAGAGTACTCGACGCCGGAGAGGATGAAGGTCGCGCCGAGGATCGGTGTGACCAGCGCACCGACGGAGTTGAACGCTTGCGCGGTGTTGAGCCGGCGCGCGGCCGATTCCGGCGGCCCCAGCACCGTCACGTACGGGTTGGCGGCGACCTCGAGGAAGCACTGGCCACATGCCATCACGAAGAGCGCCAGCAGGAAGAAGGCATACTCCCGCGTCGCCGCCGCCGGGAGGAAGAGCAGTGTCCCCGTGGCGCAGATCATCAACCCGGTCAGGATGCCGCGCTTGTAGCCGACCCGCCGCATCAGCCATCCCGCCGGCAGCGCTGCGAGGAAGTAGCCGCCGAAGAACGCGGTCTGGATCAGCGACGACTGGAAGTCGGTGAGATCGAGCGCCTTCTTGAGGTGCGGAATCAGGATGTCATTGAGGTTGACGCCCAGCGCCCAGAGAAAGAAGAGCGAGGTGATCAACATCAGGGGAACGAGGAAGCGCCGTTCCGTGAGCGGTGCCGTGTGGCCGGTCATGGCAGTCCTGTGCGCAGGGGGGTCGAGCGGGAACCGCTCAGTGGATGGCGCGATCGAGATGGACGTAGCCGCCGTCCACGTGCAGTTGCTGGCCGGTGGTGTGGGCCGATTTCGAGGACAGCAGGAAGATGACCGTTGCCGCGATCTCCTCGGCCGTGGTCATCCGCTGTTCAAGTGGAATCTTCGTCACGATTCCGGCGAGCTTCGCCGCCGGATCGGGGTGCGTCGCGAGCCACTGTTCGTACAGCGGCGTCATCACCTCGGCGGGCACCACGGCATTGACACGGATCCCGGCCGGCAGCAGCTCGACGGCCCATTCCCGCGTGAGCGCGAGGATCGCCCCCTTCGCGGCCGCATAGCCCGACGTCCCACCCTGGCCCGTAAGCGCCACCTTCGAGGCGATGTTGACGATGCACCCCCGCGATGCCGTGAGTGCCGGCAACGCATGGTGGGCCATGGCATAGTAGTGCGAGAGATTGCGCTCCAGCGAGGCAGCAAACGCTGCGGGCGATCCATTTGCCAGTCCCACCCCATCGTTCACCCCGGCATTGTTGACCAGCGCGTCGATCCGGCCGCAACGCACCATCACCGTCGCCACCACCTCGGCGCACGCCTCGGCCTCGTCGAGCGCAGCCGTGACGACCTCGACGGTGTGGCCGGTGCTCCGCAGTGCGGCGGCGAGCTCCGCGCCCGCGGCCGCGTCACGATCCACGATCACCGTGATCATCCCCTCGGCCGCCGCCGCGCGAACGATCGCCGCGCCGATCCCCTTGGCGCCGCCCGTTACCACCACGACCTTGCCGCCGAGTCCCAAATCCACTGGCTACCCCTCGAGACCGTAGAAGGTCGCGGCGTTGCCGCCGAAGATCGCACTCCGCTCATCCACGCTGAACCGCACCAGGTACTCCGCGATCACCTCGCGCACCTCGTGGTAGCTCCCGGCCAGCAGGCAGACCGGCCAATCCGAGCCCCACATCAGCCGATCGACGCCGAACGACTCCACCACGACGTCGAGGTATTGCCGCAACTGCGCAGGCTTCCAGGACCCCCAGTCGGCCTCGGTGATCAGCCCGGAGAGCTTGCAGTACACATTCTCGTGGAGCGCGAGTGCGCCAAGGTCACAGGCCCACGGCTCGAGCAGCCCCTCCTTGATCGGCGGCTTGGCCAGGTGATCGAGGACGAAGCGCTGGTCGGGCAGCATGGCGGCAAGCAGGGTGGCGGCGCGGAGCTGCCGAGGCACCAGCAAGAGATCGTAGGTCAGGCCGAGCGGCGTCAGGGCTCCGATGCCGCGCACCACGTCGGGCTGGAGCAGGAAGGCGTCATCCGGTTCGCCCTGGACCAGGTGGCGCACGCCACGAAAGCGCCGGTCGGCGGCAAAGTGCGCCAGGCGATCACCGACCTGCGGCGAGCGGAGATCCACCCATCCCACGACGCCGCGGATGAAGGGAAAGTCGCGGGCCAGATCGAGGAGAAACTGCGTCTCGCGTTCCGACTGGTCGGCCTGGACGGCCACGCAGCCGTCGATGCCATTGGCGGCGAGCAGCGGGCCGAGGTCGGCGGGGAGGAAGTCCTGGCGCAACACCGCCATGCCGTCGTTGATCCAGGCGTCACGCACCGGATCGTACTGCCAGAAGTGCTGGTGGGCATCGATTCTGAGCATCAGGCGCTCGGCGTCCCGGGGTAGGCCACGGCGCGCTGACTCGAGCTCCCGAGGCCGTCGATGCCGAGTTCGACCACGTCGCCAGGCTTGAGGTAGCGCGGCGGCTTGAAGCCGAGGCCGACCCCGGCGGGTGTGCCGGTTGAGATCACGTCGCCCGGCAGCAGCGTCATGAACTGCGAGAGGTAGGAGACGATCGTCGGGATGTTGAAGATCAGGTCGTTGGTGTTGCTGTCCTGCAGCGTCTCGCCATTGACCTTCAGCCAGAGGCGCAGCGCGTGAGGATCGGCGATCTCGTCGCGCGTGGCCAGGAAGGGCCCGAGCGGCGCGAAGGTGTCGCAGCTTTTCCCCTTGACCCACTGCCCGCCGCGCTCCATCTGATACTCGCGCTCGCTGTAATCGTTGTGGAGGACGAAGCCGGCCACGTGGCACATGGCGTCGACCTCGCTCACGTAGCGGGCGGTGCTCCCGATCACGACGGCGAGCTCCACCTCCCAGTCGGTCTTTTGCGAGCCGCGCGGAATCATCACCTCATCATTCGGACCACAGAGTGCCGTGGTGGCCTTGAGGAAGATGATCGGCTCGGTCGGCTCCGGCGCACCAATCTCCTTGGCATGCAGCCGGTAGTTCATTCCGATGCAGATGATCTTCGACGGCCGGGCCACGCAGGAACCGAGGCGCTCGCCGGGGTCGAAGCGTGGCGCGCTGGCGCCATGCGTCTCGAGCCAGGCGGCAAGCCGAGGGAGACCGCCGTGTCCGAAGAAGCGCTCGTCCCAATCCTCCCCAAGGGCGCTGCAATCGATGCGGCTGCCATCGGCGGCGAGGACACCGGGCCGCTCCTCACCTGGCAGGCCCACGCGAATCAACTTCATGCTGGCACTCCGAAGCTCAACTGTTGAGGCGGATGAAGCCGCCGTCGAGCGGATAGTCGCTGCCGGTGATGAACGACGCCTCGTCCGAACAGAGGAAGAGCGCCAGGTCGGCGACTTCCTCGGGGCGGCCCATCCGGCCGATCGGTTGCGTGGCCGCGAGCTTGGCGAACATCTCCGCCTCGCGGCCGGGATAGGTCCTCGCGAGGAAGCCGTCGACAAACGGGGTGTGCACTCGCGCAGGCGAAATCGCGTTGCACCGGATGCCGTGCTTGGCGTAGTCCTTCGCCACTGAGAGCGTCATCGACACGACCGCGCCCTTGGTCATCGAGTAGGCAAAGCGATCGGCAATGCCCACCGTCGCCGCCACCGAGGCGATGTTGACGATCGCTCCCTCGCCGGCGGCCTGCATCTCGTCGATCACGGCCTGCATGCAGAGGAAACTCCCCTTCACGTTGACCCGGAAGAGGCGGTCGAAGTCCTCCTCGGGGGTGTTGGCCAGGTTGCCGATATGCGCGACACCGGCCGAATTCACCAGTCGCTGCACCGGGCCGCGCTTGTGGATATCAGCGAAGACCCGCGCGACGTCGTCATGACTGCTGACGTCGCAGGGGTGCGCCCAGGCCGTCGCCCCACCGCTGACCAGCTCGTGGGCCGCGGATTGCACCGCCTCCGCCGAGATGTCGACCAGGTGGACATTCGCCCCGGCCGCGGCGAAGGTGCGCGCAATCGCGAGACCGATCCCGCTGCCCGCGCCGGTGACCACCGCCGTCTTGCCGTCGAGCCGAAACTTCGCCGCACTCACAGAGACACTCCGCGCTTCCAGGGAATGAAATCGTCCTGCCCCAGCTCCTCGGCACGCGTCAGCTGCCCGCTCGCCACGGCGATGATCAACTCGAGAATTTCCTCGCCCATCCCCGCGATGGTGGTGTCGCCGGAGAGAATGCGACCACAGTCGATGTCGATCAGGTCGGCCATTCGCGTAGCCAGTGCCGTGTTGGTGGCGAGCTTGACCACCGGGGCGATTGGGTTGCCGGTCGGCGTGCCGAGGCCGGTGGTGAAGAGCACCACGGTGGCCCCCGCGCCGACTTGCGCCGTGGTCGCTTCCACGTCGTTGCCCGGGGTGCAGAGAAGATTGAGCCCGGGGGTCGTGGCATACTCCGGGTAATCGAGAACGTCGGTCACGGGGGAACTACCGCCCTTCCGTGCCGCACCGGCGGACTTCATCGCATCGGTGATCAATCCGTCCTTGATGTTGCCGGGAGACGGATTCATGTCGAACCCGGAGCCCACGGCCTGTGCGCGCGCGTTGTAGGCGCTCATCAAGTGCATGAACCGCTCGGCGTGGCGCGGTTCGGTGCAGCGGTCGATCAACTCCTGCTCCACGCCGCAGAGTTCCGGGAACTCGGCGAGCAGTGTCGTGCCGCCGAGTGCGGCGAGCAGGTCGGCCGCATGGCCCACCGCCGGATTCGCGGTGATGCCGGAGAAGCCGTCGGAGCCACCGCACTTGAGGCCGACGGTGAGCTTCGAGAGCGGCGCCTGCGATCGGATGACCTGATCCGCTTCCACCAGGCCGTAGAAGGTCTGCTCGATCGCGGCGGTGAGCATCGCCAGCTCGGATGCCTGCCCCTGCTGCTCGAAGAAGAAAAGCGGCTTGTCGAAATGGGGGGTCCGCTTGGCGATCTCTTCGCGGAGGAGGTCACCCTGCGCGTGCTGGCAGCCCAGCGAGAGCACCGTCGCGCCGGCGACATTCGGATGGTGCAGGTACCCGGCGAGCAGTCCGCAGAGATTGCGCGAGTCCTCGCGCGTGCCGCCGCAGCCACCCGAGTGGGTGAGGAACTTGATGCCGTCGATGTTGCCGAAGACGCGCCCCGACTGGCGCACCCGGCCCTGGGTGTTGCCGCGGCCGCCCTCGCCGTGGCGTTCGAGGAGCGCGCGGACCTGCTGGCGGTAGATGTCGGGCGGGGAGAAGCCGAGCTCCTCCTCGAATGCCTGGCGGATCATGTTGACGTTGCGATTCTCGCAGAACACCAGTGGGATCACCAGCCAGTGATTGCGGGTCCCCACCTGGCCGTCCGCGCGGTGATAGCCAAGGAAGGTCCGCTGCCGCCACGCGGTCACGTCGGGCGGCGTGTAGGGACGCGCGCCCGTTGCTGCGTGCATCTCGGCGGCCGCGTGGCGCACGTTGCCGGTGGTGATCGCCTCGCCGGCGGCGATCGGAGCCACCGCCTTGCCCACGAGGATGCCGTACATGACGATCGGGTCGCCGACGGCGCGCGCGGTGGTGGTGAACTTGTGCTTGGGGGAGACCTGCGTGGTGAGGACCAGTTCGCCGTCGGCGTGACGCACGTGGTCCCCGGCGGCGAGGGGCACGAGCGCCACGAGGACGTTGTCGTCGGGATGGACCCGCAGGACGCGATCGGGCATGAACTTCCGGCTTGGGGAATGCCCGGATGCTAATCCGTCCGGCGGTCCGACGCTATATGTGCATCACGCGTCGGCGCTATCGCCTGCCCCGAGTGGCGTGCGGCGGATGGCGGCACGGAATGCCGGATGCCGATTCCAGAGATAGGCACCCATCGCCAGGGCGGCAGCGACGTTGGCGGCGAGCACACCCCAGAGCGGAAAGAGGCCACGGGTCACCTCCGAAGCCACGGCCAGCACGCCATAGAACGCAAAGAGAAAGGCGACGAGCAGTTGCAGCACGCCGTAGCGCGCCACCGATGACCGCTCCGACAGGTGCACCATCCGCGCGAGGAAGAGCCCGAAGAGGCCGAAGGCGATCAGGTGGACCACCGTGTAGGCCGCGATGGCCATGCCGACCGGCACGGTCAGATTGGGCGTCCCGTTCCGCAGCACGAGCACCTCGCCGAGGATGCTCGGCGTCAGGAGCGGCGTACCGTTGACGGTGTCGAGGAGCAGGTAGAACGCGGCGACGATGACGGCGCCGATGACGCCAGTGGTGATTCCTTCACGCGGTCCGAGGTGGGTCATGGGGGGGCTCCATGGTGGGGGGACGCGTCGCACGTGGCGGCCAGCGAGGGGACTACCTCACGGCAGCGAGTCCGGCGCGCCTTCGCCGAAGAGGAACTGCTCCATGTTGCGGAGCAGGAACTCCTTCGCCTTTGGCTGGTGCGGAATGAGGGCGTAGTGGTTGATCAGCTGCTGCTGGGTCTTGAGCCATTCGGCCCAGCAATTCCGGCAGATCGTGGTGTAGACGCGCTCGCCGAGTTCGTTGGGGAAGGGCTTGAAGGCCTGGGATTCCCCGGAGGTGCCGCAGCGGACGCAGGAGATGGTTGCCATCCCGGAATATAAAGCCGAGTGGCGTGGTCGGACATGAGACGCCCGGCTATTCGGCCGGGGTGGTCCCCTTGGCGAGGAGGCGTTCGGTGAAATCGAGCCGTTCATGCACTTCGCTGAGCTCGGCGCGGAGGCCATCGACTTCGGCCCGGAGGTCCTCGATGGCGGCCAGGCCCCCGTCGACCATCTCGCCGGCGCGCAGTCTCGCCTCTTCCAGTCGCGTCTTCGCGAGCTTGGTGACCATCGAATGGATGATCCCCATGATGGGGATCGCGAAGATCATGAGCGGGACCAGGTCGTGCATCGGGCCTCCAGGGTCAGGGGTGGGTCAGTCGCCGGAACGGATCGCCTTGACGCCACTGGCAGTGCCCATCGCGGTGGCAGCCCCGGCAATCAGCGCTGTCCCGCCGCCCACGATCGGGAGGAGCGCCACGACGGGGGCGGCGATGAGCGCGACGGCACCGCCGGCGAGCCAGGGGGCGAGCGGATGGCGGACGGCGTCGACGAAGCGGAGCCGGCTGCGGACGTACTCGCGGGTGAAGCCGAACGCGGTCAGGGCCACGAAGCCGGTGATGGCCAGACCGATGATGCCGCCGATGAATCCGAACATGAAGCCCTCCAAGGGGGTGACCTGTTTCAGTACGCAACAGGCCCCGGGAAGATTCAGGGGCGAGAGGATCCGAAATACGGCGCGCTCTTGAACCGCACCAGGCAGGGCTCGTCGTCGCAGGTGTGCAGGAAATGCCGCCCTTTCGGTTGAGGCCAGCCGGCAGGGGTTGGGGCAACCCGGCCGGCCCGTAGAACGGCCGAACCCCACCACCTCCCCGGTATTCGCGGGCCTCCGATCGTGCTCCGACTGGCGTACCGCGGGCGGACTTGGCCCTTGCTCGGATCGAACGGATGATCGGACTGGTGACCTGCCGCAGCAACTTTCCGGTCAGTGAATACTCAGACACGGTGTTCGGCAAACCGCGCGCGTGCAGGAAGGTGCGCCGCGCGGTCATGGAAACAGGACCGGCCGGGAGCATCGATCCTTGCTCCGGGTCGGTGATGTCCGGGAGCGTACCGAACGACCGGAGGTACGCAATGCTGTCGCCGACGAATGCGAACAGGTGAATCGCCGCAAGACTCAGGACACCGCGTTGGTGGAAGGTCCCCGAGATCGCGAACGTGTCAGGCGAGATCGCAATCACGGCGCCGGGTTGTCCGAAGGAGCCCGGCAGGCGCGCCTGGCGAAGGAACTTGCCGTCGGCGCCGATCTGGTGCAGCTGGATCCCGTGTCCAATCACGGTCACCACGTTGTTCGCCGCGATCCCCAACCGGTAGATCGAGGTCCACTCGCCGGGCCCCTCGCCTTTGCGCCCGAACGACCAGAGCGGCGAGCCATCCGCGCCCACGCAGTGCAGCTTCAGTTCGATGTCATCAAGCGTACAGGTTCGCCCGTCGCTCCCGATGGCTCCCGCGATGATCCGCGAAAACTCCAACTGGGGTGCGATCCGCTCCACCGCCGGGGGCGTGAAGGTCGTGGCCTGCGCTCGCGCCACGAACGGCAGACAGACGCAAAGGACTGCGCACCGCACAATGGCGTGACGACGTGCCAGGAAGGCTCCAGAGGGGTTCTCTCAGCATACCCGCCACCCGTGCCACGCGGCAGGGGTGGCGGTTTGGCGGCCTCAGGGCAGTGTCCGTGGATCAGTACCGAATCAGCGCACTCCCCCACAGAAAACCCGACCCGAACGCCGTGATCGCCAGCAGGTCGCCGCGCTTCAGGAGCCCTTGCTCCAGCGCCTCGTCGAGCGCGATCGGAATCGTCGCGCTGGTGGTGTTGCCGTAGCGCTGGATGTTGTTGTAGACCTGGTCATCGCGGAGGCCGAGGCGCTTCTGGACCATCTCGGAGATGCGCAGGTTGGCCTGATGCGGAATCAGCAGCGCGAGATCCTCCGCGCGCTTGTCGCCCTTCTCGAGCACGGCACCGACGGACTCCGGCATCCGCGTGGTGGCGTGCCGAAAGACCTCCTTGCCGTCCATGTCGAGGAAGCCCTTCCCCTCGGCGATATGCTCGGCCTGGTTCCGCGGGTGATAGATGCTCCCTGGCGTGTCGACCCAGAGCAGCCCGGCATGTTCGCCTTCGGAGTGCAGGTCCCAGGCGAGGATCCCCGAGCCCGCGGCTTCGTCGCACGCCTGCACGATCGCGACGCCCGCTCCATCGGCGAAGATCACCGCCGTGTTGCGGCCCCGGTCGGTCACGTCCATCCCGGTGCTCTGCAACTCCGACCCGACCACCAGCACCGTGCGGTACATCCCGCTCTTGATATAGGCGTCGGCGATCGAGAGGCCGTAGACGAAGCCGCTGCACTGGGTGCGGATGTCGATGGCCGGGATGGTGCCGATGCCGAGGGCCTGCTGGAGATAGACGCCGTTGCCGGGGGCGAAGTGGTCCGAGGTGGAGGTGGCGTAGACGATCGCATCGAGTTCGGACGCCTCCATCCCCGCCTTGGCCAGCGCCCGCTGGGTCGCGAGGAGCGAGAAGCCGGTGGCGGAGTCGCCCTCGACCGCCCAGTGACGTTGCTGGATGCCGGTGCGTTGGCGGATCCACTCGTCGGTGGTGTCCATCAGCTTGCTGAGGTCGTCGTTGGTGACGACGCGCTCGGGGACGGCGCGGCCGGTGGCGACAATGCGGGTGTTGGGCATCCTGAATATTAGCGTAGCGCGCACGGGTGGGTACGTATGGGCGCAGCATGCTGCGCCCGTACGGTCCCGCGCGCCCTACGCGCATCCCGGCGTCCCGTTGATATTGATGTCATGCACCTCGTCATCCCCGCCGCCGAACACCTCGAGAGTTACCGCGATGCCCTGGCCCGCGGCTGGTCGCCCGATACCAGGCGCCCGGAAGCGGCCGCGGAGGAGCTGGCGCGCGTCAACGAGGACGCCGCCCGCTTCCTGGCCGAGCAGGACGACATGACCGCCAGCGGTCCGCCGATCCATCTCCCCGATGGCACCGCAGTGCCCCGGCTGCCGGGGTATCGCCGCTGGCTGTGGGACGGCGCATTCGCCGGTGTGATCTCCTTCCGTTGGCAGCCCGGTGGCGAGTCGCTGCCGCCCTACTGCCTCGGCCACGTCGGCTATTCGGTGGTCCCGTGGCGCCAGGGGCGCGGCTACGCGACCAAGGCGCTGCGCCACTTTCTGGCCGACCTGCCGCCGCTCGGGATGCGCTACGTGGAACTGACCTGCAACACCGACAACGCCGCGTCGCGGCGGGTGATTGAGGTGAACGGCGGCGTCCTCGTGGAACAATTCTCCCCACCCAACGTCGTGGGTGGCGGCGAGAGCCTGCGGTTCAGGATCGCGTTGCCGCACTAGCCCCGCCCCAGCAGTCGTCTCCTTCTGCGAGTTGTCGTGACCTTCCCTCCGCTGCCGTGGCTGCTGGCGATCGCCGTGCTGATGCCGATTGTCGCATGGTTCTTTCAGCGGCGCCACCGCGAGAGATTGCTCGTCGGGTTGCGCGCGGCATGGGGCCGGGTGGGCCCGATCGACGCGCTCGATGACGATCGGGTGATGGAGGCGTGGCTCGAGTCGCGACGGACCGTGCCGCCCGAGACGGAACTGGACGAACGCACATGGGTCGACCTCGACCTCGATCGCGTCGTTGCGACGCTCGATCGCACCAACACCGGGCTCGGTCGGCAACGGTTGTACTGGCGGTTCCGGAGCGGTGCCTCGTGGATGGCGACGCCCGACCTCGAATCGCTAGTGCAGCGGCTCCGTGAGGACACCGCGCTGCGCGAAGCCATCGGGCTCCAGTTGCGCGGCGCGAGCAGCCACCTCGGCTACGGCCTCTGGCCCATCACGCGGCCCGAGCTCATCGTCGTCCGGTGGTGGTACTGGGCCTTCCCGATCCTCGCGCTGACGATGGCCGGCAGCATCGTGGGGATCGTGTTCGTCCCGAAGCTGGTGCTGCTGACGATGGCGCTGCTCCTGGTCAACATGCTCGTGCGGATGGGCACCGCGTGGCAGATCCCTGGCCTGCTGACACCCATGCGCCAGATCGAGCCGGTGATCGGCACCGCCGAACGCCTGATGGCAATCCCCGAACTCCGGGCGCTCGGCCGGAGTGACGAGGTGCGCGCGCTCCAGCCGTTGCGGCGGATTTCGGCCTGGGTGAGTCGCGATCCGGTGGCCACCGGCGAACTGATCGCGGCGCTCTGGGAATACCTGAACCTCCTCTTCATCCTCGATGCCAACGCCTTGCTCTTCGGGGCACGTCGACTCCGGCGCCTCGGTCCGGTGCTCGCCCGGGTCGCCTCGTGGGTCGGCGACGTCGACGTGGCGATGATGGTTGGGTCGCTCCGCGCCGAGCCACGCCCGTGGTGCATCCCGAGCGAGGGCGACGGCCCCACGACCGTCGTCGGGATGTGGCATCCGCTCGTCGCCGAGCCGGTAACCAATGACGTCACGCTGGTGCCTGGCCGCGGCGCGGTCATCACTGGTGCCAACATGTCGGGGAAGAGCACCTACCTGCGGACCATTGGAATCACCGCCGTGCTGGCGCACGCGCTCAACAGCTGCCCGGCCCGGTCATGGCATGGCGGCGCATTCCGGGTGCGGTCGTTGATTGGCCGGAACGACGACCTCGCCGCGGGGAAGAGCTACTATCAGGTTGAGGCCGATGGCGTGGTGGCGATGCTGCACGACGCCACAGCCTCGCAGCCGACGCTCTTCCTGCTCGACGAGCTACTTCGGGGCACCAACACGATCGAGCGTCTCGCCGCCGGCGAGGCAGTGCTGCGCGCCCTGCTCACGGCGCACGGCGTTGCCTCGCCACACGCGGTGATCGTGGCCACCCACGACGGTGAGCTGGTCTCGATGCTGGCAGACTGCTATGCGCCATTCCACTTCCGCGAGACGATCGGGCCGGAGGGACTCTCCTTCGACTACCACCGCCACGAGGGGCCCGCGAGCACGCGCACGGCGATCGCGCTGTTGGAGGCGACCGGCGCGCCGGCGGCGGTGGTGGAGGCGGCGCGGGCACGGGCGGAGGCGTTGGATGACCGAAGCGCGCAGGCGCAGCACCAATCGAGCGGTGCGTGAGCGTGCCTACTCGGCGCCTTCTGCTCCTGCAGCGTGTCGTACGCACCCTGCTGGCACTCGGCTTCATCGCGGCAGGTGTGCTGCACTTCCTGAAGCCCGAGCCCTACCTGGCCATCATGCCGCCGTGGCTGCCGGCGCACGCGCTGCTGGTGCAGGTCAGCGGCGTCGCCGAACTGGCGGGCGGCATCGGGCTCCTGCTGCCGAGGTGGCGCCGCGCCGCGGGCATCGGGGTGATCGTGCTGCTGATCGCCATCGTGCCCGCGAACGTCCAGATGCTGATGAACTATCAGGCGCGCGGTGCCCCATCCGGAGAGATCGTGCTGCTCTGGCTACGCCTGCCCCTGCAACTGGTGCTGATCTGGGCGGTGTGGCGGGTGTCGCGCAGCGAGGCCGTTCGATCCTAAGGTCGGCGACCGTACCGCGACGTAGATTCTCGCAGCAGCGTCCCCAACCAACCCAGTCGCCAATGGTGATCCCATGACCGCCCTCCGCAAGCTGCGCGCGATCCTCACCATGGGCGTGGTCTCCGGCGTCTTCTGGGGCGCGGCCTCGCTGCTCGGGTTCGCCGGCTACGAGCTGCTGATGCACGGCCGATTCGGGTTCAGCCTCTTCCTCTTCCTGCCGACGATGGCGATCGGTTTCGTCGGCGGCATCCTCTACGCATCGGCGCTCGCACTCCTGCCACCACGCGACGACACGCACGACGTCAGCCCGTGGCGCTCGGCGCTTCTCGGCGCGCTCGGTGGCGTCGTGGTGATGGCGCTCATCCTCCTTTTCCTGGTGCGCGCGCGGCTGGATGCCAACCTCCTCGGGAATGTCGTGATTCCGATCTCCGTTTTTGGCCTCCTCGGCGCCGGCACCGGCTACGCCATCTCCGGCACGGCAAAGCGCGGGGCACTGCCGAAGGGCGAGGAACCGCAGCCCGAAGACCACCACCTCGCATCGTAGGGCGGGCGGCCCCCCGCCGATCACTCCGCCCGCATCGCCAGCATCGGATCAACGCGTGCGGCCCGGCGTGCCGGCACCAAGGTCGCGAGCAGCGCCGCGACGCCGAGCACGGCGGTCACCACACCGAACGTCACCGGGTCACGCGGGCTCACCCCGTAGAGCATCGAGGCGATCAATCGGGTGACGCCGGCGGCTCCGAGCAAACCGATGCCGAGGCCGACCGCGACCAGCACCCCTCCCTGTCGCATTACCATCACCACCACGTCCCGTGGCCGCGCTCCGAGCGCCATCCGCACGCCGATTTCGCGGGTGCGCTGGTTCACGAGGTAGGCGATCACGCCGTAGAGCCCGGTCACGGAGAGGATTAGCGCGACGGCCGCGAAGATGCCGAAGAGCCAGAGGTTGAGGCGCCGCGACGTGAGTGACGTGGCGATCACCTCGTCCATCGTCATCTCGTTGAACATCGCCTGCCCCGGATCGGCCTGTCGCAACAGGTCGCGGATCGCCGGTGTCAGTGTCGCAGGCTCCGACGCCGCCCGCACCACGAGCGTCACGTCCATCGGATTCGCACTGGCGCGCGCCGGCAAATGGATCTCGGGGAAGGGGGCGCGGTCGAGGCCGCCCTGTCGCACGTCCCCGACCACGCCGACGATGGTGTAGACCTCGGTCTCTCCGAGCGTGATCCGCCGGCCGATGGGATCTTCATTCGGAAATTCCTTCCGCGCCAAGGCCTGGTTGATCAAGGCGATGCTCGTCGTGTCCGCCATCTCCCGCGCAGTGAAGTCGCGCCCGGCGATGATCGGAATATCGAGTGCGCCGAACAGCCCGGGTGTCGTGTAGCGGAACTCGGCCAACGGTTCCTGTCCGCGCGCAGGGAGCGGATGCCCCGGGATCGTGTAGTTGCCGTTCGTGCCCGAGGACTGGATCGGGAGGCGCGAGATCATCCCCGCCGCGCGGACTCCGGGGAGCGTACGTACCTGCTCGAGGAACGGCATCGCAAAGTGCCCCTTCCCCGGGCCGGCGGTGTCCGGCAGCGTGAGATGCGCCGTGAGGACGTTGCTCGCGGAGAAGCCGGTCGGGGTCGCCTGCAGAAGCAGAAGTCCACGGAAGAGGAGTCCCGCCCCGGCCAGGAGGACGAGCGAGAGCGCCATCTCCGCGACGACGAGCGTGGTCCGGAGGCGCGCCTGCCCGCCCGTGCTGCCTCGCATCCCGCCCCGCGTCAGCGACCCGCGCACGTCGCCCCCCGTGGCCTGCAGCGCCGGCACCAGCCCGAAGATCACGGCCGAGCACGCCGCAATCCCCAGCAGGTAGAGGAAGACGCGCCCATCGATCGCGAGATCGGAGGAGCGCGGCAGCGCACGCGCGACCATCGGCTGCAAGGCGCGGAGGCCGAACCAGGCCATCGTGCCGCCGAGCACAGCGCCGCCGACCGAGAGCAGCAATGCCTCGATCAGGAACTGACGAATCAGGCGGCCCCGCGAAGCGCCGAGGGCGAGGCGGACCGCAACTTCCTGTTGCCGCGAGGCGGCGCGAGCCAGCATGAGGTTCGCGACGTTCGCGCACGCGATCAGGAGGACGAGGCCGACAGCGCCGAGAAGGATCAGAAGCGTGGACTTGCTGCCGCCGACGGCATCCTCGATCACCGGTCGCACCATCGCCGAGCGACTCGGGTCCTGCTCGGGATGCTCGCGCTTGATGGCCTCCGCGATAGAAGCGAGATCGGCACCAGCCGCGGCGGCGGTGACGCCGGGACGCAGCCGGCCCGTCACGGCGAGATAGTGACTGCCGCGCGCGGCGGCGCGTTCCGGGGTGAGCGTGAGCGGCAGCCATACCTGTGTGCGTGCGCTCGCCGCCGCGGGCATGATGCCGATGATGGTGCGCTCGCGACCGCCGATGTTGAGCGTCTTGCCAACGATCGCAGGGTCGGCCCCGAAGCGCGTGCGCCAGAGGCGCTCGTTCACCACCGCCACCTCCGGGGCGGTGGTCGCCGCGTCCTCGGCGGCAAACCCGCGACCACGGAGCGGCGTCAGGCCCATGGTGGTGAAGTAGTTCGGGGTCACGTCGAGGGTGAGGAGTCGTTCGGTCTTTTCGCTCCCGCGCAGCGTCGTGCTGCCGGCTTGATACGCCGCCAACGAGACGAAGCTGCGATTGCGGTCGCGCCAGTCCTCGTAGTTCGGGAACGACACGCTCCCCCACCCGTTGCCACCCGAGAGGAAGAACGTCTCGTAGGCATTGAGCAGGCGATCGGGTTCCCGATACGGCAGCGGCTTCAGCAAGACGGTGTTGACGATCGAGAAGATCGCCGCGTTGGCGCCGATCCCGAGACCCAGGCAGAGGAGCACGACCAGGGCGAATCCGGGCGCGCGACGCAGCGTGCGAATGGCGAATCGGAGATCGCGGCGAAGGTCATCGAACCAGGTCAGACCCTCGGCGTCGCGCACCGTCTCCTTCGTGAAGGCCATGCCGCCAAACTCCCGCTCGGCCAGGCGCCGAGCCATGTCAGGGTCCATGCCGTGGGCGATGTGCTTCGCCGTCTGCATCTCGAGGTGAAAGCGCAGTTCGTCGTCGAGGTCCTGCTCGAAGCGGGTGCGGCCGAGCAGGTGCCGGAGCGGGCCGAGTCGGGGAGGCCAGGGCATCGCGATCAACCGGGCTGAAGGACCAGCTGCACCGCCCTCGCGAACTGGGTCCAGGTGCGGGTCTCGCGCGCGAGCTGCCGCCGGCCGTCTGGGGTGAGTCGGTAGAACTTGGCGCGGCGATTGTTGGTGGAGGTGCCCCAGCTCGAGTCGATCCACCCCATCGCCTCGAGGCGGTGAAGCGCCGGATAGAGCGATCCCTGGTTCACGGTGAGCACCTCGCGCGAACGCCCCTCGATCTGCTGCGCGACACCCCAGCCGTGATCGGGCCCTCGGCTCAACGTCTTGAGGATCAGGAGGGCGAGGGTGCCCTGCAGCAGGTCAGCAGCGGATTCGGGCACGGCGGATGGTCCCCCGGTGAGGTGATCTCTTGTAGACAGCCGAGGGGAGCAAAGGGTTGCAGGGGGGGTCAACGGAGATACCAGCGGACCACGTCGGTGAGGACCTCCGACCAGCCATCCCTCAGCGCCGCCGGTATCGCGAAGCTGTGATCGGCCCCGGCGATCAGCCTGGCCGTGGGCCGCCGGCCGGCCACGACCAGTTCCGCCAGCAGCGCCTCGAAGGACGCCCTGCTGACGGCCTGATCGACCTCGCCCTGCGCCATGAAGACCGCCGCGTCCGTCGCGCGGAGTGCCGCGATCGGGGAATCGCGGAGGAAGGAGGCCCAGCGACGGAACGGATGCCCAAAGAAGTCTCGCGTTGCCGATTCGGGATCGCCACGGATCGAATCCCACTGCGCGAGCACGTAGGCCACTCGGTCTGCGGAATCCGGCGAGACCTCGGCGAAGAACCTCCCCGCCCGCGCCATTTGCAGCAGGTCGAAGAGCTGGGTCGGTCCGCCACCGGCAAGCAGCGCCACGTGGGAGACCTGGGGCAGGCGTGCCGCCACGCGCGCGGCCACGAGTCCACCCTCCGAGTGGCCGATCACGAGCAGGCGCGTGGTGTCCACCCAGGGAAGTCGCCGAGCCGCGAGCACCGCAGCCGAGACCGCCTCGACCCACCGATCGAGCGTGTGCTCGCGCCGGAAGGCCGGGGAGGGAGGACCGTCACCGGCGTCCAGTCGCTCGACTCCCGGCTTTTCCACGATCACGACCCGCGCCCGATCGCCGACAACATCAACCAGGGTGCCATGACCGTTGGCGGGAATGATCCGACCTCCCGCCTGTCGGAAGAGCGACTGGTGCCCGGATCCATGGATATAGACGATCAGTGGCCGTGGGGAGGCTGCCCGAGGCTCCGAGAGATACCACGCGATCTTGCGCCCCAAGACATCCTCGACCTCATAGGCGAGGTATGGCTGCGACGGCACCCGACCCCGGGCGATCGCGGCGGGGCTGGCCTGCGCGTGGCTCGCGACCGGAATGGCCAGCAACGCGGCGATCAGCAGCAGGGTCCGGTGCATTGCCGGATGATGCCGCCTGCGGCGAGGGCGTCGCAGGGGGATGTCAGGGAGTCGGCAGGTGGCCACGCAGGCCCGTCGGTCGACCGGAAGGCGCGGCCAGTGTCCCACGGTGCAACTGCAGCCCACCCCCGTGGCACGCCCCCTGCCTTTCTGGTGGCGGGGTGGCGACTCGTCGCCCCCCATGGAGGTATAGCTTACGAATGGGCTGCCGGTCCGGATCGGCTGTCCTGCGGGGATCGCGCAAGCGGCCCTGCCTTCCGTCCCCCACGGAGGTGCGCATGTCCGGTGCTGCCGACTCGACAGTCCCGCTCGATTTTCGACTGCTCTTCGAGGCCCTGCCAGGCGCCTACCTGGTACTCGCGCCCGACTACCAGATCGTCGGTGCGAGCGACGAGTACCTCCGCGCGACGATGACGACGCGGTCGATGCTGCTCGGCCGAAATATCTTCGACGCCTTCCCCGACAATCCCGACGACCCCGACGCGAACGGCGTGAGCCAGTTGCGTGCCTCGCTCGACCGCGTCGTCGCGGCGCGGGTTCCCGACGCGATGGCGGTCCAGAAGTACGACATTCGCCGACCGGAGGAGCAGGGCGGCGGCTTCGAAGAACGCCACTGGAGTCCGATCAACATCCCCGTGGTCACGGCCGACGGCACGCTGGCGTGGATCGTCCATCGCGTCGAGGACGTCACCGAATTCGTGGTGCTGCGTCGGCGCGGCCAGGAGATGGAAGCGGAGATCTACCGCCGTGCACAGGAGATCCAATCGGCGAACGAGCAGTTGCGGCAGGCGAAGACTGCGCTGGAGCGACAGGTGGCCGATCGCACCACGGAGCTCGCCTCGGCAAATGCCGCGCTCCGCCAGGAGATGGAACAGACCGCCTCGCTCGAGGAACAGGTGCGGCAGGCCCAGAAGCTCGAAGCGGTCGGTCGGCTCGCTGGTGGCGTGGCGCACGACTTCAACAACCTGCTTACGATCATCACCGGGTACGCCGAGATCCTGCTCGATGTGGTGCCGAGGGAGCATCCCGACCACGAATTCGTCGTCGAGATCGGCACCGCCGCAGCGCGCGCCGCCACGCTGACGCGCCAACTGCTGGCATTCAGCCGCCAGCAGGTGCTCGAGCCGAAGGTGCTCGATCTCAATGGCATCGTGCGACACACCGACAAGATGCTCTCGCGGCTGATCGGCGAGGACATCCTTCTCTCGCTTTCGCTCACCGAGGGGCTCGGCCGGGTGAAGGTCGATCCCGGGCAAATCGAGCAGGTGCTGATGAACCTGGTGGTGAACGCCCGCGACGCGATGCCGCGGGGCGGCCGCCTGACGATCGAGACGGCGAACGTCGAGCTCGACACCGGCTACACGCAGTACCATCTCGAGGTCGAGGCCGGTCCGTACGTCATGCTGGCCGTCAGCGACACCGGCGTCGGAATGGACCCGGAGACGCGCCGACGGGTCTTCGAGCCGTTCTTCACCACCAAGCCGACGGGAATCGGCACCGGACTCGGCCTCTCGACGGTATTCGGAATCGTGAAGCAGAGCGGCGGCCACATTTACGTCTACAGCGAGCCCGAGCAGGGCTCGACCTTCAAGATCTACCTCCCCGTGGCGGCGGGCGAACCGGCGACTCGGGCCCCGATGCCGAAGCCACATGCGCCTCGCGGCACCGAGACCGTGCTTCTGGTCGAGGACGACGACGCGGTCCGCGCGGTGACGCGAATGGCGCTGCAGCGCTCCGGCTACACCGTGCTGGAGGCGAGCACGGGCCGCGAGGCGATCGCGCTCGCCGCCCGCCACCCGGGCAGCATCGACCTGCTCCTCTCCGACGTCGTGATGCCCGAAGTCGGTGGCCGAGAGGTCGCGGCGGCGGTGACCGCAGCACGGCCGGACACCAAGGTGCTGTACCTGTCCGGCTATACCGACGACGCGGTGGTGCGCCACGGGATCCTGCGCGCTGAGGTGGCGTTCCTGCAGAAGCCGTTCACGCCGGCGGCGCTCGCGAAGAAGGTCAGGCAGGTGTTGGGGGGGGAGGAGGAATGAGCAATCAACGGGGTGCAATGCGGCGTCCCCCAGCCGGGAGATGTCTCTGTACGGTTTGATCGGCAAGATGCTCGCCCACCATGGTCAGCGGGACGCGCTGATCGACATCCTCCTGGCTGACGTCGCGACGATGCCGGGGTGCCACAGCTACATCATCGCGCGCGACCCGACCGATGCCACTGCGATCTGGATCACCGAAGTTTGGGACTCGAAGGCATCGCACGCGGCCTCGCTGCAACTCCCGTCGGTGCAGCAGACGATCGCGCGCGGCCGGCCGATGATCGCCGGCTTCGGGGAGCGGTACGAGACGGAGCCGGTGGGATGGCATGGATTGCAGTGAGCAGGGTGGGTGGCGCGCCGTCACCAACTCCCCCGCTATAGCTTGCACGGCAACCCCTCGACGTACCCTCCCTTCCCCGGAGCGCCCATGCGTGCCACCGCCCTGCTGCTTGCCATTGCCCTCGTGGGCTGCGGAGCCGCAAGGGAGGCATCCCGTGGCGGTGGCATCCGCGACTCGGCTGGCGTCGAGATCGTCACCAGCACGACGCCCACATGGCGTGACGGCGAGGGGTGGCAGGTCGACACCGTACCGATGATGGTGCTCGGCGCCGACGGGCACGACCTGCAGCAGCAGTGGCGTTACGTGGACGACGCCGCACGTCTGACCGATGGCAGCGTCGCGGTCACTGCGGATGATCAGATCAGGCTCTTCGGGCCGGACGGGCGCTTTGTCCGGCGCATCCTCCCGCCACCTGCGAAGCAGGGGCGGATCTACGGCTTCACCCGGGTCCGCGCACTACCGAACAACGCGCTCCTCGCCAGTGATGGCATGGCCAACCAGTTCGAGATCACTCCGGAGGGCGCCCTCGTTGGCGAGCGGCATCTTGACCCGGCGCTGTACAAACGCTTCGGACCCTGGAGCGAGTGTGACCGGGGGCTGCTCCCCGACGGGTCGTGGTACGGCTGCACGGACGATCCGACGATTCCGCATTCGGCCACGAATCGCGCCGACGTCCCCGACGCGGGAGGCACGACCACCGCAGGGCCTGGTCTGCTCCGGCAATTGCGGCGCGTCTGGCTCCTCAACCCCGTGCTCGACACCGCGTATCCGCTCGGCCGTACCGCCGGACCCGAGTCGTTCGGCGTCAAGCTCGAATCGGGGCGGGCGATGTTCGTCACGCACCCGTTCCACGCGCGGTCATTCGTTGCCAGCGGCGGTGACCCGTTGCGCCTCGCGATCGCGGCGAACCCGGACTACCGCATCGAGCTCTGGTCGATGGACGGCAAACTCGCGCGGATCATCGAGCGGCACGGCGCGCGCCGCGCCCCGACGGCGGCGGAGGCCGCGCAGGCGCGAAGCGCGGTGGCGGGTCAGCTGAACTTCGCGGACCCCACGACACGTGACCGGCTCGCCGCGCAGGTGCCAACTCCCGACTCGCTCCCCGCGGTGGTCGGTCTCGCCGTCACGCCGACCGGGGAGTTGCTGGTGCAGCGCCCCGGCACCTTGGCCTCCGACCCCGCCTCCGTCTGGGATGTCTTCGGCGCGGACGGCCGCCTCCTCGGCAGCATCCGCCTCCCGGGCCACCCGCGGATACTCGCCGTCGGCACCGACTACCTGCTGGTACAGCGGTTGACTCCAAGCTATGACTGGCTTGTCGAGGTCTATCGATTGAAGCGGTAATATTGGATGACTCTCCCCTGAGGCCCCGATGACCCTGCAGGAAGCACTCGACACGCTCAAGTCGCTCGGCAACGAGAGCGTTCGCGTCCACAACCGGAAGTTCGGCGCCGGCGACAACCAGTACGGCGTCAAGCTCGGCGACATCCGCAAGCTCGCCGCGACCATGAGGGCCGATCACCAGTCGGCGATGGACCTCTGGGACAGCGGCATCATCGATGCGCAGCTGCTCGCCGTGCTCCTCATCAAGCCGAAGAAGCTGTCGCTCGACGAGCTCGACCGGATCGTCCGCACCGCGACTTTCTCGCAGGTGGCCGACTGGGTCAACAACTACCTCGTCAAGGAGCACCCCGAGAAGGAGACACTGCGCGTGCGGTGGATGGCCGACCAGGACCCGTGGGCCGCGCGCGCCGGCTGGGGGTTGACGTCAGGCCGCGTCGCGCGGACCCCCGAGGGGATCGACCTTTCTGCGCTGCTGGACCGGATCGAGGCCGAGATGCCGACGGCCCCCGCGCCGACGCAGTGGACGATGAACAGCTGTCTCGCGAACATCGGCATCCACCACCCCGCGCTGCGGAAGCGTGCCCTCGCGATCGGCGAGGGGCTCGGCATCTATCGCGACTACCCGGTCTCGAAAGGGTGCACATCGCCGTTCGCGCCGATATGGATCAACGAGATGGTGCGGAGGCAGGGGTAGCCTCGGGTCGGTGTCCAAGGGGAGCCGTAGGAAGGGGGAGAGACGAACTTGAGAGCCCCTTCCGGATAGCCCACTCCGCCACCACGATGTTGATCACCCAGCCGAGCCCCATCATCACCGCTCGCGGGCCCTCGGTCGGCTGTCCGACCAGCAGGAACCATGGCAGGTGCGTAAGGACCTGCGTCCCGGCGCCCATCCCTATTGCGTAGGCACGCGTCATCCACTCGCCATGTTCGGCGAAGCGCCGCCGCCGGATCGCGTCGAGGCTTAGTACCACCGATCCCAGCATGGCGGTACCAACGAGGAGGCGCATCGCGTAGAGTGCCACGCCGTCTCCGGCGGGCCAGGGATAGCGGAGCGTCATCCAGAGCCCGGTCACCGCGACGACCAGCGCGAGCGGGAGCAGCAGCCGCCCCGCGACCCGATGCCAACGCGGCGCGCGGCGGCGCAGCCCCGCCGAGAACTGGAACGCGCCGACCATCCCGAAGGGCACCGCCGCCAGCACATGCAACAGCACTGGCAGCGGCATCGCCATGAATCGGGCATTCGCCTCCGTGATCGGTCCGCCGCGCGCCAGGTCGACCACCCGCACGCCGCCCGCCACCGACGGGACCAGCGCCAGCAGGAGGAGCAGCGACGGCACCAGCCAGTCGCCTCGGCGCGCAGTGATCGACGCCGCCTTCACCGACGTGCCCCGAGTCGCAGCCCGGCCATGATCACCATGTCGTTGCGCGTGGCGCGGGGGCCCTCCGCCTGGAGCGACCTGAAGCCGCTGATATAGTCGCGCACCTCGAGCCGCAGCTGCACGCGGCCCAGATCGAACTCGCCCCCCGCATTCACGAACGCGGCGACGTTGTGCGTGGCATCGACGTCGAGGGATCGATAGTTGTAGCTCCGCGCCCCGACACCGCTCCCACCGAACGGCATCACAGACACCGGCCCAAGGTCCAGCATCTTCCCGCGCAGTTCGGCGCCGATGTCATAGAGGAAGGCGTCGAGCTTGGCACCATCGGCGGTGGCGACGTCACGCGTACGCGCCCAACCGAGCGAGGCGGTGAACGCCACCGGGCCAGGGACGTAGGCGAGCTGCGCGACCGTCACGCCACCGCGCGCGATCGCCGCGCGCTGGGCACCGGTCGGCACCAGCGTCCCCGACGACACCAGGAACTGCCAGCGCGACGGCGAGGCCGCCTGCGCCGTGGCGGCTGCGGGAGCCAGCAGCAACAGCGCCAAGGCCGCGACCGTCGCTGGCATCGTGAGCCGCGCGACGACGCGCCGCACCAGCGGAGCCACGATGAAGACCGTCGGGAAGGCGATGGGCCAAGTCCGGAGGCAGCTGCGGCCCCACTGGGCGAGCAGGCCAGGGTGGACGCCCTGCGTGGTGAACAGCACATAGCCCGAGACGATCGCGACCATCACGGCCGAGAGGAGGGCGCTGAAGAGGACGGGGGCGAAGCGAGTGGGGATGCGCATTGTGTGCTCCTTCTGTGGAGTTGAGGTTGTGTTGATCACGACGCGAGGAGCGCGTGATCGAGCCAGCCCGCGAGGTAGAGTCCCAGGCCGTAGATGGCGTGGGTGAGAAGGCTTTGCAGTCGGGCCGCGTTCGGGCGCGGCGTCCGTGACGCGGCGATACCGGCGCCCATCGCCGGTTGCATGATCAGCAGCGGCGCCGCGGTGGTCCCGATGCCGACGAGCAGCGCCGGACCGAGGGTGGGCCGGTGCATCCAGGCCGCGCCCCAGATGGTGAGCAGCAGCGCTGCGAAGCTGACGCCGATCAGGTAGTGCGCGGTCCAGCCAATGAGGCGTTCCCCGCGTACGGGAGCCGACGTCGCGATTGTATCGTGCCTGAACCGCCCGGCGGCCATCCCGCCGACCCAGCGGCCGAGCAGCGCGTAGTCGAGGCGCGCGAAGCCGAAGAGGGGCTGTCGCACGGCGCCCCAGAGGTCCATCAGCAGCGTGGCGCCGACGCCGATCGGCAATGCATGGATGAGCAGGTCCATCGTTCCTCCCAGGTGACCTTGAACCCTTCGAGCAGACAGGTTACAACTTCAAGTCGACTTGAGGTCAAGGGGGGGGGGCAGATGGACATCGGGGACCTGGCGCGGCAGTCGGGCGCGGCGCCGTCGGCACTGCGGTTCTACGAGGAGAAGGGATTGATCCGCTCGAGCGGCCGGCACGGCCTGCGCCGCCAGTACGAGCCGGAGGTGCTCGACCAGGTGGCGCTGATCACGCTCGGGCGGTCAGCGGGGCTCACGCTCGACGAGATCGGGCAGATGTTGACGGTGGGAGGCCGTGCGAAGGTGGATCGCCAGCTGCTGGCGGCTCGTGCGGATGCGATCGACGACCAGATCCGGAACCTGACCACCATTCGCGAAGGACTGCTTCACGCGGCGGCGTGCCAGGCACCCGATCATCTGGCATGCCCGAAGTTCCGGCGATTGATGGGGCTCGCGGTGCGCAAGGCCGCGACGGCACCGAAGCGGCGCGCGCGGAGCCTCCCCCCTCGCCGCTCGGCGAGATAGCTTGCACGGACCTTACCCTCCCCTGGATGGGCTGATGGACTTCGACCTCGATCGCGCGTTCGAAATTCTCGAACGGACTCCTGCGACCTTCCGTGCCCTCCTCGGCGGGCTCAGCGACTCATGGATCCAACCGAACGAAGGCCCCGAGACCTTCAGCGCCCTCGACAATCTTGGCCACATGATCCACGCCGAACGGACCGACTGGATTCCGCGTGCCGAAGTGATCATGGCGCAGGGCGTCGACCTCCGCTTTCCGCCGTTTGACCGCTTTGGCCACGTGCAGGAACGACGCGACCATAGCCTCGCCGAGCTGCTCGACGAGTTTGCGCGGCTGCGCGACGCAAACCTTGAGACGTTGCGCGGCTGGAACCTCGGCCCCCGCGAACTTGCCCTCGAAGGAGAACATCCGGCGTTCGGTCGAGTCGCATTGCGGCAACTCCTTTCGGCATGGGTCGTCCACGATCTCGGCCACGTCGCGCAGACGTCGCGCGTGATCGCCAAGCAGTATCGCGAGGCGGTCGGGCCGTGGCGGGCGTTCCTGCCGGTGCTGGATCGGTAGCGGATCGATGCCGCGCCTGCAGTTGACGCTCTTCGTCCCCGACGAGGTGGCAAGCGTCCTCGAGCCGATCCGCCAGCGGCTCGACCCAGTGCAACACGGGCTTATCGGCACGCACGTCACGCTGTGCCGGGAGGATGAGCTGGCGAAGTCTCCGCTGGCCGTGCTGCGTGGCCTGGCGCAGCGGCCGACGGCGATCGCCCTGACCTTCGGCGCGCCGGTCGGCTTCGACTCGCACGGCATCTTGCTCCCGTGCATCGATGGCACGACGGAGTTCCACCGGCTCCGCGCCGCCGTCCTCGGTTCGACAGCGATCAGGCACCAGGCGGCCCACATCACGCTGGCGCATCCGCGCAATCCGCGGGCGCCAGGGAATACCACGCCACACGAGATCGCCCTCGCCACGCCGCTCCGCATCACGTTCGCCACGATCTCGCTGATCGAGCAGGTCGATGGCGGGCCGTGGGTGGTGCGGGAGGTGGTGGTACTAGAATCCGGCACCCAAGAACGTCATCCCGAGCAGAGCGAGGGATCTGCGTAATCCCGAATGGGCCGGGCGCTAGTGCATGCGCCACTACGCAGGTCCCTCGCTTTGCTCGGGATGACGGAGCCTGGCGCCCTCCCCCTTCCGCCCCCGATGTAGCTTCCAGCAACCCTCCCCACCGGACCGTCGATGCCAGCCCAGATCATCCTGCTCGTCGTCGGAGGGATTCTCTACTACCGGCTCGGCGACCATGAGTACGGGGCGGGGTTCGTCACGGCCGGGCTCTCCATCCTGCTCGGCATCATCACCTGGCTCGTCCTCGGGTGGGGCGGCTATGGCTATCTCGCGGGCCAGCTGCTGCTCTTCGGCGGACTGACCTGGTACAACATGAAGTACCGCCCCCCGGGGAAGCGGGGGTGAGGATCGTTGTTGCGGTCGCGCTCGCCGCGTTGATCGTTGGCTGCGCCAGGCCCGATGTGGTCGCGGCGCCCACGCTCATCGCCGACTCGACCATTTCGCTCGGTACCGAGTTCGAACTGGAAGACCTTGCGGCTGCCCCGGATGGAAGCTGGTGGCTCCTCGATATGCGGAATCGGGTGGCGGCACAGTTCGATCCGGACGGCACACCGCGCCGCCGCCTTGGGCGTGGTGGCGAGGGGCCGGGGGAATTCCGGGCTCCGGTCTCCATCACAGTCACCGGAAGTGGCGATGTGGTGGTTGCCGATATCGCATTGCGGCGGATCACGATCTTCTCCAGTGACTCTAGCGTCAGTCGGCCTCGCCAGTACTCGGCACCAGCCGGTGTGAGCGATATCATGAACCGGCTAGGATCCGACACGCTCATCATGTACGCGTCCGATTGGGCCGCACGTGATATCGGCCCTTCGCTCGTGCGGATGCTCCTCACCACTGGCGCTCAGTTGGACACCAGCTACGTCTGGCGAGCGGCCCCGAGTCTGGGGCCATCGGGCGATGATCTCGGCTGGTTTCACTCGACATCGCTGCTCGCTTCCGGAGCAGTCGTTGTTGCGAGTTCTCGTTCGGCATCCTTGGCGATCATCCAGCCTGGACAGCCGACCGTCACATGAAACGTTCCCCCGATTTCCCCGCCCCTCATCTGGACGAAGGCAGAGGCCACAGCGCGATACAACAAGATCAGCCTAGGCGCTCCGAAGGTTCTTTACGGCATCGACGTCGGACTCTCGGCGCATCTCGCCAGGACGGTAGGTACCCGGAAGCCCGAGTTTGTCACTCCGGGCATGGTCACCGTCGGCGGTGACGACCACCTCTGGTGCGTGCGCTTCGATAAGGCGGGGTTCCTGCTCAAGCGCTATGACCGGCAGGGGATCGAGAAGGGGTCGATGCGGCTCGCCGCCGAACCCACCCTCCTGCGACCTACCGCCGATGGGATCGTGATCGTGAGGGAGGATGAGGCGGGACGCGTGCTGGTGACGCGAGTTCGCGGTCCGAGGTGACGCCTGGGTGGCGCCCACGCGCCGCCGTTTCCGATGTAGCTTCAGAGGGTTGCCACCCCGCCTGCCCTGGAGATGCCGATGGACCTCCTGCCTTCGATCTCACTGCTCGACCTGCTCCAGTGGGTTTGCGTCGCCGTCCCGTTCGGCATCGTCGTGACCGCCTCGGAGAAACCGAGGGCCGATCGACGGGCCTTGCTCGTCCTGGCGGCAAGCGCCGGCGCCTGCATCGTGGTCGGCTGGCCGCTCGCGATGCTGATGGGCGTCGACACAATGCTGGGCTATGCCATCACCCTCTCGGTCGTCGCCTCGATCGCCGGGTACATGATGTCTCACGAACTCCGGCGGAACCCGGAACTCGATTCGCCAGCGACCACGGCGACGTCGGCGATGGTCACCTTTGCTGCCGCTGGGCTCTCCGCCTTCCTGATCGATGATGGGGCCGTCCGCCTCATTGTCCTTGCCGGGGCACTGTTCGGCACCGGACTGAGCGTGGGATATTTCCTGCGCGTTCGCCGCGGACTCAGGGCGCCATCATGACCACGTACGACTGGTTGCTGCTGATTCCAGGCCCGATGCTGTTCGTCCCCGGTCTCCGGGATTGGCGTCGCCTGAGCGGCGCGGCGGCGCGGCTCGCCCTCGCCAGGGCGCTCTTCGGGCTCGGCTTCCTGCTCACGACCACGAAGTTGCCGATGCTGCTCGGTGCCTCGGGATGGCGCATGGAGATTTCGATGATCGGCCTCGCAGTTGCCGTCACCGGGCTGGTGGTGCAGGGCCGGGCCATGGAATCATCTTACCGGAGCATTGCGGTGATGCTGGGCTCGATCGTCGCGATGGCCTGCGCCATGGCACTCGGACTCTTCCTCGTCACCTCGCTCGAGGTTACCGCCACGATTGGCATCGTCGCGGTAATGGCCGTTCCGATCGCGCTCGTCGGCGTCATCACCGTCTGGCTGCTCCGCGATGATCCGATGCTCGGCATGCCGCTCCGTTTTCGCCGCACCATCCAGGAGTCCTGAATGCAGGTCGACATCAACACCCACAACGGACGGACCCGGATGAACACCACCCGCGATGTCGCCAAGGCCGGCATCGGCATGGGCAGCGCGCTCGCGATCACCATTTCGTGGAGCCTGCACCAGTCGATCCTCTGGGCCGTCCTCCACGGCTTCTTCGGCTGGTTCTACGTGATCTACTTCGCGCTCACCCGATGATCCCGGCCGGCCTTGGGCCCATCGGCCCCGCCATCATCGCCGGGAAGCGGCGCAAGCTGATCGCGACCTTTCGCACGCACGGTGCCACCTCGCCAGCGACCGCCCGCACCCTCGAGGAGCTCGGCCTCGACCACGGCATGCTGCTCCGCATCCAGGAACATCGCCACGTGCTGCAGGACGCGGGCGGTGGACGATACTACCTCGATGAAGCACGCGAGGCCGCCGTGTCGAAGACACGACGGCTGGTGCTCGGGTTCGTGATGCTGCTGGCGATCGGCGCGGTACTGCTGAGTCAGGCCTATTGACGACCGTGGCACGGCCCCGCCACGCGATCACCGGCGGCGTCAGCCCTTGAGTTCGTCGTCCGCCGACTCCCAGAGTTCGTCCACGTCGCGCTGCGCCTCTTCCTTGGCCTGACCGTAGTGCTCCTGAACCTTGCCGACCAGAACGTCCTTCTTGCCGGCGATCACATCGAGCTCGTCATTGGTCAGCTTGCCCCAGCGCTGCTGTACCTTGCCACGCAACTGCTTCCAGTTGCCAGCGATGATGTCCTTGTTCATCATGTGCTCCATGTCAGAGATGTACATGGTAAACGAACGAGGGCGAACCACGCGCACAGGCGCATGATGCAACGCGTCCATCGTTGGAACAGGAAGCCAGATGGGCCGCCTTTCCGCGCATTCGGTGCCACGCGTCCGCGCGATCATCGACCCGACCACCTTGGCGCAGGACAGACCCATGGACATCCGCTTCACTGAGTCCGGCCACCGCGGCACCTTCACGGCACACGATGGCGATACCATCGCCGGCAAGCTCGTCACATCCCGGATGAACGCCTCGCACTTGATCATCGAGCACACCGAGGTCGCGCCGAGTCATGCCGGCACTGGCCTCGGCAAGGCGCTGGTTGCGGCGGCCGTGGAATGGGCACGCGCCAACCACCAGCGCTTCCTCCCGCTCTGCCCCTTCGCCAAGGCGATCTTCGACCGGACCCCCAGCTATAGCGATGTGCGCCAGGGGGGATAGCGCCCGGCCAAGAAGGTACGGGTGCAGCATGCTGCACCCCTTCGGACGCCGACCCCCCGTGTGCACGTTTCCCCCCCATACGCATCTCCCGGCACCTCAAACCGGGACAACCCGATGCGACCCATCATTCCGCAGCTCCTGTTTGCCCTCCTCCCGCTGGCGCCGCTGGCCGCCCAGGGGTGGATCGATGAACGCCCCGTGGGCCCAGGCCCCGTCCGCTCTTCTCCCGCCATCGAACGCGTCGGTTCCACGGTCCGCGTGACCATCGACGGCCGGATCGCCCGCTTCGAGGTTGAAGAGCGCTTCCGCAACACCGGCCGCGGCATCGCCGAAGGGACCTACCACTATCCGATGCCCGGTGAGGCGCTCTTCACCGACTTCTCCCTCTTTCAGGGCGAGAAGGAGCTGAAGGGGGAGATGATGCCCGCCGATCAGGCCCGCGGCATCTACGAGGGAATCGTCCGCCAGCTCAAGGATCCCGCGCTGATCACCCTCGTTGGTCACGGCCTGATCCGCGCGCAGGTCTTCCCGATCCAGCCCGGCGAGACCCGCACCGTGATCCTCCGCTACAACCAGCTCCTGGCCCGCGACGGCGATGCCCTGCACCTCCGCTATGCCGCCGGGCTGCGCGGCGACGCGCCGGTGGCGGTGCGCTTTGACGTGGCGCGCGAGGGCGAATACGCCACCCCGTACTCACCGACGCATCCGATCTCTCAGAGTCGCCGTGATGGTACGCTCCGCATCACCATCACGCCGCCGGTGCGCGGCGACGTCGACCTCGTACTGCCGTTCCGCCGCGGCCTCGTCGGTGGCACCGTGCTGTCTCACGCGATCCCAGGTGAAGATGGCTATGCCCTCCTCTTCCTCTCGCCGCCGCCAGCCAGTGACAACGCCGTCGTCGCCCGTGACTTGACCTTCGTGGTCGACGTCTCCGGCTCGATGAGTGGCGACAAGATGGAGCAGGCGCGCACCGCGCTGCGCCAGGCCCTCGGCACACTCACCGCGCGCGACCGCTTCCGACTGATTGCCTTCAGCAGCGGCGTCCGTCCCTTCCGTGACGGCTACGCCACGGCGACGCCCGCCAATCTCCGCCAGGCGCGCGAGTTCGTCGACGGCCTCAACGCCACCGGCGGGACGAACCTGCAGGGCGCCCTCGATGCGGCACTCGCCGAGCGTGCCGACGCGGAGCGGATGTCGCTGATCTTCTTCCTCACCGATGGCCTGCCATCAGTCGGCGAGAATGCCCCCGACAAGATTGCGGCGAGCGCCGCAGGACGGATCGGCCGGCACCGCATCTTCACCTTTGGTGTCGGGCACGACGTGAACACCTACTTGCTCGATCGGCTCGCCGTCGAGGGCCGCGGCTCGGCCACGTATGTCGCGCCGGGTGCGGATGTCGGTGATGCCGTCGGTGGCGTGATGAGCAAGCTGTCGCGCCCCGCCCTCTCCGACTTGCGCATTGTGAGTGCGCCGGTGCGCTTCCTCGACCAGGCACCGGCCGCCCTCCCCGATCTCTTCTACGGCGAGGAGTTGGTGGTCCTGACACGCTATCGCGGCGCCGGGGATGGACCGGTCGTGATCGAAGGGACGCGCGATGGTCGCCGGGAGCGCTTCAGCCTCGCTGGGCACTTTGATCGCCAGTCCTCGGACAACGACTATATCGCCCCGCTCTGGGCCGGGCGACGGATCGGTGAACTGAGCCGCCAGCTCCGCCTCGAAGGGTCGTCGCCCGAGTTGATCGGGCAGATCCGCGACCTCGGCCTCCGCTATGGCATCCTGACCGAGTACACCTCGTATCTGGTGCAGGAACCCGGCGTCGTGGCGATGGGTGGTGGTCGCCCCGTGCTTCCGGCAGCACCCGCTGGTGCGGCCGAGGCGCGGCGGATGACCGGCGAACGTGCCTTCGAGAGCGCCCGCAGCGATGCCGCGATGGCGAAGAGCAACACGCTCGCCGATGCACGCGATCAGGTCGCCACACGCCAGCTGATCGGGGCAGCGGTCGGCCGGACTGAGGCCGCCGCCACCCGTCGGCTCGCCGGACGTATCTTTGCCAAGCGGGGCAACGTCTGGACCGACGTGAACCACCAGGATTCGTTCAAGGTCACGACGATCGCCCCTTTCTCGCCCGCCTGGTTCGCGCTGGCCAAGGCGCGGCCGGCACTCGCCGAGGCACTCGGCCTCGACGCCCCGGTGATTGTCGCCGGTCGGCACACCTCGGTGAAGGTCGCCGAGGGTGGCCTGACCACGTGGAGCGCCGGTGCGCTCGACCGCTTCCTGACGGAGTTCGACGGCCGATGACCGGACCGGTGGGAGAGCTCTTCCGCGAATACCACGCTTCGCTCGTGCGCATGCTCACGCGGCGCACGGGCGACGTGGATCGCGCGGAGGAGATCGCGCAGGAGGTCTTTGCGCGCGCGGTGGCCGCCCCACCGCGCAACCCGCGGCCGTGGCTCTTCGCCGTGGCACTCAACCTGGTGCGCGAGGAAGGGCGGCGCGACGTCCGGCAACAGCGACGGCTCGTGCTCTACAAGGCGGAGCAGCCGGCGGCCTTCGAGGCGCCGGACGACGCCATGGAGCGCGGTGATCGGCAGGCGCTGGTGCGTGCGGCCCTCGACCAGCTCTCGGCGCGGGACCGCGACGCGCTGCTGCTCAAGGCCGAAGGATTCAGCTACGACGACATTGCGGCCACGCTGGGACTGGCCCGGGGAGCGGTCGGCACGACGCTCTCCCGCGCCCGCCAGAAGCTGGTCGAGGCCTACCGCGCCGGGGAGGGACGCCATGACATCGCATCTTGACGACGGCACGATCCACGAACTGCTCGACGGTGAGATTCCGTCGACGCAGTTGCCACCGCTGCAAGCGCATCTCGCATCGTGTGCGGAATGCCGCGCGCGGCTCACGGCTGCACGCGAGATGGTGGACTTCAGTGACCAGCTGGTCGAGCTGCTGGACGATCCACCGGTGGCTGCGCCTGTTGCCCAGGTCGTCACGCCACTGCGTGCCCCATCGCGTCCGTGGATCCGTCAGCTGGCGTGGGCGGCCTCGATTGCGGTGGCGGTCGGCGCCGGCTGGTACGCACGCGGTGATGTGCAGCAGGTGCTGCCCACAGTACGCGTCGATTCACCGATTGCCGACGCCATCGGCGCGGTGCCGCCTACCCTCATCACCGCACCGCCGGCCGCCCCGGAGCGCGTCGTGGCACCGGTGCCAGTCGTACGTGGCCGGCGGGAAGCGCCGGCGGCACCAATACAGGAACTCGCCGATCGTCGGAACGACGTGGCGGCGAAGTCGACCTCGGCGGAACAGCAGGTGGCGGTCGGCGCTGCCGCACCGGTGCCGGCCGCTGCACCCGTCGCAACAGCCCCACGCGCTGCAAGCGGGGGCGGGCTGGCGTTGGGCGCCGCGGAAGCACGCCGGGCCGCGGCGCCCGAACGTGGGAATCGGAGCGATCTCGCCGCGCGGGACCTCGTGGCAACGAAGCAGTTGATCGACATCGCGCGAGTGGACACGATCTCCTTCACCACGGCGAGCGAGGCGATGGGTGGCAAGCTTCGCCTGATCGACGGGCTGGTGCCGCTGCGCTTTGAGCAGGGCGGCGGCTCGGTGCGCGTGGTCTATCGGCTGGGGGAGGCCGAGGTGCGGTTGGTCCAATCGCTCGTGGCCGGGGACGTGCGGGTCTCGCTCAGCGGGCCGCCGGGCTTTCCGGCTGATTCGCTGACGGCGCTGCGGCGACGGGTGAGGGAGTAGCCGCTACTTCAGGGAGTCCTTGGCGATCGCGAGCGCGGAGGTCAGTGCGCCGAGCTCGGCGCCGGAGAGCGAGCGATAGAGCGTGTCGGGAACACCCGTGGCCGGGTCGATGATGATCAGGCCACGGGTCGTGCCGTTGAAGTAGAGATTGATGTTCAAGTCCCCGAGCGGATGCCGGCGTGGCCCCTGCGGCGTGCGCCGGATCACCGCGTCCTTGGTCAGCAGCAGCCCCTCGTTCCACGCGGAGTTGCCGGGGACGAAGGCGTAGCGCACCAGCTCGCCGGCCTGCAGCGAGCCGTCGGCCCGTGCCTCCTCGAGGAGTGCCGGCGGCACGCTCGAACCGACCGCGCTCAGGTCGGGGAGGACACCGCCGCTGAAGCCGCGAAAGAGCTGGACGATCACCCAGAAACCGAAGCCGAGCGCGATCGCGGCCGTGACACCGATGACCGCCATCAGGCGAATCCGCCGCCAGCGGCGCTTGCGCTTGACCACGGCAGGCGCAAGCAGCGCCTCCGGCGTCCGCGCCGCGGCGAGCTCCGCGGCAAACGCCTTCCCGTCAGGGCGTGCGGACGGCGCCTTGGCCATCGCGTGCTCAACCGCGGCGACGAGCGCGGTCGGCAGTTCAGGGCGCAGCGTGCCGAGGGCGGGCGGCGTCTCGAGGATCTGCTTGGCCAGGATCCCTGCGGTCGTGGTGGCCGTGAAGGGAAGCCGGCCTGCCAACATCTCGTAGAGCGCCACGCCGAGCGAATAGACATCGGCGCGACCGTCGACCTCCTCACCGAGCGCCTGCTCCGGCGAGAGGTATTGCGGGGTGCCAATCGCCATGCCCGGCGTGCGCTCGCTCTCCCGGCCGGTGACCAGGGAGATCCCGAAGTCGGTCACGATGGCGTGCCCATCGGCGTCGAGGAGGATGTTCTCCGGCTTGACGTCGCGGTGCACCACGCCGCGTGCGTGCGCCGCGGCGAGCGCTTGGGCAACCTCGTGCGCCACGCGGAGCGCCTCGCCCGGCTCGAGTCGCGGTTCAGCGGCCAGGCGATCGGCGAGGGAGCGCCCCGGCACCATCCGCATCGTCAGGCAAAGCAGGCCGTCGCGCACCTCGGCGGCATAGAGCGGGACGATGTGGGGGTGTTCGACGGTCGCGACCACGCGCGCCTCCTGGAGGAAGCGATCGCGGGCCTCGGTCGAAAGGCCGCCGACCGGGTCGAGCACCTTGATGGCGACGTCGCGCCCGAGCACCGGATCGTGTGCCCGGAAGACGGCGCCAAAGCCCCCAATGCCGAGGACCCCCAGCACCTCGAGCTCCCCCTGGAGCGAGGCGGTCAGTCGGGCCTGGAGCGTGGCGACATCGATCGTCATGCGGGCGGCTGGCGTGGCATGCCCCAATCTACTGATAGGGCCGCGGGGTGGGGGAGCGATCAGGAGCTGCGGCTGCCCCCCGCAGGCCGCGTCGGGCGCAGTTGAGGCTCCCCTCCCGCAATCTTCATCATTCCTTCATCTGTGCCAGCCAATCCTTCCCCGTGGAGGATTGGCTGTTTCACGCTCCAGCACAGGAAGGGTGACTATGCGTACAGTGCAGAAACTTCTCACGGCAGCGCTGATGCTGGTGAGTGCGACATCCCTCGCAGCGCAGAGCCGAACCGTCGCCGGTACGGTGCGCTCCCGCCCGGTCGTGATGGTCGGGGCCCCGGTTCAGGTGTCGGCTCCCATTGCGGGCGCGGTGGTCCACCTCAAGGACGAGACCATCTCCGTCCGGACCGACGCCAACGGCGCCTTCCGGATCGAGATGCCCGCCCTCTCGTCGGAGATTCTGGTGGTGTCCCACCCGGACTACGACGCGGCGGAGGTCACCGTCGCCGGGCAGACCACGATCGACGTCCTGCTGCTCTCCTCCATCCGCTACAACCAGTATGGTGTCGTCGTGGACCGGAAGCCGGTGGTCCCGGAGACCCGTGACGGCTTGATGGTCTTCGAGAGCAAGGACGGCGTCTACCGCTTCTGGTTCGACGTCCGACTCAACATCGACGGGGCGCTGATCACCGGCGACAAGCTCAACGAGAACGGCAGCGGCGCCGAGGTGCGGCGCGCCCGGATGGCGATGAAGGGTCAGTTCCGCGAGAACTGGTACGGCGAGCTCGACATGGACTTTGCCGACTCGCGCGCCGATCTGAAGGACGCCTACCTGATGTACATGCCGAATCGGAACTTCAACGTGAAGTGGGGCAACTTCAAGGAAGTCTTCTCGATGGAGCAGAACACCAGCAGTCGCTACCTGACGTTCATGGAGCGGCCGATGGTGACCCGCGCCCTGACCCCGGCCCGGACGCTCGGCACCCACGTGGTCTACAGTCGCGGCTGGCTGCTCGCCGCGGGTGGCGTGCACTTCCAGGATGTCGGCGGGTGGGAAGAAGTCCAGAATCGGAAGGACAACAACGCCGACTTCGGCGCCGATGAGGGCTACTCGCTGACTGGCAAGATCATCCTGATGCCGTTCGCTGGCGACAACACGAAGGGGCTGCATTTCGGCCTGGCGCAGTCGTATCGCACCGCCAAGCTCGATGATGACATCGGCACGATGCGCTTCGACGTCCGCGGGCCAGCCAACGTGAACCGGCGGAAGTACGTCGACACCGACCGCATCCAGAACGTGGACCATGCCGTGCATGCCAACTTCGAGGCGGCGGGTTACTACAAGGGGTGGAAGGTGGCCGGGGAGTACACCACGGCCGCGATCACCAGCAAGGTGGACTCGATCGCGGTGGCCGACCTGAAGGGGCATTACGTGGCGGCCAGTCGCCTGCTCTTCGGCGGAGGCTACCAGTACAACGCCAATGACGGCGAGTTCACGCAGCCCCGTCTCGGACGCGGCTGGGGCGACCTCGAACTGGCGGCACGCTACGAGTACATCAACCTGACCGACCTCGGCGCCTTCGTGCAGGGCGGCGGGTCGGAGGCGTGGACGTTGGGGATGAACTTCTATCCGAACAACAACGTGAAGTTCATGGTCAACTACTCGCTGGTGAACAACGACCGGTATGCCAACGGCCGTGGTCGCCTCAATGTCGGCACCACCGCGACCGGCGCCAAGACCCCGAATCCGCAGTTGATCGTCGAGAAGGATGGCAAGGCGGGTGAGGACTATCGGGTGCTCGCGTTTCGGGTGCAGGTCTCCTTCTGATGTCCGCCAGGATGCGGCATAACCACGAGGCAGTCATGACACGGACACGGACTTGGATGACGCTTACGGTCGCCCTGCTTGGCCTGGGGACCAGCGGCTGTCTGGACGACCTGGCACTCCCGCCACTCCCGCCGAAGGCATCGGAGATGGTGCACTACTGGCACTTCAACGCCCTGCCCACGGGGACGCTCACCGCGCCGATCCCGGCCGACGTGAGCAAGCTGACCGGCACCGACATCTCCTACCCCGGCACCGGTGCGGGCTACATGGATCAGGTCTCGCCGGGGTCAGACCTGAACGCGCAGCTCGCGCAGCCGGCAGGCCTCGGCCTCCGGCCGCGCAATCCGGCCAACACGCGCGAGCTGATCATCGTGGCCCCATCCACCGGCTACGAGAAGCTGGTGGTGAGCTACGCGGTGCAACGATCGAGTGCCGGCGCGGCGCAGGAGGAGTTCTACTACTCGGTGGATGGCGGGACGACCTGGGTCATCGTCGGCGCAGCGTTCGACGTGACCGAGGAGTGGATGGTGAAGACGATCAACCTCTCGGCGATCACCGCCGTGAACAACAAGGCCAACCTCCGCTTCCGGATCAAGTTTGTCGGGACCGGCGCGGACGGCGCATCGGGCAATCATCGCCTGGACAATCTCGTGATCGAAGGGACCCCGCCGAACTGACGGCCAGTCCCGGTTCCCCGCCCGACCCGGGCGGGGAACCACCGCCCTTCCCCAGCGATCGGGAGTGCCACCATGTCAGGGCAAGCACCACAGATCGGGGAGATCTCCGCCCCGCGCTTCGAGTTCCGCAGTTTCGGACAGGACTTCGACCTGGTCCATCACCGCCTCGGCCGCCTTTCGGTGCCGGTGCCGGAGAAGGTCTGGGAACGGCGCTCCGACGAGATATACATCGTGTCACGCGGCAACGACGTCAACAACACGAAGATCCGCGACGGCAAGATGGACATCAAGACGTTCGTGCAATCGGTGGGCGGCCTGGAGCAGTGGAATCCCCTCATGAAGGGAGAATTCCCGCTGCCGGCCGCCGTGCTGCGGACCGAGGTGTTTCCCGCCTTCCACGTCGCGGTGCCGACGCTGCCACACGGTCCCTGCGACTATGCCACGTTCCTCTCGCTGGTGCGGGCTCATCCCGATCTTGCCGCCGTGCGCGTCCGGAAGCAGCGCTTCGGCTACCTGGTGCATGACACCATTTGCGAGTATGCGGTGGTCTGGATCAACGGCGCGCGGGTCGTCTCGGTCGCGACGGAATCCACCGACATCGAGGCGTTGAAGCGGACGATCGTCGATACCCACATGACGGGACTCGAGAACATCAACTACCTCCAGGCCATCAAGCGGGTGATCGGGATGCTCCCGATGCCGCTGGCCAACGAATAGCCGGAGCGCCGCGCCATGGCACAAGAGATCGAACGGAAGTTCCTCGTCCGCGGCAGCTTCGAGGGACAGGCATCGCGACACACCCGGATCGTCCAGGGCTATCTCTCCTCGGTGCCGGAGCGGACCGTCCGCGTGCGCATCAAGGGAGATCAGGGCTTCCTCACCATCAAGGGGATCGGCAACAGCTCCGGGGCCTCGCGCTTCGAGTGGGAACGCGAGATCCCGACGGTCGAGGCCGACCAGCTCCTGGCACTCTGCGAGCCCGGGGTGATCGACAAGATCCGCTACCTGGTGCCGGCGGGCCAGCACACCTACGAGGTGGACGTCTTTCACGGCGACAATGACGGGTTGATCGTGGCCGAGATCGAACTCGGGGCCGAGGATGAGCCGTTCGAGCGGCCGGACTGGCTCGGCGCCGAAGTGACGGGGGATCCGCGCTACTACAACTCGGCATTGATGAAGCACCCCTACCGCCACTGGCCGAGCGCGTGATGCGGGGAGACGCGGCAGCACCCGAGCTCGCCGATCCGCTCGACATGCGGCAGTACCGCATCGAGACATTGCCGGTGCGGGCCAAGGGCCCGGTCGAGCGGCGGATGGCGCAGCTCGGGATCCCGCTCGCCCTGGTGCTGTTCGTCGTCTTCGGCTTTCTGGTGCAGCTTCCCTTCCTCCAGCACATCGACCCCGCCACGCTCACCTCGGAGCTGGCCCGGAAGGAGTTCGCCGCCGACGGCGGCGCCCTGTTCAGCCACAACCTGGGCCTCCTCTTCGCGATCTTCCTCGCCTCGATGGTGCTCTGGGGGACGGTCGCCCTCCCCAATTACCTCGTGTCGCTGATGCTGATCAGTGCACTGGTGCTGACCGGCGTGCTCACGGAGAAGGAGGCGTACGCGCAGCTCGGCCACCCGGTGATGTGGCTCAACATCATGTCGTTCGTGCTGGCCAGCATGCTGGTGGCCACCGGGCTCGCCAAGCGGATGGCGCTCTGGCTCATCCTCCGCTTCGGCCATAGCGCGAGTTCCGTCTTCCGCGTCTTCATCGTGCTCAACCTGCTGCTCTCGGCATTCGTCTCGGCCACCACGGCGAAGGCGGCGATCCTGCTGCCGCTCTTCATGGTGATCGCGGCGATCTATGGTGCGCGCCCCGGCGGGCCGCGGACGAACTTCGGCCGCAGCATCGTGTTGCAGAACCTCCTGTGCATCAACCTCGGCGCCGGCGCCTTCATGACCGGATCGGGGGCCAACCTGCTGGCGGCGGCGATCATCGGTGGCGCGCTTGGCAGCACGATCTATTTCGGCGACTGGATGATGGCGATGTTCCCGGTGATGGTCGGCCTGATGCTGGTGGGCTACCTCCTGGCGATGAAGGTCTTCTTCCCGCTGGCCCCGGAAGAACGGCTGCCGCAGATCCCGGGTGGGATGGCACGCCTGCAAAGCGAGTACACGGCCCTCGGACGGTTGACAGGGAAGGAGATTCGCGCCGCCCTGATCTTCGTGGTGATCCTGGCCCTCTGGGCCACCGACCGCGTGCATGGCGTGAGCCCGACCGCGGTGGCGTTCGTCGGCGCGATCGTCGCGCTGCTGCCGCGCTGGGGCATCGTGCAGTGGAACGAGGTCGACATCCCCTGGCACCTGATGCTCTTCTCGGCCGGGGCCTATGCCCTTGGCGCCGGCTTCGACGCCACGGACCTCCCGTCGATCGCGGTCAACGCCGGCTTCGATCACCTCGGCATCGGCAACCACACGCCGTTCTGGGTGCTCTACCTGCTGCTGACCGCCGTGATGCTCTTCAGCGCGCTGGTCTTCGAGTCGAAGACGATGCGGGCGATGATCTTCGTTCCCATCGCCATTGGCGTGGCCGGCCGATTCAGCTACTCGATCGTCTCGCTGGCGCTCCCGGTCGCCTTCCTGATCGAGCATGTCTACGTCCTGCCGTTCAACAGCAAGCCGGCCGCCCTGCTGTACGAGACCGATCGCTACTCCCTGTCCGACACCTTCCGCTTCGGCTTCACCATGATGGTGATCTCGTGGCTGGTCATCATTCTGGCCGGGGAAAGCTGGTTCCGCCTGCTGGGGATCACCCCGAACGGCGTGTTCGGGCTGTTCTAGCATGCGACTCACCCCCGGCCCCCCGAGGAGTACCCTGCGATGACGATCCTCTTCCGCCAGAGCCGTGAGCTCGAAGCCGAGATCGATGAGTACCTCGACCTGATCCTCCAGGGCGGCCTGCTCTTTCGCCGGGGCGTGAAGTGCTTCCTCGACCACCGGCTCGAGGAGTTCGAGCAGCGGCTGGAAGAGCTCCGCGGCATCGAGCGGCGCGGTGACACGCTGCGACGCGGCATCGAAAGCAAGCTGTATCTCCACACCTTGATCCCCGAATCGCGGGGGGATGTGCTCGGCCTGCTCGAGAGCGCCGATGAGGTATTGAACGTGGTCACCTCCACGCTCCTGCGCTTCTCGATCGAGCTCCCTGCCCTGCTCGACGACCTGAACCCGCTCTTCCTCGACCTGGCCGACAATGCAATCGCGGCGGTGGATGCGATGGTGGGTGGCTGCCGTGCCTATTTCCGGAATCTCTCCGCCGTGCGCGACCACATTGCCCGGACCCAGGGGCTGCGGGAGGAAGTGAATCGCCTGGCAGAGACCTATGTCAGGGCGGCATTCCAGCGCGACCTGCGACTGAGCCACAAGAATCAGCTGCGGTACTTCGTGGCGCACACCGAGCAGATCGCCGAGGACGCCGACGACGTCTGCGACCGCCTCGCGATCGCCGCGATCAAGCGGTACGTGTGACCCGATGATCTGGTTCTTCCTGCTGAGCGGTCTCTTCCTGGGCTGGTCGCTCGGTGCCAACGACGCCGCGAACATCTTCGGGACCGCGGTCGGCACCCGGATGATCCGTTTCAGGACGGCGGCGATCATTGCGAGCGTCTTCGTGACCATCGGTGCGGTGTATGGCGGGGCCGGGGTCACCGACACGGTCGGTGCCCTTGGCGCGGTGAACGCCCTCGCCGGATCCTTCACGGTGGCGCTCACGGCGGGGCTGACCGTCTCGTGGATGAGCCGAACCGGTCTGCCGGTCTCCACGTCGCAGGCCACCATTGGCGCGATCATCGGCTGGAACTTCTTCACCGGCTCGCCAACCGACCATGGCACGCTGGTCCAGATCGTCAGCGCGTGGGTGGTCTCCCCCGTGCTCGCCGGCGCCTTTGCGGTCGTGCTCTACCTCGGCGCGCGGCGGTGGTTGCGGCACAGTCGGATTCACCTGGTCTCCCTCGATGCCTATACCCGCGCGGGTCTGGTGCTCGTCGGAGCTGCCGGTGCCTACACGCTGGGCGCGAACAACATCGCCAACGTGATGGGCGTCTTCGTCCCCGCGTCGCCGTTCGGGGAGCTGTGGCTCGGCAATTCCATCAAGATCACCGGCACGCAGCAGCTCTTTCTGCTCGGGGCGGTGGCGATCTCGGTCGGCATCTTCACCGACTCGTATCGGGTGATGAGCACCGTCGGGAGCCAGATCTTCAAGCTGACCCCGATCATGGCGCTCATCGTGGTGCTCGCGCACACCCTGGCGCTCTTTGTCTTCTCCTCCGAGGGACTGCAACACGCCATCCGCTCGATCGGCCTCCCCGCACCGCCGCTGGTGCCGGTCTCGAGCACGCAGGCCATCATCGGCGCCATCATGGGGATTGCGCTGGTGAAGGGGGGAAAGGGGTTGCAGTACGGCACGCTCGGGCGCGTGGTAGTGGGCTGGGTGCTCACGCCGATCATCGCCTGCGGGATGAGCTTCGTCCTGTTGTTCGTGGTACAGAACGTCTTCGAGCAGGTGGTGGTCACCAGACCGTAGCCCTCGTGGGCGTCGGACTCGCCGGAATGGAGGTGGCATCATGAGTCGAGTGGTCATACTGGGCGCGGGCGTCGCGGGACACACGGCGGCGGCCTTTGCGCGAACGTGGCTGGATCGGGGCGACACGGTGACGGTGGTGTCTCCCAAGGACTTCTACAACTGGATTCCGTCGAACATCTGGGTCGGGGTCGGCCTGATGCGCGCCGATCAGGTGACCTTCCCGCTGCGCCCGGTGTACGAGCGGGCCGGGATCGAGTTCGTCCACGGCGCCGCGCGCGCCATCCACCCCGACGGGACGCTCGACGACCCGACGCCGCATGTCCTGGTGGCCCCCACCGGTGGCGACCCCGAGACGCGGGTCCGTGTCCCCTACGACTTCCTGATCAACGCGACCGGCCCGCAACTGCGCTTCGATCGGACCCCGGGGCTCGGCCCCGACGCCAACAGCCACTCCGTCTGCACCGCGGACCATGCCACCGATGCCGCGCGGGCCTTCGGCGAGTCGGTGGAGCGGATGAAGCGCGGCGAGAAGCAGCGCTTCGTCGTGGGTGTGGGCCACGGGACCTGTACCTGCGAGGGGGCGGCTTTCGAGTACATCGTCAACCTCGAGTTCGAGCTTCGCGCGCGCGGCGTACGGGATCGCGCCGAGATTGTCTGGCTGACCAACGAGTACGAGCTGGGCGACTTCGGCATGGGCGGGATGCAATTCAATGCCGGCGGCTACATCACGCCGAGCAGCATGTTCAACGCCTCGCTCTTCGCCGAGCGCGGCATCGACTGGATCACGCGCGCGCACCCGTTGCAGGTCGAGCCCGGCCGCGTCCATTATGAGACGGTCGACGGCACCATCGGCGAGCAGGAGTTCGACTTCGCGATGCTGCTGCCGCCCTTTTCCGGCGTCGGCCTCACGGCCATGGACCGACAGGGTGTTGACATCACCGATCGGCTCTTCCAGCCGAACGGCTTCATGAAGGTGGATGCCGACTACACGGCCAAGCCGTATGCCGATTGGCGGGCCAGTGACTGGCCCCATACCTACCAATCACCGGCCTACCCGAACATCTTCGCCGCCGGGATCGCGTTCGCGCCTCCGCATGCGATCTCCAGGCCGTACACGTCGCCAAGCGGCGCGGCGATCGCGCCGGCACCACCGCGCACAGGGATGCCGTCGGCGATCATCGGCAAGACCGTTGCGCGCAGCATCGTCGACATCATCCAGGGACGCTCGGGTCCATTGCACACCGCGTCGATGGCCCGGATGGGGGCCGCGTGCGTCGCCTCGGCCGGCGCCAATCCCTTTACCGGCACGGCCGCGTCCATGATCGTCTACCCGATCGTCCCGGACTTCGAGCGCTTTCCGGAGACGGGCCGCGACCTCGAGCAGACCTTCGGCGAGATCGGACTGGCCGGACATTGGATCAAGATCATCCTGCACCATCTCTTCCTTCACAAGGCCCGCCTCCGTCCGGGGTGGTCCCTCATCCCGGAGTAACCCATGCCCTCGGCCAAGCATGCCCATGTCATCATGCCGACGCGCTGGACCGTCTTCATGCGGACCTTCTTCCCGTGGCAGGCGTGGCGCTTCGTCGCCATCAACCTGAAGATGCTGGGAGTGATTCGACGCAGCCACGATTGACCTCCGCCGGCGGCTCCCCTGGATCCGATCCCAGGGGAGTCTTGCCGAACGGCCCTCGATGATCGATCATCGATGATCGATGATCGATGCTCAACCGTTCTCCGGGGGCCGCCATCAGTACGTCCGCCGACCTGCTCCGCGCCATCGCCTTCGCCGCCGACAAGCACCGCGACCAGCGGCGCAAGGACGCGGAGGCCTCGCCATACGTGAACCACGTGATCGCCGTGGCCGAGCTGCTGGCGCGGGTTGGCGAGATCACCGACTCGACTGTCCTCGTCGCCGCCATCCTGCATGACACGGTCGAGGACACCGAGACCACGCCGCAGGAACTCGCCGACCACTTCGGAACGGCGGTCGCCCGGATCGTGGCGGAGGTCACCGACAACAAGGCGCTCCCCAAGGAGGAGCGGAAGCTGCTCCAGGTGGAGCACGCCCGCGATGCGTCGCCCGCAGCCAAGTTGGTGAAGCTCGGCGACAAGATCGTGAATGTCGTCGACGTGACCAACCAGCCGCCGCCGACCTGGAGCGTGGCGCGACGCCTCGAGTACCTCGACTGGGCCGAGCGCGTGATCGATGGTTGTCGGGGCACGAATGCCGCACTCGAACGGATGTTCGACGAGGTCGTCGTGCGCGGCCGCGAGAAGATCACGTCAGACCACGGTACGGCCTGATGCCGCAGGAGATCGAACGGAAGTTTCTGGTGCACGACGGCTGGCGAACCGCAAGCCATCGACAGACACGCATCGTGCAGGGGTACCTCTCCTCGGTGCCCGGGCGGAGCGTGCGCGTGCGGATCGCCGGCGACGAGGGCTTCCTCACCATCAAGGGGGCAGCCGGTGCCTCCGGCGTCTCGCGCTACGAATGGGAGCGCGGGATCCCGATTGACGAGGCCGAGGCGCTCCTGGCGCTCGCCGAACCGGGGGTGATCGAGAAGATCCGCCACCTGGTGGCCGCCGGACCGCACACCTATGAGGTCGACGAGTTCTTCGGCGAGAACGCGGGGCTGGTGGTCGCCGAGATCGAGCTCGGTGCGGAAGATGAGGCGTTCGAGCGGCCGCCGTGGCTCGGCGCGGAGGTCACCGGGGATCGGCGGTACTACAACTCTTCGCTGGTGAAGCGGCCGTATCGCTCCTTCGCCGACGAGCCCTTCGCAACCTCGCATCCGACCCTGCACCTCCTCGCCATCTCCGGCTCGCTGCGCGGCGCGTCGTCCAACACGACCGTGCTCCGCGTGGTGCAGGCCTTGGCCCCGCCCGGCGTGACCATCGCCCTGTACGACGAGCTCGACGCGCTGCCGCATTTCAATCCCGACCTCGACGGCTCGGGCGACATCCCGCCAGCCGCGGTCGCGAGGCTCCGCGACCTTGTGGCCGGCGCCGACGGCCTGCTGATTTCGACCCCGGAGTACGCCCACGGCCTGCCGGGCTCGCTCAAGAACGCCCTCGACTGGCTGGTAAGCTCCACCGACTTTCCGGGAAAGCCGGTGGCCGTGCTGAACATCTCGCCGAGGTCGGAGTTTGCCCATGCCTCGCTCGTGGAGATTCTCCGGACGATGTCGGCCACGCTGGTGGCCGATCCGGCGCTGACGGTGCCCATGCCTCACAAGCGCTTCACCCCGGCGTCGTTGCTCGCAGACGCCCCGCTCGCGGCCCGTCTCGACGAGGCCCTCACCGCCTTCCTCACCGCCCTGCGAAGGAGCGACGGATGATCCACCCGCTGCCGATCACCCTCGAGGGACACGGCGTACGGCTCGAGCCGCTCACCACGGCGCACCACGACGGCCTGGTCGCCGCAGCCGCCGACGGCAAGCTCTGGGAGTTGTGGTACACCTCGGTGCCGACCGCGGACGAGACGGCCGACTACATCCACCACGCCATCGATGGCGCTGCCGCCGGCCACATGCTGCCGTGGGCGGTCCGCGATCTGCAGACCGGCGCAATCGTCGGGTCGACGCGCTATCACGACATCGTGGGTGACATCGATCGCGTCGAGATCGGCTACACCTGGTACGGCTCCTCTGCGCAGCGCAGCCACGTCAATACGGCCTGCAAGCTGCTCCTGCTCGGCCACGCCTTCGACACCCTCGGCTGCGCGGTGGTCGGGCTCCGCACCGACAACTTCAACTTCCGCTCGCAACGCGCCATCCTCGCGCTCGGCGCCAAGCTGGACGGCGTCCTTCGCCACCAGATGGCACGGCGCGACGGGACGGTACGCGACAGCCACCTCTACTCGATCCTCCGGAGCGAGTGGCGCGACGTGCGGCGGCATCTGGAGCTGCGGCTGGCGCGATGGGGCTGAGGTTCGCTGCAAGGCGGGCAACGGGCGACGCATGCGTCGCCCATACACACACGGCGTTTCGATTGCATGGGCTCGTATCGCTCCTGCTCGCCGTCGTGCTGCCACTTGCCTCCCAAGGCCCTGCGGTCGACCTCGAGCACAAGGGCGAGGGCTACCCGGTCTATCGGATTCCTGCGCTCGTGGTCACCACGAAGGGAACGCTGATCGCGGCCTACGATGGCCGCCCCAGCGGGGCCGATGTGCCGAGCAACATCGCGGTGCTGGTACGCCGGAGCAGCGACGGCGGGACGCACTGGACGCCGAGGCAGGTGGTACGCGCCGACAGCGCACCGTTGGGCTTTGGCGATCCGTCGCTACTGGTCGATCGCCAGACGGGGCGAATCTTCCTCTTCTACGTGGCCTCCCATCAGCAGGGCTTCTTCGGTGCGGGGCCGGGCGTTGACGATGCCGACCCGAATGTGCTGCACGCCGAGTATTCCTGGTCGGATGACGACGGCCGCAGCTGGCAGCATCGCCGGATCACCGCCGCCATCAAGGACCCGGCGTGGGGCGGCCTCTTCGCGTCGTCAGGGGCGGGGATCCAGCTGCAGCACGGGCCGCACGCCGGCCGCCTGATCCAGCAATACGTCGTCCGCTTTCGCGGCGGCAACTATGGCGCGTCGGCGTACAGCGACGATCATGGCGCCACGTGGAGAATGGGCTCGCTGGTGGGCCCGGGCGTCGACGAGAACAAGACGGTCGAGCTCGCCGACGGCCGCGTGATGCTCAACAGCCGCGCCAAGGGATTCCGGAAGGTCGCCATCTCCACCGACGGCGGCGTGACGTATGGTCCCCTCCACGACGACTCGACGCTCGTCGACCCGGCCAACAACGGCGCGATCCTCCGCCTCGATCCGACCGCCAAGGCCAACACTGCGCGCGCCCATTGGCTGCTCTTCAGCAACACTGCCCACCCGACGCAGCGCACCAACCTGACGCTGCGCCTCTCCTGCGACGACGGCACCACGTGGCCCGCCTCACAGGTGATCGACGCCGGTCGGTCCGCCTACTCCACGATCACCATGCTGGACCGAAACACTGTCGGCGTGCTGTACGAGCGTGGGGACTACGAGTGGATTTCGTTTCGGAGAGTGGATGTGCGGGGGATGGTGAAGCGGTGTGAACGGTGAACGGGGCGCGGCCGAAGGCCGCGCGGGGTGAGGAGTGAGGGGGCACACCCCCCTTACCCCTTACCCCTCACCCCTCACCCGGTCCGGTTCACCGTTCACCGTTCACCCTGGAGATCCGAAACACCCACGCATCCGCATTCGGCGCGTTCACGCCGGCCGGAATCCGCATGGTGAAGCCCGCGCCGGCCGGAACCCACGGAATGGTGCGGTTGGCAGCGAGCAGAGTGATCGTTGCCCCCTTGGGGAGAGCGAGCGTGGTGACGGTGAGTTCCCGCGGCATCGCCTCGCCCTCGGCGGGGAGATAGCTGACCCAGCCGATCCCATCCTTCGACTGCGTGAAGCGGAACTTCCCCTCCAGCGACGGCCCGAGCGGCTTGGTGCCGTAGATCGAGGCCTGGTGGATCTTCATCCAGGCACCGAGCGCGGCGAGCCGATCGTAGGCCGCATCGTGCCAGGTGCCGTCGGGACCGGGGCCAATATTGAGCATCAGGTTGCCCCCCTTGGCCACCACGTCGACGAGCATCTGGATCAGCACGTGCGATGACTTGTAGCGGTCGTTCGGGACGTACGACCAGCTGTTCGCCATCGGCATCGGCACTTCCCACGGATAGGGGAGCGCCGTGGCAGGGACGCGCGCCTCGGGGGTGAGGTAGTTCTGGTACGGCCCAGGGACGTCGCGATCGACCACGATCAACCCCGGCTGGAGCGCGCGTGATTCCTGAACCAGCCTCGGGATGTCGATGTCCTGGCTCTGCAGATGTTCGAAGGTGTAGTCGGGCTTGTTCATCGCGGCGCGGATCGTCGAGTCGGCGAGCGGCCGGACCCAGCCGCCATCGAGCCAGAGGATGTCGACCCGACCGTAGTTGCTCATCAGCTCGTGGATCTGCGCATGCGTGAAGGCCACGAAGCGCGCCCACCGCTCGGGGTACTTCTTGATGTCGTAGTTCGGGTTGCGGTCCGGGGTGGCGTAGTAGGGCCACCAGTAGTCGGGCGAGTGCCAGTCCGGCTTCGAGAAGTAGGCCCCGATCAGGAAGCCCTGCGCGCGGAAGGCATCGAACACCCCCCTGGTGATGTCCGCCTTCGGATTGAGCGAGAAAGGCGTCTTCGCCCCGGTGATTCGGTAGTCGGTTTCCCGGGTGTCGTACATCGAGAAACCGTCGTGGTGCTTGGTGGTGAAGACCACGTAGCGCATCCCCGCGTCCTTGGCTGCCTGGGCCCAACGTTCGGGATCGAACTGCGTCGGGTTGAACGTCGTCTGTAGCCCCTCGTACGCGCGCTTGTAGGCGTCATACACGCCAATCGAGTCACGCTGGCGGCTCCGGCACCATCCCACGTCTTCGGAACAGATCGACCACGACTCGACGGTCCCCCACTGCGAATACGGGCCCCAGTGCATCAGCAGCCCGAGCTTCAGGTCCTGCCATTCGGCGATCTTCTGCCGCGCGACCGGATCCGGGTCGGGCACGTACGTCTGCGGGTGCTGCGCCGACACTGGCGTCGCGAGCAGGAGCAAGGGCAGCAGGAGGCGGCGCATCAGCGACTCGGAGGTGCGGTGGGGGTGGTGAAGGGTAAACGGGATGATCATCGATCACCCATCACCCCGAATAGCACTCCACCTGCGCCATCTCCGCCTTCCGATACAGCATGCTCAGCGACACCTTCAGGTTCTGCGACTCCAGGTGCCACTCCCACCAGAGGCCCGACGCCGTCTTGCCGGGCGCCTTGACCGCGTCGACCAGATTGCCGTAGGAGGCGCCTTCGGTCTCGCGATTGCACTTGAGCGGCTGGAAGGCGAGGCCGTCATTCTTCAGCGCCTGCTCGATCATCTCCCGCGTCAGGAAGAAGCCGCCCTTCCCCCGTGGTCCGGTGATCTCCATGGAATCGAGCGCGATCGACATCCCCGTCAAGCCGACTGCGGAGCCGCGCAGGGTGATCTGCATCCAGAGTGCGACGCTGTCGCCCAGCGTGCCGAGGAATCGGCCTTCGCGAGCCTGCGTCGTGCCGGCCTTGATCAGGCGCGCATCGGCCACCGCAACGGGGGCCGCTGTGGCCCAGCGAATCGGGAGGGCGCTACCCGTGGTCCACGGCAGGGCGGTGGTCCGGATCCCGGAGTCGACGAGGAAGGCGGTGAGGACGGCGCTCACCTTCACTTTCGCTGGCGGGGTGCGTTGCTGCGCCGGAAGTGCGGTCAGGCCGAGCGCGAGGGCAGCAAAGGCGACGTTCATTCGGAGGCGGCGCATGAGAGACTCGGAGGCAAAGGAGGCGGCTTCCTGAATGCAGGGAGCCGCCCCCAAGAGTACTCGCGCACTTGAAATGCGTCAGGGGTGCCCGAGCACCCTCGCGACGGCCTCCATCCCCGGGTCGCGCCCCGCCTGATAGGCCGCCGCCGTCCAGGGTGCCGGCACGCTCGGATCGAGATTGGGAACCGCGATCGGGTAGGCCATCACTGGCCGATGGCAGTCGGTGTACGCCTTGCACCCGCCTTGATAGTCGTGGCGCTCCTTCGCGACGAGGAACATCGCCCCGGAATTCGGCAGTGCCGCCGGACTCCCCTCGGCGAAGAAGTTGAGCCGGTCGCCCGGTGCCTCGCCAACCAGCGTGACGCGATCGCCGCCCGCCTGCTTGAGGTAACCGACCGACGAGATCGCCGCCGAGAAGGTCCACGGCGAGGTGAGCACGATGACGCGCCCGTCGGCCGGGAGCTTCGAGACGATCGACTGCATCCAGTCGCGCGTGAGCTGCAGGTTGCCGCCACCATTCATCCGCATGTCGAGGACGATGTGCTTCCGCCCCGCCGCCTTCCGCAACGAATCGGATTCGGCAAGGAAGCCGGCGATCGACTGCTGACCATTCACGTTTGCGCGCAACTGGATCACCATCGCATCGAGCTCGGGCGCATCGCGCCGACGCATCGTTTCCCCCGCCCCCTGCAGCGACCACGGTGCCCGGTCGGCGGGCAACAGACTCTGCCATCCCGCGCCACTCGCGGGATAGAGCATCGCCACCGAGCCCTGTCGATCCCGTGGCGACGCCTGGCCACTCGTCAGTGTGACGTCCCGGCTCTTGCCATCCGGCATCGCGAGGCGGTAGCTCGCCTGCGTCGTCGAGGTGCCGAGCCCCATCGCCTGCAGCTGGCCGGGGCTCTCGAGGAAGGCTGGCGCCATCCGGTCGCGCCACGACGTGATGCCGCCGGTGAGCGTGCGCGCGCTGTCGCGTACGGCCGCGATCGGTACGTCATTGATCGCGACGACACGACCGCCGAGGAGATCGGCATGATCGGTGGTCGCCTGGACCACCACGAAGTCGTCGCCGAAGGGGAGAATGCGAATGCCGACGCGCGCCATCTCCGGCGCGGAGCCGCGGCTCACCATCAGCGTGTGACCGTTGTCGGCGAGCGCCACGATCTGCGCGAGCGACAGCACCATCCGGACATCGGAGATCGTCCCCGCCTTCGCCGTGAGCGCCGCCAGCCGCTGCTCGGCCGTCGCGCGCGCCGCCGGCGTGTACGCCTTGTCCACGGCGAGGAAGTCTCGGCCAAAAGCGAGCAGGTCCTCCCGCTGGGCAGCGGCCCGTGCCTCGGTGCCACCCTGCGCGGCCAGCATAGGTAACCAGCCGAGGGACAGCACGAGGACACACGTTCCACGAGCGCAACGGATACCGGGCACGAGGACTCCTGAAGGGAGGAAAGGCACCAATCACTTGGGACGGGGGTTGGCGGGGGATGGTTGTCGGGGAATGTCAGGATGGTGTAAGTCGTTGGTCGTTAGGGGTCGTAGGTCGAAGGTCGAAGGTCGTAGGTCGTAGGTCGTAAGTCGTAAGTCCCCCTCACCCCTTACCATTCACCGTTCACCGTTCACCCCCAACCCGCCCGCCCGAATGCACCTCCCCAGAATTGGCGTCGCCGTCATCATCGAACGCCATGGCCAAGTCCTCCTCGGCCTCCGGCGTTCCGCGTCGCATGGCGACGGCTGCTGGCAGTTCCCGGGTGGGCATCTGGAGGACGGCGAATCGATCGAGGAATGCGCCGCACGGGAAGCCTGGGAAGAGACAGGGCTCGTCATCACCAATCCCGCACTCGGGCCGTGGACCAACGATCGTTTCGAGGCCGAAGGGAAGCACTACGTCACGCTGTACGTGACGGCGGAGGCGGCGGACGGGGAGCCCGAGGTTCTGGAGCCGACCAAGTGCGCCGAGTGGCGGTGGTTCGACTGGAGGGCGCTGCCAGAGCCGCTCTTCCTGCCGATCCGGAACCTGCTGGCGGGGGGATTCCGTCGCCCCGGCTAGAGTCGACGTAGATTCGAGGACACCCTCCCCCTTCTGTCTGGAGCGTCTCATGCGCCTCGCGCTTCTGGTGGCTGCCGCCGCGGTCGTGTCGCCGATCTCCCTTGCGGCGCAAGCGCCGAAGAGCCTCTCGATCACTCGGGACCTGCTGGTGCCGCCGAGCGATGCCGATCTGTCGGGCAGCGGAGTCGTCGCAGTCTCCCCGAAAGGGTCAGATTCTTGTCGCCCAAATGGACGACAACCTGATCAAGGTGTTCGGCCCCGGCGGCGCGACCACCACGATCGGCCAGAAGGGGAGTGGCCCCGGCGAGTTTCAGCGGGTGACCCGGGTCGGCTTCATGGGCGACACGCTCTGGGCCCTCGACCCCGTCCTGATGCGCGTCAACATCTACGGCCCCGACTTCAAGTATGTCCGGACCTTCCCCCAGCCGATGTCGGCCACGAGTGGCGCCGCCAGTCGCCCCGGTGAGCTACTTCATCCAGGCCGTGTTGCCGGGCGGGGATTTGCGCGCGATCGCCTCCCTCCGAGCGACGGCCCCGAAGCCGACTTGGGCGGCTGACGTCGACTCCGGCGCCACGCTGCTTGTCCGTATCTCGCCGGCGGGCGAGTACAAGCGTCGGTTGATGGTGGCTGCCCGTTCGAAGTGCCAGGTCTCGTACACTTTCGAGAAGGGCAGCGGCACCACGATGATCCCGTTCTGCCCTGAGCGTGTGTCCACCGACTGGAACGGCTCCATCGGGGTAGCATCCGTCGATGTCGAGGCGGGCGCGGGCAAGGCAGGGAGCTATCGAGTCACGGTCGTGGACGATCAGGGAGCGACCCGCTTCGCACGGTCGTTTCCGTACACCCCTTTGACGATCAGCAAGCCCGCGATGGACAGCATGCTTGCACGGCGGAAGGAATCGCAAAAGGGAATGCCTGCTCCGATGGTGGCGGCGATGCCCAAGGTGACTCCCTACCCGACCTATCCGCCGATCCGCCGGGTCGTGCTCGGCCGCGACTACTCCGTCTGGCTCGAGGAGCGAATCGCAGGGCCCGAACATCGGTGGCTGGTCCTTGACCCGAAAGGCGCGACCGTCGGCGTCGTCATGCTGCCACCCGAAGTGGAGCTGCAGGTCGCGGAACTCGGCACCATCTGGGGCCTGACCAAGGACGCCGACGACGTGCAGGGTGTCGTCCGCTATCGGGTGGGGCGATGATCGCCCGGCTCGCGGTGGCGGCCTGCGCCCTGTTGCTTCCGCTCGGAGCCAGCGCGCAGGCGCCGAAGACCCTCACGATCACGCGGGACCTGCTGATTGCCCCCGAGGAGGCGGACCTCGCTTCGGTGCAATACATGGCCGTATCACGTCGCGGCCAGATCGTGGTGCCCCAGCGGAAGCAGAAGCTCCTCAAGGCCTTCGGGCCAAACGGTGGTGTTTCCATCATCGGTCGCAGCGGGGGCGGACCGGGAGAGTTCCAGAATCCGACCCGGATCGGATTCATCGGAGACTCCCTCTGGGCCCTCGATCCGAGCCTTTCGCGCGTGAGCATCTTCGGTCCCGACCTCAAGTACGTGAGGGGATTCCCGCAGCCATTGTCACTGGGGCTGGAACGCAATGACCTGCCGATCGCCTATTCCACCCAGGCCGTGTTGCCTGGCGGCGATCTGCGTGCAGCCGCGTCGTTCCGTCCTACCAGTCCGCGTCCAAGCTGGGCGGCCGGCGTGGACTCGGGCGCTGCCATCATCGTGCGCATCGCACCGAGCGGCGAGTTCAAGAAGCGATTGCTTGCGCGGCCCCTCGACAGGTGCATCGTCGAATATCGCTACGCGAAAGGCAGCGGCACGACCGGCATTCCCTTTTGTCCTTCGCCACTTGGTCACCGTGGTCGACGACCAGGGCGTGACCCGGTTCTCGCGCTCGATCGGGTACGTGCCTGTTCCAGCCACGAAAGGCGCAGCAGACAGCCTGGCCGCGATCCGGGCGATGATCATCAAGGACTCGCCACCGGATGCGGTTGCCGCGATGCCGAATCCGAAGCCCTACCCGAACTTCCCGCCGATCCGGAGGGTCATCCTCGGCCGTGACTACTCCGTCTGGCTCGAGGAGCGCATCCTCGGACCCGGCATCGGTGGCTGGTCCTCGATCCGAAGGGCGTGACCGTCGGCGTGGTCACCGTGCCGAGCGAAATCACGCTGCGCGCGGCCGAGCTCGGCACCGCGTGGGGCACGATCACCGACGCCGACGACGTGCAGGGCGTCGTCCGCTATCGGGTGGGGCGCTAGATTGCGGGCGTGATGCCGCGCCTCGCCTTCTTCACCTTCGCCATCCTCCGCGCCCCGCGGCAGCATCCCGATTCGGCGTCGTTCCTCGCCGCGATCGACCCGACCAACGCGGCCGCGGAACGCGCCGAGGGGTTCCTCGACCAGTCGCGCGTCGACCCCGATACCGGCCGCCACAGTTGGGGCGAGCCGGTGCTGCCCTCGTTCGTCGCCCCCGAGGACGCGCCCCAGGTGACGCGCTCATTTTCGCTCTGGCAGGACCTCGAGACGGTGTTTGCCTACACCTACGGCGGCCAGCATGCGGAGTCGCTGCGCCAGCGGAAGGCGTGGTTCCGCCCGCCGGAATGGCCATCCTACGTGGCGTGGTGGGTCGACGACGCGCACCAGCCGACCTGGGCCGAGGCGGTGGAGAGGCTGGAGCAATTGCACACGATGGGCTCGACGCCGGAAGCGTTCACCTTCAAGCAGCCGTTTGATGCGGAAGGGAGGCCGACGGAGGTGGAGCGGCATCGGGTGAAGAAGATCGTTGAGAAGAATGGTGAGGGGTGAGGGGTGAGGGGTGAGGGGGCATTGTCATCCCGAGCGAAGCGAGGGACCTGCGTATTCGCGACCACGCAGATCCCTCGCGTTGTTCGGGATGACAGAACCCCTCACCCCTCACCTTCACTTCACGGCTGCGCCGCCTTCGGCCACACATTGTCCGTCACGTCCCGATCCGGGAAGCGCCCAAACGGATCAAGCGTGATCTTCTCGATCGCGCGCCCACCGAAGGAGAGCACCGCGTTGAAGTTGCGACGGCCGTCGAACCAGACACTCACCGGATAGGTGACGATCGCCGTGACCGAGTCAGTCATCGTGACGCCCGGCATCGGCCGGATTGCCTTCCCCTTCGGGGCGAACTGCACCTTGAGCACCACTGGTGAGGGCATTGCGCCGTCCTGGTGCACCGTCACCGTCGTCTTGAGTCCCGTGGTGACGACCTTCTGGATCGAGCCCTGGACCGCGTCCGTGGTGAAGAGCCACGAGTACCAGAACCAGCCGAGCTCCGGCGCGCGGTTCTTGAGCGCGTTGCTCATGAAGTTGGCGTAGTCCCACGGCGAGGGATGCTTGAAGCGCCACGCCTTGGCGTACTCGCTCATCGCCCGCTGCACCGCGCTGTCGCCGACCACGCCCCCAAGCATCGAGAGCATGAGCGGCGCCTTGCCGTATGCCTGGAAGGAGTACTGCGGGCCGCCGTAGTTGGCGTCCCACATCAGCGGCGCCTCGCGCTCGTCGCCGCTGGTCCGGCCGTAGCTCTGGCCCGCGCCATCGAGCCGCGCGGGCTGGCCGCGGCTGTCGGCGCTCGAGAGCTGATTCATGTACTGATTGAAGCCCTCGTCCATGAAGCCGTACCAGGTCTCGTTGACGCCCACCATCATCGGCCACCACTGGTGGCCCGTCTCGTGGGTCAGCCGCACCGACACCCGAGAAGATCGTCATCGGATATTCCATGCCGCCGTCGGGGCCATCGAGCATCGTCAGGATCGGGAAGGCGTACGGCATCCAGAGCTTCGAGTAGAACTCGAGCGCGTGCCGGTTGACCGCGCCGCCACGCGCGTAGGCGGTGGCGTGCCCAGGGAGGTACATCCCGTAGACCGGGATCGGACCCTTGCCGGGAATCGTCGCGCGGGTCGCGTCCCAGACGAACTGGTTCGACGTGCCCCAGGCAAAGTCACCCACGGTGTCCGCGACGAAGTGCCACGACAGTCGATCGCCCGCGACGGTCGCCTTGCCAGCGCCGAAGTCGGCGGGCCCGACGATGATCCGGGTCGAATCGGATTCGAGCACGTGGGAGAGCCGCTCGCGGACGGCTGGCGTGAGGACCTGCTCCGGGTTCTGCAGCAGTCCGGTCGCGCCGACCACCCATCCCGCCGGGACATCGATCGTCACGTCGAAGTGGCCGGAAGTTGTTGTAGAACTCGGACGGGCCGGAGATAGGGATCGGTGTCCCAGCCGCGCAGGTCGTCGTACATCGCGAGGCGTGGGTACCACTGCGCCACCTGGAAGAGCGAGTCGCCCCACGATCCCATGCGGAGGCCACGCGCCCCAGCCACCAGCGGCACCCGGAAATTCCAGTCCGCTTCAATCGTCGCCGAGGCACCCGCGGCGATCGGCGTCGGAAGTGTCATCGTGGCAACGGTCTGATTGAGTCCGTTGACGAAGATGCGCGTCGGCGCCGGAGCAGCCCCTGCGCCACGCCCGCCAGCACCACGTCCGCCGGCCGCCGGCGTCAGATCGACGGCGGTGCCGTTCACCACCAGCCGCGTCACCTTCATCCCGTCGGTCAACGACGGCAGCGCCTCGGCGCGCGGCACATTCGGCGCGAACAGGTTCTGATCAAGCCGAAGCACAACTTGGCGCATCGGCGTGTCACTGGTGTTCTGGAAGGCGAGCGTCTCGGTGCCGGTCAGGATGCCGGTCGCGGGATCGAGTCGCGCCGAGATCCGGTAGTCGGTGCGGAGCTGCCAGTAGTTCCGGCCCGGTCGGCCGGTCGAATCACGGGTCCCGGCGGTGAAGGCACGCCGGATCATGTTGGTAAGCGGAATCTCGCGGTGGATCGGGCGAGGGAGCGGCGTCTGGGCCGACATCACCAGCGGCAGCGCACCAACAGCAAGCGCCAGCGTCGACAGGCGACGTGCAATCGGGAAGGACATGGCACCTCCGAAGCGGGTTCATTCCCGCACTGAGATATACTACTGACGCCCGAAAAGGTTGGGCCCATAACGGGACCACCCCGCTCGGCATTCGACGGATTGCGCGGTACATTCGACGACAATGCCCGCGGCCTGACCCTTCGCAACGCTCAGGGGAGGCGGCCGCGGCTGAAGACTGTTCGCCGTTCGCTGTTCGCCGTTCACCTCTCCTCCGGACCCCACCTGATGCGATTCGTCCGATCACTGCTGCTGCTCCTGCTGTGCCTTCCCGCGACCCTCACGGCGCAAGCCACGCCAACCAATGGCAAGAAGGTGCTTGGCGTCGACGACTACTCGCGCTGGCGCTCGATCGAGAACGCCAAGCTGTCAGCCGACGGGAAGTGGCTGGTCTATGGCGTGCGCTTCACCAACGTGGTGACGCCCGACGCGAAGCCGGTGCTGCACCTCAAGAACCTGACGACCAACACGGAGATCGAGATCGCCGACGCAACGCAGCCGGTCTTCTCGGCCGACGCGAAGTGGATCGCGTATCAGGTCGAGCCACCGGCGAAGAAGCCGGCGGCGCGCGGGAGTGCGGGCGACACCGTCACGACGCCGCCAGTACCGGCGCCGATTCCAGCCCCCGGTGCCGGGTGCGCCCCGGTGGCGCCAGCCCCAGGCGCCGGCGGGCGCGCCGGCGCAGCCGCGCCGACGCTGCCCCGACGCTGGGAGTTGCGCGAACTCGCCACCGGCACCGTCCGCGTCTGGCAAGAGGTGCAGAGCGTCACCTTCTCGCCGACGTCGAGCCACTTGGTGCTGCGTCGTCGCCCGCCGACGCCAGCCGCCGGGGCAGCCCCCGCCGGTGGCGCCAACGCGGCGCGCGGCGTCGACGTGATCGTGCGATCTGGCCACCGGCCGATCGCAGTTTCTCCGGGAGCGTCGGCGAGCTGGCCTACAACAAAGGGGGGGCAGCTCGCGTACACCGTGGATGCCGCGGTGCGCGACGGCAATGGCGTCTTCCTGCTCGACCTCGCCACCAGCCGCACCGAGCCGCTGGACAACGATTCGCTCCGTTACAGCCGGCTGACCTGGAACGATGCCGGTACCGGCCTCGCGGTGCTCAAGGGACGCGAAGTCGAGAAGATGCGGGAGCGGAACAACCGCCTCCTGGTCTTCGGCAACCTCGCGGCGACCCGCACCCCCCGCCGTGCTCGACCCGGCCACGACCGCAGGCTTCCCCAAGAGCTTCGTGGTGTCGGAGCGCGCCGCGCTGGATTGGAGCGACGACGGCCAGCGTGTCTATCTCGGCATCATGCCGCAGACTCCTGCCCCGGATACCGCGAAGAAGAAGAGCACCGACTCGATTGCCGACGTCGATGTCTGGCGCACCCAGGACGAGCGGATCCAGTCGCAGCAGATGATCCAGGCGGAATCGGATCGCAATCGCACCCTCCGCCAGGCCTTTGCGCATCCTGGCCGCTACATCACGCTGACGGACTCGAGCATGCGCGAGCTCGAACTGCCGCAGGCCGGGACCTGGGGCGTCGGGAGCGATCCACGACCCTACATCTCCGACTACAAGCGCCCCGCGGCAGACTTCTACCGCGTGAACCTGCAGACGGGCGAACGCACCAAGTTCCTCACCGGCCAACTCACGGGGCCGTACGTCGAGGGCATTGCGCCCGACGGACGGACCTTCCTCTCCTGGCAGAACGGTGCCTGGCAGGGCTACGATCTCGCCGCCGGAACGATGCGCCCACTCACCGTCGGCGCGGCCCGCTTCACCAACATGGAATGGGATTACCCCGGCACGCGCCCGCCGTACGGGGTCGTCGGTTATGCCAAGGACGGCAGTGGCGCGATCATCAGCGAGCGCTTTGATCTCTGGCTGGTCCCGTTTGCGGCCGGTGTCGCGCCGAAGAACCTGACGACCGGTGTCGGCGCGGCTCGTCAGATCGTGCTGCGACCGATCCGCACCGAGCCGATCGACTCGTCGGTCGTCCGGGCCTCGCGCGCCGCCCGCGAATGGGACCTGAGCAAGCCGCTCACCCTCTCCGCTTACGGCGAGTTTCACCAAGCAGGCCGGCTTCTTCCGTCTGGCCGATGGCAAGGTGCAGCAGCTTGTCTTCGACGACGCCTCCTACAGCACGCCGGTGCGTGCCGCGGGGGCCGAGCGCTTCCTCTACACCCGGCAGACCTTCCGCGACTTCCCCGACCTGCTGCTCGCCGATGGCTCGTTTGCGTCACCCGCGCGCCAGACCGACATCAACCCACAGCAGGGCGATTATCGCTGGGGCCGCCGCGTCCTGTTCGACTTCAACACGCGGCGCGGCGACAAGCTGCAGGGCATCCTGGCCCTCCCCGATGACTATCAGCCGGGGCAGAAGCTGCCGATGCTGGTCACTTTCTACGAGAAGAACTCGCAGACGATGCATCGCTATCCGTCGCCGTCCTTCATCACGGGGATGGGGGCGATGCCGATCGAGGCCGTGAGTCGTGGCTACGCCACGATGCTCCCCGACGTCTTCTTCCACACGGGCACGTCGCACAGCGACATGCTCGACGCGGTCGAGGCGGCCACGCGGAAGGTCATCGCGCTGGGGTATGTCGACCCGAAGCGCATCGGCGTGCATGGTCACAGTTACGGCGGTGAAGGCGCGGCCTTCATCGGGACGCGTTCCAAGCTGTTCGCGGCGGTGGGGATGGGCGCGGGCGTCACCGACCTCTACACCGACTTCAGCCAGAGCTGGGGGTGGAGCTACCAGGTCACCGGTGGCAGCGGCGCCAACGGCAACAACTACTACATGCTCGGCCAGGGCCGCTGGGGCTTCTCGCCGTGGGACGATCCGGCGCGCTACCACTTCGAGTCGGCGATCACCCACGTGCGCGAGGTGACCGCGCCGTTCCTGATCATGCACGGCGCGGCCGACCCGACCGTCTCGTTCACCGAGGGGATGAACTTCTACAACGCGCTGCGCTTCAACGGCAAGAACGCCGTGATGCTCGCCTACCCGGGCGAGGGCCACGGGCTCAGCGGGCTGGCCAACCGGAAGGACCTGACCATCCGCTACTTCCAGTACTTCGACCACTACCTGCGCGGCACGCCGGCGCCGAAGTGGCTGACCGACGGCGTCCCCTACATCGCGAAGGAGACGCTCAAGGAACCGAAGTAACTGCGGCGCACTCCTCCGGCCTCGGCGCGCTCAACCGAGGCCGGGGAGATAGCGCTCGCGAAAGAGGCGCAAGTGATATTCGACATGCCCGGGAATCATGGTGAGCGCTGCCAGCGCGGTGACGGGATTGTCGCTGGCGACGCCTCGCCCTGCCAGCCCCTGTGACGGCATTGCCCGGAGCAGCGCGATCGTCGCGTCGCGCACCGCACGCCACTCGGCCACCACGTCGGGCAACGGGCGCCGCTGGTACTCGCCGTGCGGCATCCAGGCGTCCTGGTCGAAGCCCGGCAATGGCGCCGCGTCGCCACGCGAGAAGGCGGTGGCCCGGTAGGCGAAGACCCGCTCGGTGTCGGTCAGGTGCCCGATGACTTCACGGATGGTCCACTTCCCCGGGGCGTAGGCATGCCCGGCACCCGTCTCGCTGATCGGCGCCATCAGGGCGAGCAGCTCGTCGCGCTGGGCCGTCAGGATGGCGACGAGATCGCCGGCGGGGACGAGCTCGATATAGCGTTGGTAGTAGGCAGCGTAGTCGGCGGTGGTGGGGCGTTCGAGGACGGGCACGGGCATGACGGTCACTCCGAGGGATGTGAGGGAGAGTGGCCGTGAAATCTCTCGCCTTCCCCGCGCCGTCGCCAGCACCTCCCGGTCGGGACGCTATCTTCCGTGCTCCCGCCGGTTCAGGAGTATGCCATGACCGCCCGCCGCTCGCTCGTCCTGCTGGTCCTGCTCTTCGCGCTGGTGGCCATCGCATGGCCGTCGTTCAGCACCACGCTGTCCGACTGGTGGTGGTTCAAGGAAGTTGGCTACGAGGTGATCTTCACCAAGGAGATCCTCGCGCGCCTGGCGCTCTTCTTCGTGGTGGGTGGCCTCACCACGGCCGTCGTCTACGGCAATCTGCGTGTCGTGCGCCGGGGACTGCATCCGCTCCCCTTTGCCGTGCAACTCGGGCCGAACATGCCGCCGATCAACCTGTCGGCGCTCCTTCGGCGCGTGTCGCTTCCGCTGGCGCTCTTTCTCGGCTTCCTCTTCGGGAGCAGTGGCGCGGCCTCCTGGGAGACCGCCCTGCTGGCACTCAACCGGACGCCGTTCGGCAGCATTGATCCGGTCTTCCAGCGCGACATCTCCTACTACGTCTTCCTGCTCCCTGCCATCAGCGGCATCCTGTCGATTCTCGCCGGCCTGACGATCGTCACGCTCCTCCTGCTCTTCCCGGCGTACCTGCTGCGCGGCGACATCACCTTCACCCCACCGCGCGCAATCGGCATGCGGATCGAGGCGTCGCGCCATGTCGGGACGGTCCTCGGCACGCTCTTCGTGCTCTGGGCGCTCCAGCTCTGGTTCGTCGACGCGCCGGGGCTGCTCTACTCCACCACCGGCCCGCTGCTCGGCGCCAGCTACACCGACTTGCACGCGTCGCTCCCGGCAATTCGCCTGGCCGCCTTCGCCGCATTGCTCGCCGCGGGGCTGGTCTTCCTCGGCGGACGACGGGGGCATCTCGGCAAGTACCTGATCCGGGTGCTGGGTGGCTGGATGCTTCTTGCCCTCGTTACGCGCGCGCTCTTCCCGCTGGCGATCCAGAAGCTGATCGTTGCGCCGACCGAGCTGACCCGCGAAGCGCCGTATCTGCAGTCCCACATCGCCGCGACCCGCGCCGCGTGGGGCCTCGACTCGGTCGAATCGAGCGAACTCGCCGAGGGCGCCACGCTCTCGCTTGCCGACCTGCAGCGCAACGCGCCGACCATTGACAACGTCCGGCTCTGGGACCGGGACCCGCTGCTGCAGACCTTCGGTCAGCTGCAGGAAATCCGGACCTATTACGACTTCCTCTCGGTCGACGATGACCGCTACCACATCGACGGCAAGTTGCGCCAGGTGCTGCTCTCGCCCCGGGAACTGAACGCGGCGTCGCTGCCGACGCGCACCTTCATCAACGAGCATCTGACTTTCACGCACGGCATGGGGCTCACCCTCGGCCCGGTGAACCAGATCACCAGCGAAGGGTTGCCGGTCCTCTTCATCAAGGACCTGCCACCGGCATCGAGCGTCTCGTTGAAGATCACGCGGCCGCAGATCTACTTCGGCGAAATGAATTACGACTTTGCCGTGGTCGGCACGGCGCAACGGGAATTTGACCACCCTGCCGGCGAGGAGAACGTCTACGCTGCCTACGCCGGGACGGGCGGCGTGCCGATCGGCTCCTTCTGGCGTCGTCTGGTGCTGGCCTCGCGGTTCCAGACCTCGAAGCTCCTGCTCTCGGGCGACATCACCAACGCCTCGCGAATTCTCTATGTCCGCAACATCAAGCAGCGCGTCGAGAAGGCGCTGCCGTTCCTCTCGCTCGACCGCGACCCGTACATGGTGGTGGCCGACGATGGTCACCTGCAGTGGATTCTCGACGCGTACACGACCACCACCCGCTATCCCTATTCGCAGCGGCTGTCGAACGGCACCAATTACATGCGCAACAGCGTGAAGGTGGTCCTCGATGCATATGACGGCTCGATGCACGCCTATGTCACGGCGCCGACCGATCCGCTGATCCAGACCTGGGGGCGCGTCTTCCCGGGCATCCTGCTGCCGATGGAGAAGATGCCGGCGGACATCCGCGCCCATCTCCGCTACCCCGATGATCTCTACCGCATCCAGACGGCGCTCTACGCCACCTACCACATGGATTCTCCCGATGCGTTCTACCATCGCGAGGATCAGTGGGCCGTGCCGGAGATGGAGGAGGGGTCGAGTGGGGCGGTACCCTTCATGCGCCACATCGTGATGCGCTTGCCGGGGGAGGAGAACGCCGAGTTCGTCTACATGGTGCCGTTCACGCCGCGCGGCAAGGACAACCTCGCGGCATGGATGGTGGCGCGGAACGACGGCGCCGCCTACGGCAAGCTCCGGGCGTACACCTTCTCGCGGCAGAGCACCGTCTACGGTCCGACCCAGATCGAGAACCGGATCAACCAGGACACCGAGATCTCCCGGCAGGTCTCGCTTTGGGATCAGCGCGGCAGCAAGGTGCTGCGCGGTGACCTGCTGGTCATCCCGATCGAGAATTCCCTGCTCTACGTGCAGCCGCTCTACCTGCAGGCCGAGGGAGGCAAGATCCCTGAGCTGAAGCGCGTCGTCGTGGCGTACCAGACGCAGGTGGTGATGGACGAGTCGCTCGATGGCGCGCTGAACACGCTCTTCGGCGGCAGCGGGGCGCAGCGGATCACCTCGGACACGCCGACGCCGCTGGCCGGGGCGCCGGTGACCACCACCCCCACCGCGCCGACCACGCAGGCGCTCCTCGCCGAGGCCCAGCGCCACTACGACGCGGCGATGACCGCGCAGCGCGAGGGGAACTGGGCCAAGTACGGCGAGGAGATCAAGGCGCTCGGGCAGCTGTTGGCGCAGTTGCGGCGCTGATCCCGGATCGCGCGGGCCGATCCCGATTGCCCGCGGCCCTGATGCCGGATCGCGCAGGCCGATCCGGATCTTCGGAGGGCGACGCATGCGTCGCCCTTACACACGGCGGGCGTCTGCGCGTCAGGGGGTGCCCCGAGTGTTATTCCCCCGATCCGTGTCGGGCATCGCGGCGCGCGGATCGACCGTCGCGCGTATCACCCGCTTGGTGCCGGGGACGCGATAGGTGAAGCGCTGACCGAGGTTCCACATCTCGACCGGGAGGCGGACGGTGGTGGTGGTGCCGTCGCTGAAGGTGAGCGCCAGCTCGGCCGGCATCGTCATGGTGCCGCGATTGCTCAGGTGGACATTCGAGCCGCCATCGGGGCGGACGGTGATCGAGTCCACGGCTTGGTCGAGTCGCGCCGTCGTGTAGACCCAATCGCGCCAGAACCAGTCGAGCTCCATCCCCGACGCATCGCGCATGATGCGGAAGAAGTCCGTCGGCGTGGGGTGCTTGAACGCCCAGGCGCGGATGTATTCTCGGAAGGCGGCCTCGAAGCGCTCGCGACCGAGGACCTCGTCGCGCAGCAGCGACAGCATCAGCGCGGGCTTCTGGTAGCCGGTCCAGAAGAGGTCGCGCACGGAGGTCGGCTTGGTGATCAGCGGCTGCTCCTCGCCCGGCGTGGTGTGCAGGGCGGCGAGGTGGAGCGGGTGCACCTGGATCGAGTCGCCATAGGCGGTGCCGCGGAAGTAGTTGGCACTGTTGGCGAGGTCGATGAAGGTGTTGAAGCCCTCGTCCATCCACGGGTAGAGCCGCTCGTTGGAACCGACGATCATCGGAAACCACTGGTGACCGAACTCGTGCGCGACGACCCACTGCAGTTCCTCCCGGGTCGGCGAGTTCGGCACGAAAGTGAGCATCGGGTACTCCATGCCCTCGATCGGCCCCTCGACGGTCGTCGCATGCGACCAGGGATAGCGGTACCACTGCTCGCTGAAGTGCTTGATCGCCTCGCGTGACATCCGATTGGCCTCGGCCCACGCCTCGGCGCGCGGCCGATAGAGGGTTTCGATCAGGATGCCGTCGTAGCCACTCGCGTCCCAGCGGAAGTCCGGGCCGGCGGCAAAGGCAAAGTCGCGGACGTTCTTCGCGGTGAAGCGCCAGGTCAGCGTACCCGTCGTCGTCGGGCGGGTGGCCGCGGCGTTCCCCGCTTCCGCCCGCGTCACGATCGCGATCGCCGTGTCGGAGCGGCGCGCCATCACAAGCCTGGCGCGCTGTGCCGCGGTCAGCACCTGCGCCGGATTCAGCAGGTCGCCGGTCGCGGCGACGAGGTGCGTTGCCGGCACCGTGAGGGCCACGTCGAAGTTGCCGTACTCGAGGTAGAACTCCCCGGCCCCGATGTAAGGTTCGTGGTTCCAGCCGCGCACGTCGTCGTAGACCACCATCCGCGGATACCACTGGGCCATTTCGTAGAGCGGACCATCGTGGCCCATGCGGCCGGCGCCCTGCGCTGGCACCCTGAAGCGCCACACCGCCTCGAGGTCGAGCGAATCCCCCGAGGCAAGCGGCTTTGGCAGCTCGACCCGCAGCGTGGTGCCATGGCGGCTCCGGTTCACTTCCTTGCCCCGCAGCGTCATCGTCTCGAGCCGCCCGCCGCCGGCGAAGCCCTGGCAGGAGAAGTCGAAGGTCGAGCCGAGGAAGACCAGCGGCGGCTGATTGAGGAGGTTGGTGATCGAGGCCGCATCGCAGATGTTCTGCTCGACGAAGAGCCAGAGGTACGGCAGCGCATCAGGGGAGTGGTTGACGTAGTGGATCGTCTCGCGCCCACGCACCTCGTTGGCCGCCGGGTCGAGGGTCGCGCGGATGCGGTAATCGACCCGCTGCTGCCAGTACCGGGGCCCGGGCCGCCCCGATCCCCCGCGGAATTCGTTCGGTGCCGGGAGATTCAGCGGCCGGAAGGGCGACGAATCGGCCACCGTGAAGCCGGACTGGGCGGCGAGCGGAGACAAGCCGGCGAGCAGCAAGGCCGCGGCCAGTGACCAACGAATGCGCGAGGGCATGGAGACTCCGAGAAGCAGGGAAGGCATCAAGCATAGCTGGTGAACGGTGAACGGTGAACGGGGGCAGGGCCGGGGTGAGACGTGAGACGTGAAACGTGGCATGCCGGGTGGGCTCCCGTTTCACGTTTGACCTTTCACCCTTCCCGTTCACCGTTCACCCTTCCCCGTCTTTCGCCGTATCTTCAATCTCCCCCGCCCCACCCGGAGATCGTCTCGTGCGCGCTTCCGCGTCCCGCCTCACGCTCGTGGCCTGTTCGCTCTTCGCCCTCCCCTCGATGCTCCCGGCGCAGTCCCCCGATCCGGCCGCCGCGATGCACTGGCGCTCGATCGGTCCGGTGCGTGCGGGTCGAGGGCGGTCGATGGTCGGCGTGCCGACGCAGCCCAATGTGTTCTACGCCGGCTTCGACAACGGCGGCGTCTGGCGGACCACCGACTTCGGCTCGACCTGGAGGCCGCTCTTCGACAAGGAGTCGACCGGCTCGATCGGGGCCATCGCGGTGGCACCGTCGAATCCGAACATCCTGTATGTGGGCACCGGCGCCGGGATCATCCGTCCCGACCTCGCCGTGGGCGACGGGATGTATCGCTCCAACGACGCCGGGAAGAGTTGGACGCACCTCGGGCTGCGCGAGAGCCAGATGATTGCCTGGGTCGAAGTGGACCCGAAGCACCCCGAGCGTCTCTTCGTTGCCGCCCTCGGCCACCCGTACGGCCCGAACGCCGAGCGCGGGATCTTCCGCTCGACCGACGGCGGCGCCTCGTTCCAGAAGGTGCTCTACAAGGACGAGTACACCAGCGGCAACGACGTGCGGATCGACCCGACCGACCCGAACGTGGTGTACGCCGCGCTCTGGCAGCAGCAGCAGCAGTTCATCGAAGGGCGCGAGTTCAGCGGGCCGGGCGGCGGGATCTTCAAGTCGACCGACGGCGGCACGACATGGCGGCAACTGACCGACGGGCTGCCGACGGTCGGGCAGGCCAACCTGGCGATCTCGCCAAGCAACCACCTGGTCCTCTACGCGACGGTCGCCCCGGCCGCCGGTGCCGCCCCTGCGGGTGGTGGCGGCGGCCGCGGGGCGGGCGCGGGAGCGATCACGCTGTTCAAGTCGGTGGATGGTGGGGAGCATTGGTTCCCGGCGCAGCGCGACCCGAACGCGCCGGCCGGTACGGCCGTTCCCGCCGCAGACCCCCGCCCGCTCGGCCGGATCGGTGGCGGCGATCTCCCGACCATCACCGTGGACCCCACCAACGAAAACGTCGTCTACAGCGCGTCGACGGTCTTCTGGCGGACCGAGGATGGCGGCCGGACATGGGCGGCCGTGCGCGGTGCGCCCGGTGGCGATGACTACCAGCGCAGCTGGATCAACCCGCTCAATCCGAACATCATCGGCGTGATCGCCGACCAGGGCGCCGTGATCTCGGGCAATCGCGGGCAGAGCTGGAGCAACTGGTACACGCAGTCGACCGCGGCGATGTACCACGTCACCGCCGACAACGCCTATCCCTACCGTCTCTGCGGCGGCCAGCAGGACTCCGGCTCCGCCTGCGTCGACAGCTGGTCGAGCGACGGCATCATCACCTTCCACGACTGGCACCCGGTCAACATCCAGGAATACGGCATCGCCGCGCCCGACCCGCGGAACCCCGACATCGTCTTCGGCAGCTCGCGCAGCAATGTGTCGCGCTACGACCGGAAGACCGGACAGACCACCAATGTCGGCCCGGACATGACCGGCTTCAACCGCAACGTGCGGACGATGCCACTGCTGTTCTCGCCGGTGAACCCCGACGCGCTCTTCTACGCCTCGAATGCCGTCTGGAAGACGCTCGACCGCGGGCACCGCTGGACGCGGATCTCGCCCGACCTTTCGCGACAGACGTGGGAGGTGCCGGCGACCGCCGGGAAGTACGCCACGACGGTCACGCCCGCACCGTTGGGCACCATCACGGCGCTCTCCGCCTCGCCGCGCTCGGTGGCGATCCTCTGGGCCGGGACCGACGACGGCCTGATCCAGGTGACGATGAACGGCGGGACGACGTGGCGCAACGTCACCCCAGCCGGCATCAAGCCGTGGACCCGCATCTTCAACATCGAGGCGGGGCACTTCGACAACCTCACCGCCTACGCGGCGGCCAACACGATGCGGATCGACGACCTCAACCCGCACTTCTGGCGCACGCACGACGGCGGCACGACGTGGCAGGAGATCAACACCGGCATCGCCCCGGGCGTGGTGGTCAACTCGATCCGCGAAGATCCCCGGGTGAAGGGGCTGCTGTACGGGGCCACCGACACGCAGGTGTGGGTCTCATTCGATGACGGCGATCATTGGCAATCGCTGCGACTCGACATGCCCGCGATCTCGGTGCGCGATATCAAGGTAAAGGACGACTCGACCTGCCACTGCGCCGACCTGGTCGCGGGGACGCACGGTCGCGGCTTCTGGATTCTCGACAACCTCACGCCGCTGCGCGAGGCCGCCGCACTGCGACAGGCGGCCGCGATGCAGTCGGCGCACCTGGTCAAGCCGATGACGGCGGTGCGGCTCCGCAACTTCATCAACGACCCGACGCCGTGGCCACCGGAAGTGCCGGCCGGCGAGAGTGGTCCGGTGGGTGCGGTGCTCGACTATTTCCTGCCGAAGTCCGCCACCGGCGCGGTGACGCTCGAGATCCTCGACGCCACTGGCGGCGTGGTCCGTACCTACGCGAGCACCGACCCGGTCCTGAATCCCGATCCGGTGCGCGACCCCGCCGCCTACGTGGCGCTCTGTCAGCGGACGCCGAACGCCCAGCACTGCGCCTTCCCGCTCTACTGGCCCGCCGCCTCGACGGCGCTGTCGGCCGAGGCCGGGATGCATCGCTGGCTCTGGGACATGCACTACGATCCGATCGTGCCGGGTGGTGGTGGGTCGACCGGTGCGGTGCCGGGGCGGATGATGACGGTGGTGAGCGCACCGTGGGCGCCGCCTGGCAAGTACGTCGTTCGGCTGACGGTGGAGGGGAAGCAGTTCACGCAGCCGTTGACGCTCCGCCTCGATCCGCGCGTCACCACGCCGGCGCCGGCCCTGACGCAGCTCTTCACCATGACGCGCACGCTGCGCAGCAAGGCCGTCGCCGCCCGTGCTGCGTGGACCGAGGCGCGTGCCCTCTCGACGTCGCTGGCGCAGTCAAGCGCGCCGGCGGCCTCGACACTGAAGGGCAAGCTCGACTCGCTCGCTCCGGCCCCGGTGGCAGGCGGAGTCGGTGGCGGTCGCGGTGGCGGCGGACGCGGTGGGGCCGGTGCCGGTGCGACACCGCCGTCGACGCTCGACGGCGTGAGCAACGCGCTGCACGCGGCCGCGCTGGCGATGCAGGGCGCCGATGTGGCGCCAACGGCCAACCAGCTGGCGGCAGCCGCCAAGGCGGAGCAGGCGTATGTGACGATCATGGCGCGGTGGGCGGCACTGAAGGCGGCGGCCCCGGCGCGATGAGCCTCGGCCCCTGGGAGACGCCGCGGCTCATGCTGCGGCACTTCACGCTGGACGACGGCGAGTTCGTGCTGCGGCTGTTGAACGAGCCGTCGTTCCACGAGTACATCGGCGACAAGGGCGTGCGCACCCTCGAGGGAGCGCACGACTACCTGACGAAGGGACCGATCGCGAGCTACGCGACGCATGGCCACGGGCTCAACCTGGTCATCCTGCGGGAAAGTGGCGCGCCGATCGGGATGTGCGGACTCATCAAGCGTGTCACGCTTGAATCGCCCGACATCGGCTATGCCTTCGTCCCGGAGGCGTGGGGCGTGGGCTATGCGCTGGAAGCCGCGAGCGTGATCCTGGAATCGGCGTGGCGAGACTTTGCCGTGCCACGCGTCCTGGCCATCACCAACGCAGAGAACGACCCTTCGCAGCGCCTTCTCCTCAAGCTCGGCTTCGTGGAGGAGGCGCCGCGGGTATTGCAGGAGGGTGCTCCAGCCGTGCGGACCTTCGGCATGGACCGCCCGGCCGACTGACCCGGGCCAGCGCTCAGTCGGTGGTGCCGATCACCCGCTCGATCCGCCGGTCCGGCACGAGCCAGATCAACGCCACCGCCACGTAGAGGGCGATCGCCGCCCAGACGCTCGCGAACGACAGCGCGATCGCCGCGACGTAGCAGGCCACCGACAGCTTCCCCTTCCCGTCATCACCGATCGCCTTCGCCAGCAACGAGTCCCGGCCGTGCAGCCGGACGATCGCCTGCTGCAGGATGGTGTAGGCGATCGCCGCCATCAGCAGGATGCCGCCGTAGAGCGCGGTCGTCGCCGGCGCGAGGTGCGCCTCGCCGAGCCAGGCGGTGGCGAACGGGATCAGTGACAGCCAGAAGAGCAGATGGAGGTTGGCCCAGAGGATGGTGCCATTCACGTGCTTCGTGGCCTGCAGCATGTGATGGTGATTGTTCCAGTAGATGCCGAGATAGATGAACGAGAGGACGTAGGAGAGGATCACGGGCAGGAGCGGCGCCAGCCCGGCGAGCGTCGGCTCGTGGGGCGGGCGCAGTTCCAGCACCATGATGGTGATGATGATGGCGATCACGCCGTCGCTGAAGGCCTCGAGGCGCTTGGTATCCACTACGCGATGCCCTGCTTGATCGCCTTGCCGATCAGGTCGGCGAAGACATCGATCTCGTCGGGGGTGGTGTAGACGTTCGGCGTCACGCGGATCCCGGAGAACTCGGGGTGGTTGATCGCGACGGTCACGACGCGGTGTTTGTCGAGCAGCCACGCCGAGAGCTTGCTCGCGTCGACGCCCTCGATCGAGAGCAACGCGATGGCGCCCGCCGTGGTTCCCGCGAGCGGCGTGGGGATGTGCACCCGTGGACTCTCGGCCAGCAGCCGCTTGGCCCAGCGATCGCGAAGGTAGCGGAGCCGGGCGATCTTCCGCTCGCTCCCGATGCCGCGGTGGAAGGCGAGCGCCGCGGAGATGGCGTTGTGATTGGCGGCGGGGTGCGTGCCGATCTCCTCGTACTTCCGGATGTTGTCGTTCATCGTGGCGGGGGCGGCCATCATCGGCCAGATGCTGCCGATCTTTGCCTTGCGCACATAGAGAAAGCCGGTGCCGATCGGCGCCAGCAGCCACTTGTGGAGCGAGGTGCCGTAATAGTCGACGTTCAGTGCGTCGCGCGTGAACGGGAAATGCGCGTAGGCATGGGCCCCGTCGACGAAGACCTCGATCCCCTTCTCGTGGGCCATGTCGATCACCTGCTTCACCGGGAATATCTGGCCCGTGAGGTTGGTGATGTGGGTCACCTCGATGAGCTTGGTGCGCGGGGTGATCGCCTTGCGGAAGACATCGACGAGATAGTCAGGCGTCGGGTTCTTGACGTCGAACGACACCTGCTTGAGCACGATCCCCTGCCGATGGACCCGCTGCTCCCACGTCGTGAGCATCCGGCCGTAGTTCTGATTGGTGACCAGGACTTCGTCGCCCGGCTGGAGGTCGCGGCCGAGGATCAGCGTCTCGAGCGCTTCCGAGGCGTTGCGGGTGATCGCCATCTCCTCGGGGTCGCAGCCGAAATCGTGCGCCAGGTCGCGCCGTACGCTCTCGATGCGCGGCTCGAGCACCGCCCACATGTGGTGGACCGGCAGCTCGTTGCTGAAGCGGAGGTCGCGGATCATCGCCTCGAGCACATGGCTCGGTGTGGGGCAGACGCCGCCGTTGTTCAGATTCACCATGGTGCGGTCGGCGTCGAAGGCGCGCTGGATCTCGGTCCAGTAGGCTTCGTCTTCGGCGGCCGCGAGTGGATCGGCGGAGGTGAGCCGGTCGGTGGCCCGCACCACCTGGCGCATGGCGTCGTGGCGAAACATCGGGAGCGCGGCACCGGTGCCCATCAGGGTCCGGACGAAGTGGCGGCGCGAGGACATGGCGACTCCGGCGAGGCGGGTTAGCGCGCGCCCTTGCGGGGAATCCGCTCGGCGCTGTTGGCGGCGTGCCAGGCGTAGGACGCCATGATCACGGCGTTCTTCATCAGGTCGTCAGCCTGGATCGTGTCGTAGAAGTCGAGGTTGGTGTGGCCACCCTGCCCCGGGGTCCGGTCCTGCAGGAACTGGAAGCCGGGGAGGCCGATTTCGTCGAAGGCGACGTGGTCGGTGCTGCCAAGGCTCTGGTTCGAGACGGCGGTCATGCCCAGGTCCTTGAAGGGCGACATCCAGGCGGTGAGCAACTCACGCGCCCCCTCGTTCCCCTGCAGCATGATGCCGCGGTACTGCCCCGAGCCGTAGTCCTGGTTGAAATAGGCCTGCAGCTTCTCGAAGTCCGGCGTGGTGCCGACCCTCGGATCACGCGGATTGCCGAAGTGCTTGAGGACATAGGCGCGCGATCCCCACAACCCCTGCTCCTCCCCGCCCCACAGCGCCACCCGAATGGTCCGACGCGGCTTGGCGCCAATCGCCTTCAGGATCCGGGCCGCCTCGAGCGCCACCGCCACCCCGGAGGTGTTGTCGCTCGCGTTCGGCGATGCGTGCCAGGTGTCGAAGTGCGCGCCGATCATCACGACCTCGTCCTTCAGATCGCTGCCGGGGATCTCGCCGACGATGTTCATCGCCTGCTCGGCCTGCTCGCCGATCCGGTTGCGCACCTCGACCTCGACCTTCACCGGGATCGAACGCTGGAGGATCCGGTACATCCGGTTGTAGTGCTCCGGTGTCACGGCCACGATCACCGGCGAGGCGAGGTCCCCCTCGCGCGACCACTTGTCGGTGGCCGAGCCGGGACGCGAGAAGCCGCGCACGGCCCCAAGCCAGCCGCTCTCGCACTGGAAGACGACGACCACGCCCTCGGCCTTGTAGAAGGCCATCTTCTCGACGGCGGTCAGCACGTCGGGATTCCGGACGGCACGCGGCGCCGGGGCCGGCCGCGGCACGATGACCACGCGCTCCAGCGAATCGAGCTCCGCCTCGGTCCGGCGGCGCACGCCATTGGTCATCGCCACGAGGTCGATCACCGCCGGCGGCGTGGCGAGAATGGCCATGCCGGCCAGCTTGCCACGGTAGCGCTCCAGGTCCTGTTTCGACTGGAGATCGACGATCATCGCCTGCGCGACCTGCTTCCCGTCGGTACCGGGCGTGTGCGCGAGGGGATAGCCGACCATTGGCTGGTAGTCGGGTTCGAGCATGTGGATCGAGACGTACTCGTTGTCCCACGCCGCGCCAAAGTTCATGAACGGCTCTGCCGCCACGTTGACGAGCCCGATCCGCTCCATTTCACCGCGCACCCAGAGCTGGGCGCGCTGCATGTCCTTGGAGAGGGTGAGCCGGGCGCCGAGCACGTCGGCCATGTACCCCTCGAGGTCCATCACCCGGGAGCGCTGCAACCCCTCGGCGCGGATCTTCGCGACCATGGGCCAATCGACGGGGCCCTGCGCCCCAGTCATCCCGGCGGTGAGCAGCACGAGCAGTGCGACCGTGAGCGACCGGGAGCGAGTCAGCATGAGGGAACCTCGGTGGGGCGATGGTGGGGGATTGGTACTGAAGATAAGGGCGGTGAGGGGTGAGGGGTGAGGGGGAATAGGGACCGTGAGACGTGAAAGGTGAAACGGGGGCGCGGATAGCCTCCTGCTCACGTTTCACGTCGTCTTACGTCTCACCCCTCACCTCTAAAACCGCCAGGTCACCGCCGCATACGTCTGCACCGACGCCGAGCCCGTCCCCGACTCGCGGTAGGTGGAGAGCATCACGTAGAGCGACCGGCCGATGGAAACGTCGAGGTCACCGCCGGCCCAGGTGAGGCGGGTGGCGGGGAGGCCGGCCGAGGGCATGAGACTGGTCCGGACGCCGGCGTTGAGGGAGAGGCGGACGGCCTGCCCCGGGGCGACTTCGACCGCCACCGAGGAGAGTCGCCCCTCGGTGATCGCGCCGGTGTACTGCGTGGTGCGGGCGCGGAGGCCGAGGCCGAGGGGCGTCAGTTGGGTGGCCGAAGCGGAGGCGGTGACGGCCTGGGACTTCCCTTCCGACCCCCCGCCACTGGAGCGGATGTCACTGCTCAACCGGAAGTGTCGCGAGGGGCGGAGCGAGACTTCGCCCCACTGACCCTGCCGCAGCGCGTCGTCAAAGGCGATCTCGGGATTGACGAAGTCGCGGTAGAGGCGGACGCTGCGGCGCGAGTCGAGGCCACCCGAGACCGACAACGCTCGGCTCATGCTCACCTGGGCCGTCAAGACGGTGGAGGTGAAGGTCGCGAATGACCCCTCGGCCTGCCGCTTCCATCCGCGATTGACGTCGATCTCCTCGGCGGCGTAGATCGAGACCACCCGCGTGTTGAGCGTCCCGCGCAGGTAGGCGAACTCCCGGTCAATCTCGCCGCGATTGTAGGAGCCGATGGCGCCGACCGTCGCGCTCCACGGCGATGCACTCCCCCGGGCGCTGTGCCGCTGCAACCAGAGCCCGGCCTCGGTGGTCGCCGCTGAGGGGGCGAAGCTGCCGCCATCGGGCATGGTGCCGACCAGGCCGCCGCCGCTCCACTTGCTGCCATTCACATCGAGGGCAACGCCATCGAAGATGCCGATGGGCGAGAGGACGGTCGCGAATTGGCGACCCATGGCGAGACGGGTGCCGGTCGGAGAACTCTGCCGAATCAGCGCCGCCTGATAGACCCGGGTCGCCCCGGCTGGCGTGGACGTGGCCGACGACGAGCCGCCGGTGACACTCGTGCGCTGCATCCGCACATCGACGGCAAGTCCCATCGATGAACCGCCGATCTGTGCGCCGTCGAGCCGCAAGTCGACCGACGGCTGCCGCAACGTGGTGCCGCCGGGCTGATTGATGGTGAGGTACCGGAGCCCGACTCGGCCACGTACCGGTGAGCGGCGCACGCCGGCGCGCGTCACGGGCAGGTTGCCCGCCGCCGTCAGCGTGGTGGGCACCTGCTGCACCACGACGGGGACGAAGGAGACCGAGTCGCCCACCGTGATCGCGCTGCTGCTCCGAGTGACGGCACAGGCGGTGCGACTCGACGAGACGAAGCTCGCGGAGAGTTCACCGATGGTCTGTCCGGCGCGCACCACGGTGAAGATCGTCCCTTCCTTGACGCCCTGCTTGCTGCCGACCTCGAGATAGATCGTCGCACCGCTGACATAGGTCACCGCCGCCCAGCTCCGCGGAGGACCGGGCGGAGGCGTGACCACGGCCGCGGGCTTCGGTGCACTCTTCGGGGTCGGCTTCGGCGCCGTGATCTGCGCGCTGAGGCACGCCGAAGGCAAGCCGAGACCGAGGATCACCATCGCCACCGCCCTGGTGTGACACCATGCGTTGCTCATGAGCGACCCCGCGGGTGACAGGAGTAGCAGGCGGTCGCGACGTACTGATACCCGGTCCGCCCGCGATGCTCGGAATCGGTGCTGGTGCGCGAATGGCAGCCCGAGCTCATGCAGGTGTACACCGCGTAGTTGCCCGGGGCCGTGTGGCAGGTGGCACAGCTCGCCCAACGGCCACGGTGATTGCCCGAGTAGATCGGGAAGTACGGGCCGTCGTGATCAAACGTCGCACCCTGCCAGCGCGTCGTGGTGTGGCAGGTGGCACAGGTCGTCGGGAACGCCGACCCCGAGTGCGACGGATTGGTCGCCGAGGTGTAGTCCTGCTGGTGGCAGGAGATGCAGGTCGCCGGCAAGCCGCGATAGACGTTGTTCCGGTGGCACGAGGCGCAGGTGGTCGTCACGTGCGCGCCGGTCAGCGGGAACGCCGTCGTGCCGTGGTTGAAGGTCGCCCCCTCCCACCGCGTCGTGGTGTGGCAGGTCGTGCAAGTCGTCGAGAAGCCGGCGGCCGCGTGCGGCGGCGTCGTCGTCCCACTGAAATCCGTCTGGTGGCAGGAGATGCAGGTCGTCGGCTTGCCGCGATAGACGCCGTCGGCGTGACAGCTCGCGCAGCTCACCGCCTGGTGCGCTCCGGTGAGCGGGAACTGGGTGGTGCTGTGATTGAACGTCGCACCGAGCCACTGGGTGGTGGTGTGGCAGGTGGTGCAGTCGGTCGAGTAGCCTGCCGCCGCGTGGGCGGGCGTGCGGGTCGCATCGTAGTTGGTGCGGTGACACGACACGCAGGTCGTCGGCTTCCCGGCGTAGACCCCATCGGCATGGCACGACGCACAGGTCGCCGTCAGGTGACCACCGGTCAGCGGGAAGCGGGTGGTGCTGTGGTTGAACGTCGCACCCTGCCACCGGGTGGTGGTGTGACAGGTGGTGCAGTCGGTGGAGTACCCTGCCGCGGCATGTGCCGGCGTCCGCGTCCCGTCATAGTCGGTGCGGTGACACGAGACGCAGGTCATCGACTTGCCGCGGTAGACGTTGTCGGCGTGACAGGACGCGCACGAGGCCGCCTGGTGACCGCCGGTCAGCGGGAAGCGCGTGGTCCCGTGGTTGAAAGTCGCGCCCTCCCATCGGGTCGTGGTGTGGCAGGTCGTGCAATCGGTCGCGAAGCCCGCGGCGGCGTGCGGCGGCGTGGTGGTCCGCGTGAAGTCGGCCTGGTGACACGACAGGCAGGCCGTGGGTTTGCCGCGGTAGACCCCATCCGCGTGACACGAGGCACAGGTCGCCGTGAGGTGGCCACCCGTCAGCGGAAAGCGGGTCGTGTTGTGATTGAAGGCCGCACCGAGCCACTGGGTCGTGGTATGGCAGGTGGTGCAATCCGTCGAATACCCCGCAGCCGCGTGGGCCGGCGTCCGCGTGGCATCGTAATTCGTCCGGTGACACGAGATGCAGGTGGTCGGCTTGCCGCGGTACACGCCGTCGGCATGGCACGACGCGCAGGTCGCCGTGAGGTGGCCGCCCGTCAGCGGGAATTGCGTCGTGCTGTGATTGAAGTTCGCGCCGAGCCACTGGGTCGTCGTGTGGCAGGTGGTGCAATCGGTCGAGTAGCCGGCCGCCGCGTGCGCCGGCGTCCGAGTGGCGTCGTAGTTGCTGCGATGGCACGACACGCAGGTCTGCGACTTGCCGCGATAGACGCCGTCGGCGTGGCACGAGACGCACGTCGCCGTCAGGTGGCCACCCGTGAGCGGGAACTGCGTGGTCGAGTGGTTGAACGTCCCGCCCTGCCACCGGGTGGTGGTATGGCAGGTGGTGCACTCGGTCGAGAAGCCGGCGGACGCGTGTGGCGGGGTCCGCGCCTGATCGAAGCTCTGCCGATGGCATGAGACGCAGGTCATCGAGCGACCACGGTACACGCCATCGGCATGGCACGACGCGCAGGTGACCGCCTGGTGCCCGCCGGTCAGCGGGAAGCGGGTGGTGTTGTGATTGAAGCCCGCGCCGAGCCATGCCGTCGAGTTGTGGCAGCTGGCACAATCGGTGGAGTAGCCGGCCGCCGCGTGCGGCGGCACGGTCGTGCGGTCGAAGTTCTGCCGGTGACAGGAGACACAGGTCATCGACTTCCCCTTGTACACGCCATCGGCGTGACACGAGGCGCAGGTGAGCGGCTGGTGTCCGCCGGTCAACGGGAAGCGGGTCGTCGTGTGATTGAACGGCGTGCCGAGCCACCGCGTCGTCGTGTGGCAGGTGGTGCAATCGGTCGAGAAGCCCGCCGCGCCATGCGGCGGCGTCTTGGTCTGGTCGAAATTGGGGCGATGACACGACACGCAGCTCGTGGCCTTCCCCTTGAAGACGCCATCGGTATGGCAGGCGGCGCACTGCGTCGCCTGGTGGCCACCGGTCAGCGGGAACGTGGTGGTGTTGTGGTCGAACGTCGCCCCGCGCCACACCGTGGTGGTGTGGCAGGTGGTGCAATCGGTGGAGAAGGCGGCGGCGTTGTGCGCCGGCATCCTGGTCTGGTCGAACTGCGGCCGATGGCACGAGACGCACGTCGTCGGTTTGCCGCGATAGACGCCGTCGGCGTGACAGGTCGCGCACTGGGTCGCCTGGTGCGCCCCGGTCAGCGGGAATTGGGTCGTCTGGTGGTCGAACGGGGCACCGCGCCACGCCGTCTCGCTGTGGCAGGTCAGGCAGTTGGTCGGGAAGCCGGCCGCCGAGTGCTTCGGCGCAGCCGCCTTGTCGTAGTCGGCCTTGTGGCAGCTGATGCAGGTCGACGGACGATTCGCGAACTGGGGCTGCCCGGCGCTGGTCGGTGTGTGACACGCCTCACAGGCGGTCGCCACGTGCGCCCCGCGGAGCGGGAACCGATTTTCCTCGTGCAGACGGGAGAGCCGCGCCTGGTCGGTGAAGCTGCGCGTGGTATGGCATCGCGCGCACTCGGTGCCGAGCTCGCTGCGGTGGACGTCCTGGTGGCATGAGGCGCAGGCCGCCTTGGTCTTCGAAAACTCCAGCGTGGTGTGGCAGGCGGTACAGGTCGCCGTCGCATGCGCCCCAACGAGCGGGAAGGTCCGCTCGGCGTGGCGGAAGGTGGCGGCGATTCGCACCGGCTTCCATCCCTCGGGACGATGGCAGGTGGCACAGGCCCCGATCGACGGACCGTGCGGGTTGGCGCCGGACTGCGCCGGGGCGCGGCCGACGAGCAGCGACAGCAGCACCACGGCGGCCGACAGGCCGCGCAGCAAGACGCGTGTCATTGCACCCCTCCGGCCGGCTTGGCCTTGTGACAACTTTCGCAGCTCGTGGCGACGGGGCGGTAGATCACCCGTGCGGTTCCACCGACCTGCTCGGTGCGATGACACTTGGCGCAGGGAACCGCGGCGTGCGCCCCGGTGAGCGAAAACGCCGATTGCCGTTCATGATCGAAGCGGAGCGCCCCGACAAAGCGATCGCTGGTGTGGCACGCCTCACACCGGCCCTTGTCGGGGCGCGCGTCGAATTGCGTTCCGTGCGGCGTCTGATGGCAGCTGGCGCAGGTGGTGCCCTTCGGCACGCCCAGGGCCACCCGAGCCATCGTGCTGGACGCCCCGACGAGCGATGCCCGGCCCGTCGCAATCCCGCTCGACGCCGGCAGCCCACTATGGCACTCGCGACAGGGCACCGCGCGATGGGCACCTTCGAGGGCAAACGAGAACCGCGCGTGCGATTCCATCCCGATCGTCGACGGGCGGAACGCCGTCGCCGAGTGGCAGTCGCCACACGTGAGGGTCGTGTCGCGACGGCGCGCCTCGCCCGCGATGGCGTGCGGATCGGCGTGGCACGCCGCACACCGCGTCTCCTTCAGCTTGAACTGGAGTCCCGCGGTCCCGAGCGCCGTCGTCTTCGCGAGGGCCGGCAACCCGCTGCGGGACGCCGAGTGACAATCGGTGCAGGCAATCGCCGCGTGCCGACCCTCGAGGGGCAGCGTCGTCGTGCTGTGCGTGGCCCGATCGTACCGGAGCTCCTTCCACCCGAGATCGCTGTGGCAGCTCTCGCACGCCGTCCCGGGTAGCTGTGCGCCGTGCGCATCGACGTGGCAGGAGGTACAGGTGGCGAAGGCGACTCGCAGGTGCGTCACGCTGGCCGCCCCCGCCGCCTTGGTCGCCTTGTGGCACGAGGCGCAGGGGACCACGCGATGCTTGCCGCCCAGCGGGTAACGCGCGGTGCCGTGCTGGGCCACGGTGAAGGTCGATGGGGCGAAGCCCTCGACCCGATGGCAGGCGGCGCAGTCGACCACCTCGCCCGCCAGCGTCGCCTCGCCGGCATGCCGATCGGCATGACACGCGGTACAGGTGGTGGAGACCGGCCGTGGCTTCACCATGTCCCGCCCGTGACATGCGTCGCAGCTCACCTGGCGATGCTTGCCAAGGAGCGGGTAGCGAGTCAGCGAGTGGTTGAAGCCGCGCCGATCCAGCACATCAAACCCCTGGGTAACGTGACAATCACTGCACTTTGACGACAGCCGCCCCTTGTGCGGGTCGGCGTGGCAACTCGAGCATTCGGCATACGGCAGGGGGCGGTACAGGGGGTTCCGCTTCCCAGTGGCATCCGGTGTAATACGGAGTGTCGGCGGGAGGTGGCAGGCATTGCAGGTCACCTGTTCATGGGCCCCGGTCAGACGATATCGGGAATTCATGTGATCGAATTTCGGGGCCGGATCCCACGCATCGGCGGTGTGGCACTTCTCGCATTTCGGGCCCAGCGACTTCTGGTGCGGGTCGTCCGTGGCGTGGCACGACGCGCAGGCCGTCTCCAGTCCCATCCACCCCGGTGATCCCTTGCGGGGCGAGATCAGCGCCGCCGGATCGGTCCGGTAGGTCGCCACGTGGCACTTGGCGCAGGCGAGCGGTGCATGCTTCCCCTCCAGCACCCATCCCGCGCCGCGATGATCAAAGCGGTCGCGGCCGCCGGCCGGCCAGGCGATCATGGCGAATTCGCGACCGGCATGATCCGGATGACACGACGCGCAGCTCTTCCCCGACGTCTTCGCCTCGCGCGCGTGGTAGCCGCGTCCCTGCGACACCAGCAGCGTCACTTCCTTGTGGCAACTCAGACAGAGTCGTGGCATCGCGTCCTTTGAGGGGCCATGACACTGCGAGCACTTGGTCGCCCCTTCGAGCGCCTGGTGCGCCTTCGCGAGCGGACCCGGAGAGATCTGCGCCTCCACTCGGCCCGGCAGCACCAGGACCACCAGCCCGAGCCACCGAAGCCAGCGCAATCAGCTCACCCTCTCGACATCCCGAGGAATCGGCACGTCCTTCTGCACGATGCGCACGCCGATCTGCTCGAGGAATGCGAACGGCGCATCGCCACCGATCCGGATCACCACATCGTCGTTCGGGAGGATCATCGCCCCCGGACGGCCCCTCGAGGATCGCCACGTCGGCCCGCACTTCGCGCAATTGCGTCTGGAGCAACAGGGTGATCCGCCCTGCCGCCACCGCCCGATCGAGCTTCTCCTGATTCCGCGGCTTGATCCGCGGGAACGATTCGCCACGGTAGGAGAGATGCACCGTGGTGCCATCCTGGTTTCCGAGGCCGACCGCCGATTCGATCGCGCTGTCGCCGCCACCGACCACCAGAACCCGTCGCCCGGCAAACTGCTCCATCTCGACGATCTCGTAGACGACCTTGTTCAGCTCCTCGCCGATCACGCCGAGCTTCCGCGGTGAGCCACGGCGTCCCATCGCGAGCACCACGCGGCGCGTCCGATAGCGGCCGGCCGAGGTCTCGACCTGAAAGAGGGTCCCCTCGGGCGTGACCTTGAGGACGCGCTCGCCAGTCCGGACCTGGAGCCCGCTACTGTCGACGATGCTCTCCCACGCGCGCAGCAACGCCTCCTTGGAGGTGTCCGCCACCCAGAGGTTGCCGTAGAGCGGCATTTGAATCGGTTCCGCCAGCAGCAGCTTGTGGCGCGGATACTTGCGCACGCTTTCCGAGAGCTCCCCCTGCTCGACCATCACGTACTTGAGACCGTTGCGGATCGCCTCGACGCCCGCGCTCAGGCCGGCCGGACCGCTGCCGACGATCAGCACGTCGACCGCGTCGCGCTCGTCGGCGGTGGCCGGGGTCAGCGTCGCGGCGATGTGCTCGACCGCCAGGCGCCCCTCATTCACCGCGTTCTTGATCAGCCCGCGCCCGCCGAGCTCGCCGACGATGTAGAGCCCGGGGAGGTTGCTCTCGAAATTGGCATTGACCAGTGGGACAGAGACCCGGTTCACCGCCGCGCCCGTCGTCACCAGAATGCCGCCGACCGGACAGGCCGCCACGCATTCGCCGTGGCCCTTGCAGAGGGCGTCATCCACCACCGCGAGCTTCTTGTGCATGGTGATCGCGCCCGGCTCCGGGCAGGCGTCCACGCAGGTGCCGCAGCCGACGCAGACATCGGCACGGACCATCGCCTTCGGCTCGCCGCTCCCGGCTGCGAGCTCCCCCTCGACGACCGGCGCCGAGACGAGTTCGTAGGCCTGCTGCGGCGCACCGCACTGACGACACCGCATCGCCCCGACGTGGAGCGCCGTGCCGCACCGCGGACAATTCGGCATCATCGCGGACCCGCCGCCCGCCTTCGCCGTGGACCGCAGGTGCATGCGGATGGCGAGCCCGGTGATCAGCACGAAGGCGAGGAGGGTGGCGAGGGATTCCATGGTCGCGGCCTAGTACCGCACCACGCCGACGGCGAGGACGACCACGATGTGGATGATGACCGCAACCATCGCCGTCACCGCGAAGGGACGGTGGGCCACGTGCCAGAACCTGAAGACCCGATGGGTTGCCTCGAGCATGCGCGACTGCTGCTCAAGTGACATCTCCTGCGACGCCAGGCGCACCGCCTCGCCGAGGGCAGCCTTGCTCAGCGGCCGCCCCGCCGGTGCGACTCCCGCCCAGCGGCGCTGCAGCTCCGAGGTGCGACGCCACCGCGTGAGATCGTCGGCCAGCAACCGCAGGAAGATCTTGCCGAGGCTCTGCTCAGCCTCCACCGGCGCCCCGACCGCGAGGGTGCGTTCGACCACGTCGACGCCGAGTCCGGTTGTCTCGGCCAGCTCACCGATCAACTCGCGGCGCCGACCGGCAACTTCCTCACGCGTCAACTCGACGCCGTTGCGAGCGCGTGGAATCCGGACGTAGAGGTACCGGCCGATCACGCCGCTGGCGATCACGACCATCATCGAGAGCAGGCCGAGACCGATCACGCCATCGGCGCGCCAGGTCGCGTGAATCGCCAGCAGGAGGGGCATCGCCAGCGCCGTGGCGACGTGCACGTCCATCCATTTGCCGAGCGAGCCGAGGAAGGCGAGGCGCTTGTACTTCTTCCGGAGCGGGTAGAGCCAGAGGAAGATGAAGATCGCGACGGCGATGATCCCGGCGGTCAGGCCGACGGTCCCCGACGGACGGAGCATGGCATGCCAAGGGTGGCGAACCCGGAGGGCCATCGGCTCCAGATAGTACGGGGCGCCGATCAGGTTGACGGCAGCCAACGGCAACGCCACCCCGAAGGTCCACCCCCAGATCTTCCAACGACCCCGGCGGGCGGCGTCGGCGGCTGACTGCTTTGGCGTCGGCCGAACCGCGGTGCTGGGTGCAGCATCGACCGCCGTCGATACTTGAGGCGCCCGGACCAGTTCAGGCTGGCGGGGCATCTCGTAGGCGGTGTGCAGTTGGCGCGCAGGCTCGGTCATCCCTTCCCTCAAGTCGTGCAGCGAATCGGCAAGTGGTTCCGCGGGGACATCCTATCCGGTCGGATACGGATCTCACAACCCGGCAGTATCGGAATCGGTGTGCATTCTTTGTACACTTGTACGTATTGCAGATTGCGGGCCGAATCTCAGCCTGCCCCTTGAATGATTCAAGCCAATCACTTGATGCGGCGGAGGCCCATTGCAGCACTCATCCCCAACATCCTGTCCCCACTGCGGCGCATCGGTCCACGGAAAATTCTGCGAGAGCTGCGGCATGGCGACCGCCGAGTCAGCCTGTCGGCAATGCGGCATCGTGGCGCCGCCGGGTACGAAGTTTTGCGCGAATTGTGGGACGAGTTTCGGTGGTGACGCGCAACCGTTCGCTGCCGACACACCGAGCGTGGTCACCTCGCGTCGGACGCCTGGGTGGACCATTCCGGCGATGATCGGAGTCGCGGCGATTGCAGCGTTGGGGTGGGCCGCCTCGCGTCCCAGTCCGACCGTCACCGCTGGCGTGGATCCGACGCCGAGCGGTGCCGTGGCATCGGATGGCACCCCACCGGATCTCTCGAAACTCAGTCCCGAAGAGCAATTCCTGCGATTGGCCGATCGGATTCAGGCGTCGGTGCAGTCGGGCGACACGGCCACGGTCGTGCGATTCTTCCCGATGATGGAGCAGGCGTTCACGAATCTTCCGACGGCCGATCGCAACAACGATCTGCGCTTTCACCTCGCCTTGCTGCGTGCGCAGGTCGGTCACCTTCCCGGTGCGGTGGCGCAGGTCGACACCATCGTGGCGAGTGCCAAGAATCACCTCCTCGTCGACTACCTCCGCGCACTCATTGCGGACTATCAAGGGAACGTCGCGGCCGGGCGTGCAGCACGACTCGCCTTCCGCCAGCACTTCGACGCCGAGGTCGCAATGAAGCGTCCCGAGTATTTGGCGCACCGCACGCTACTCGACGACTTCCTGAAGACGACCCCGACGAAGTGACGAGCGATGATGCGAAGCCCTGATCGATAAGTGAGCTGCATGCTGTATAAATAATTGACACTTTTACCGGCCTGGCGAGAACTAGCTCTCATCAGGCCGGTTGTCGTTCCCTCCGGATAACTTCGGATGACCCCCTCACCGCGCCCCCCTGCCCGGTAGTACCCTTCCTCCATGATCCCTGCCCACGAAGCCCTCGCCCGACTCCAGGCCGGCAATCGCCGTTTCAACACCAGCGTCAGCGGTGGCGCGCCGGTGCTCCACCAAGCCCGTCGCGCGGAGTTGACGGAAGGTCAGGAGCCTTTCGCCATCATTCTCGGCTGCGCCGACTCCCGCGTTCCGGCCGAGATCGTCTTCGACCAGGGACTCGGCGATCTCTTTGTGATCCGGGTTGCCGGCAACATCGTCGCCCCTCGCTGGTCGGGAGCGTCGAATTCGCGGCCGAACGGTTCCACACCCGGCTGGTGGTCGTCCTGGGCCATTCGCAGTGCGGCGCGATCGTGGCCACCATCGAGGAGCTGCTGCACCCTCGCCGAGCTCGACCCACTCGCGCAACATCCGGTCGATTGTCGACCTGGTGCGGCCGTCGGTCGAGTCGCTCCTCGACACGCCGCTCGCCCACGACCACGACGCCCTGGTGGCCGAGGCGGTCAGGGCCAACATCCGCGCCTCCGCCAACCATCTGCGACACGGCTCGGAGATCCTGGAACAGTTGATTCGAGAGGATGGCCTGTTGGTGGTGGGCGCCGAGTATTCGCTGGAGACCGGGGTGGTCACCTTTTTCGATGGGGTGCCGGCATGACCCGGCGGATCACCTCACTGATCCTCGACGCACTCATGCTCGTCGCGTTCATTGCCCTGATGGCGTGGCGCTTGACCGGCGTGCCGATCCACGAGTGGCTGGCGGTGGCGTTGCTGGCAACCATCGTGCTTCACCTGGTGATCCACTGGGAGTGGGCGCTGACCCGATTGGCCAACTCCTCCCGCGGGGAGGCGCCGGCCATCGCTCTCGCTGCTGCTCAACGTGGCGCTCTTCGTGGCGATGGGCGTGGCCCTGGCGTCCGGCTTCTACATGTCGAAATCGATCTTCCCGAATCATCTGACCAATGCGCGCTACGGGATGTGGCACGAGCTGCATGAGTCGTCGTCGACAGTCACGCTGATCATCCTTGGGCTGCACGTGGCGCTCAATTGGGACCTGATCAGCAACGGGGTGCGGCGCGCGCTGCGAGCGCGGCAGGCGGGCGAACCGCCCAGCCAGGGCGAGCCGCTCCTGGTGCGCCCCGTCCCGCGGATCTTCTGGATCACCGTGGTGTCGGCGGTGCTGGCGGTGGTGGTCTGGGGCGGCGGGCGGTGATGCCGGAAGAGGGCGGCGAAATGGAGCTCCGCACGGCCGACGGGCAGACGGAACGGCGCGGACCGCCGCCGGACATCATGAAAATGCGACCGGGGACCGATCGCCCGAATCTTCCGGACGGTGGCCCCCGCTTTCTTCTGGAATCGGTCTTTGTGCTGGGCGTCGCCGTGGTCGGGCGACGGGTCCTGAAGCTCAAGCTCGACTGAGGACTAGCCCTTCCGACCGCTGGCGGGATCGCCCCGATCGGCGATGATCCCCGGCTCGCTCCCATGTGCTCACCCAGCCACGCCAGCAGCTGGCGATCGATCTCGGCCTCGTCCTGATCGGCCAGTTCCGGCATCACCGTCCACCGCTTGCCTGCCGCCATCAGCGCCCAGGTCGGCGGGACCTCGGGGTGCCCACGCGACGGATTGGCCCGCTGACCCTCGCAGGTGACGAAATGGTATTCGCGTCCGCCAAGGGTCAGGCGACGCTGCAGGGTCTTGTAGGCGCTCATGCGAACTCACTCGTGCCGGGGACGAAGGACGGCAAAGTGGCCGCAGGGGAAATCTAAGCGGGGGTACCAGGAATCGAGCCTCCGACGGCGGATTCGCCCCGCCACCGCTGGCGCGTTCTTCGGAGCCGGACTTATCCTTTAGCTCTCAACCCTCTCCGGCCCGAGGCCTCCAGCTTGGCCGATACCACCCTCGAACGACTGCAGACCCACCTCGCCGATCGCTATGCGTTCGAGCGGGAGCTTGGCCGTGGGGGCATGGCCACGGTCTTCCTGGCCCGCGACATCAAGCACGACCGCAAGGTGGCCGTGAAGGTGCTCCACCCGGACCTTTCCGCCTCGATCGGCGGCGAGCGCTTCGAGCGCGAGATCCGGGTCGCCGGGCGGCTGCAGCACCCGCACATCCTCGGGATGTACGACTCGGGCAACTCCGACGGCCTGCTCTACTACGTGATGCCGTTCGTCGAAGGGGAGTCGCTCCGCGACCGCCTCGACCGCGAAGGCCAGCTTTCCGTCGAGGATGCGCTGCAGATCACGCTCGAAGTGGCCGATGCCCTTGAGTACGCCCACAAGCAACAGGTCATCCACCGCGACATCAAGCCGGAGAACGTCCTTCTCAGCGGTGGCCACGCGCTGGTGGCCGACTTCGGCATCGCCCGCGCGGTCGAGGATGGCGCGCAGCAGCTGACGCAGACCGGGATGGCGCTCGGCACGCCGACCTACATGGCACCCGAACAGGGGATGGGCGAGAAGGTCGGCGTCACCGCCGACATCTACTCCCTGGGTTGCATGCTATTCGAGATGCTCGCGGGTGAGCCGCCCTTCAGCGGGAAGAATGCCTCGGCGATCCTCGCCAAGCATGTGATGGAGCAGGTCCCGTCGCTCCGGATCATCCGTCAGTCGGTGCCGGAGGAAGTCGAGTACGCGATCTTCTGCGCGCTGGGGAAGTCGCCGGCCGACCGGCCGCAGAGCGCGGCGGCGTTCGCCGAGATGCTGGTCGCCGCGCCGATGGCGGCCGGGGCGACGTCCACTCGCATGATGACGATGCGGCACACGACGGCGCGCCGTACCAACAGCGGGATGACCAGCGCGTTTGGCGTCGCCGCGCCGATGCCGGTGCCGCTCTGGAAGCGGCCGGCAGTGCTCGCCGCCGCGCTCTTTGTGGTCGCCGCCGCCGGCTTCGGGGCCTACAAGATGAGTGCGGGCGGCAACCGCCGCGGCGATGGCTGATGGCACCGGATTGCCGGCGAAGCGGATCGCCGTGCTGTACTTCCAGAGCATCAGCCCCGGTGACTCCTCTCGGCACTCGCCGATGGGCTGACCGAAGCGCTGATCGAGAACCTCAACACCGTCCCGAGCATCGCCGTCATCTCGGCGGGCGGTGTCGGGCAGTATCGCGGCAACGACTCGATCGCGGTCGAGGATATCGGCAAGGCGCTCAACGCCGGCACATTGGTCAAGGGGACGCTCGAACAGCAGGGCGACAAGATCAAGGTCTCGATCCGGCTGATCGACGGCAACTCGGGCGCCGACTTCGGCGACCGGAAGAGCTTTACGGTGGATGGCCGCAACTTCGCGGCAGCGCGCGACTCCACCGCGCGCGAGGTCGCCACCCTCATCCAGCAGGGAATCGGCAGCGAAGTGCTGATGAAACAGCAGCGTCAGGCAACCTCGAACAACGATGCCTGGTTGTTGGTGCAGCGCGCGGAGCGGCTGCGGAAGCAGGCAGCCGCCGCGAAGGGGGATAGTGTGCTCCTCATCCGCGCCCAGGCCGACACGCTGCTCGCGCAGGCCGAAGCGCTCGACCCGAAGTGGCCCGACCCGATCATCGGCCGGGCTCGCCTTGCCTACGAGACATCGCGCCGCAACCAGGATCCGCTCGACGCCAAGGCGCCGATCGACGCCGGGCTGGCGCACATCAACCGGGCACTGGCGCTGCAGCCGCAGGACCCCAATGCGCTCGAGTTGCGCGGGAACCTGCAATACTGGCGCTACCTGCTGAAGGTCGACGCCGAGAAGGAGAAGATCGACGCGCTGAAGCTGGCGGCGCGGGCCGACCTCGAGAAGGCGACCGAGCTCAATCCGAATCAGGCTGGCGCCTGGGCATCGCTGTCGCACCTCTACTACTACATCCCGGAAGTCCCGCCGCTCGACATCTATCAGGCCGCCGAGAAGGCATGGAACGCCGACGCCTTCCTGAGCAACGCGCAGACCGTCTTGAACCGGCTGATCCTCGCGTCGTACGACCTCGAAGACTGGACCAAGGCAAACCGCTGGTGCGACGAGATGCAGCGCCGCTATCCCGCGTCGGCGCAGGCGCCGCGCTGCCAGCTCTACCTGATGACCTCGCGCGCGAAGGAGCCCGACGTGGCGCTGGCGTGGAAGCTTGCCGATTCAATCACCGCCCTCGTCCCGAAGCCGCAGCAGCGGTTCGAACGGTTCAAGAGCGACCTCCTCGTGGCGGCCGTGCTCACCCGTGCCAACCTGGGCGACAGCGCCAAGCGGGTGGTCGACCGGTCGCGCGGCAACCCGGAAGTCGACCCGAACCTCGAACTGCCCCAGTACGCCGCCTTCGTGAGCGTCCTTCGCAGCGACACCACCGCGGCGCTGGCCAACCTGAAGGTCTTCCTTTCGAAGGAAGACGACCGGCGGAAGGCGATCCAGGCGTATGTCGGCTGGTGGTACCGGCCAATCGAGAAGGCGCCGGGATTCCAGAAGCTGATCGCGAACTAGGTCACAGGGGTGTGACACTGGCGCAACAGCATTGCGGGACCTCCCGCTGTGGCGTATATCAATCGCCATAGGGAGTAGTAGGGTGACTCGGCAGGACCACACATCGCCAAGATCCCCGATGATCCTCCCTCCTGTATTTCTTCCGGAGGCGATGTGTCTCGTGTGACCTGGTTGCCGCTCCTCGCGGTGACATTACTGGCGAGTGCATGCGGTGATACCGCTTCACTTCCCGACACGCCCGTCCGTGCGGTGCCGCACAGGCGGCATTGCCGCGGGCCTCTCGCCGTGCATCTCCGATCCGGTACAGATCCAGGCGGCGCTCTCGAGCGGCTTCACCTCGCTGGCGAGCACCTTCACCGCCACGAGCACCTGGAACGCGATCGTCCAGGCGACGAACGCCAACAACCCGACGCTCGCGAAGGCGAAGGCCTTCGAGCTGGTGGACTTTCTCCTGCTGCAGGACTCGCTGCACCTCGTCGCCCATTCGCCGGCGGCGCTGGCAACGTTGATGAACCAGGTCTTCTGCTATGTCGGCATCGACGCGGGCATCGCGAACCCCCGGGAGACCTGGGTGGTGCACGTCGGCGACCCGATCACGACGCTGATGACGCAGAATGTGCAGAGCGGTGCGCAGTTTCCGCCCGATGCAGTGGTCGAGAATACCGTCGTCACGGTCAAGCGCGTCACCGATCTCAACGCGCTCACGACGCCGCTCGACAAGTACCCCTTCATCTATGAGTGGACGGTCTCGCCGGCGCAGACCCTCAAGCCCGGCCCCAAGGCGATCATCGGCGTCTGTCCGAATCCCGCCGAGTTGACGAACGTCCCGGCGAGTGAACTCGACGCGCTGCTGGCGAGGCTCGTCCTCGGCCACCAGAAGGATGCGAGCACCTTTGAAGTGCTCCCCCGCGTGGACCTTCCTCCCGAAATGGCGCTCGCCTGCGGCGCGGTCACGTCGGCGGCGATGCCCTCGACCTGGGGCGGTCGTGCCCTCACCACGCTGGCGAGCATGATTCTCCCGGCCCCCCTCTCCGCGGCCCGGCGCCTCGCCGGCGGCGGCATCGGTGGTGCGACCAGCGAGTTCTCGCCGTTCGAGCCGGTCGATCCGCAGCTGTTCGCCTCGGGTGGCGTGGGCGGGTCGACCAGCGAGTTCGTCCGCGACGCCCTGCTCGTCACCACCATCGACGGCACGGTCGGCACGACGCGCGGCGGGGCGGGCCTCCCCAGCGTCACGGTCAAGACGCGTCTCGGCACTCCGATTCCCGGGGTGATCGCCGCGTGGAACGCCGCGCCGTCCACGGTGGCGCCGTACAGCGCCAAGCCGGGCAACGCCACGGTCTGCGGCGCCGATGCCGCGACCAACGCTGCCGGGACTGCGGCCGTGAGTTGCCTCAACTTCGGCACGACGTCCGCACTTCGTACGGCCTACACGAAGCTGACCGTGGCACTCACGCCACCGGCCGACCTCGACCCGGATGTGATCGAGTTTGTCCCGGATGCGCCGGGCTGGCTGATCGCCACGTATGGGGCGAGCAACCTGGTCTTCACTCAACCGGCCGCGGGCAGCGTTACAGCGCCGGTGCACTGATTCCGGCGCGCGTCGAAGTGCGCTCCGATCTGGGCACGATCGTTCCGACGGCATCGACGCCGGTGACGCTGTCGCTGAACAAGAACAGCTTTGATGGCGGCGGACGACCAAGGTCGCCAACACCGTCAATGGTGTGGCCACGTTCAGCACCACGATCCTGCAGTCGGCCACGGGCTACCGATTCGCCGCCACTGCCGCGTTCGGCGATGCGGGCGTGGTGACGAGCACCACGGGGAGCAACCTCTTCGACGTTCTGCCCTGGGACCGCGTTGCGGTTCGTGGCGGTCGGTCCCACGGCGTATGACAAGGTCAACGACGGCCCGGTCAGCCCGACACCGACCGTCCGGGTCACCGATCAGTTCAACAACCCGCAGATTGGTGTCCCGGTCTTCTGGACGCCAGGCGGCGCCATGGGCGCCACGGTGAACGGCGCACCGTCGACCACCACGACCCTCACCGGGGCCGACGGGAGTGCCTCGGTGGCCTGGGTACCCGGCGAAGGGGACAACCAGCTTCGCGCCTCGCTGCAGGCGGCACCCGGGGGCGCGGAGGTGTTCTACACCGCGACGCACGCCGCCGACTTCACGACCATCAACGCCTGCAACCCGCCGCCTCGCGAGACGACATCGCCGCGTATTACGTCACCATCCCCGGTCCGGTGGGTGGCAGCGGACTGGTCCATTCGATCGGCCTCTACCTCTCGGCCGAGGAGAGCCCTGGGCAGACCGGGCCGATCGCCTACCCGATGACGCTGGTGGCCGAGCGCGTGGTGAAGAATGCCACGACCGGCGCACCGCAGACGCAGTCATTCAGCGCCTCGGCCGTCGCGTTCCTGGGAGGCGACACCGAGTGCCGTCAGCGGCATCGATCGACTGGTCACCTTCCAGTTTGCCATCGGCCCGCTGCCGAATGCGCAACTGGTGACGCGGAAATCGTCAGCCCGAGCTGGTGCTGCGCTTCCAGTTGCCGAATGGTGGCTATGGTCGGCGCATCGACTTCAACGGTGGTCCCTGCGCGCCGGGCAGGAACTGCTCACCTCCGCCGGGATGCTCCGCCACGCAATCCGCACTGCCCTTCCCGAGCGCCTCGATTTTCCGGAAGAGCGTCGCCATCATCGTGCGCGGCCGCTTCACCACGGACGAGGAAGATCGCCGGCTGGGTCGGGCACGCTAAGGGCGCCGCTCCATACCGCTCAGAGTTTTACCACCGACGCGGACCAGCTTGCCTGGTCCGCGTCGCTCTTGTGCATGGCCCCGACGTGGACGATGATCTCGGTCCCGGTATGCGTGATCGAGAAGCGATCCATGTTGCGGGTGGCGCGCCCGGCGATGAAGGTGCCGTCGGGCTGGTAGCGCGACTTGTGCTTCGGGCACTGGAATTCGTGCTTGGCATCGGTCCATCGCAACGCCGTCCGCTGGTGCGGGCAGGAGAGGTTGAACGCCCAGACGCTGCTCTGCCAGCGCACCAGGATCACCTCGTTCACCTTGTCGATCTGCACGCCATCGGCCGCCGGCACGGGGTAGGTCGGATCGGCGCCGACGCGGCCGCTGGCCGCCCGTCCCGCGGCCGCATCGTCGCGGCCAGCTCGGCCGGGATGCCGGCCAGGGAGCAAGGCGCCCATCGCGGCCAGGCCGATCTCCTTCAGGAATTCCGGCGGGGCCGGGTCAATTCGCCAGCCTTCGCAGGCGGCGTCTTCGTTAAGGCCAGTACTATCGCTCACAAGAACCTCGCGGCAGGACAATGGTGGACGGCCAACCGCAGTACAGCGCACTCACGCCGCGTTGACGAGCACGACTCCGACGACGGCGGTGCTGACCCAGAGCACGAGTGAGAGCCAACTCACGAGGCGCAACGTGCCCCAGCGCGCCCCCTCGGTCGGATCGAGGCGGAGCCGCCTTTCGGCGCGAAGCATGACGGGCCGTTGACCGAGAGGAGCACGACCAGCGCCAGCTTCACCAGAAAGGCGGGCGACGCCGCGAAGGTCTCGACGTCGGAGGCGGCAAGCGCCACGCCGCTCGCGAACAGCGCCGCCAATCCAACCATCACCGGCCGGTGCACCGACTGCAACTCGTCGAGCATCGCCATCCGGTCGGCGGTGTCGCGCCGCGTCGTGCGCAGCGTGAGTCGGTCCGCCGCGACGGCGAAGCCGCCGCCAAGCAGCATCGCCACGACGTGCACCGAGGTGACCGCGATCTCGGTCAGTCGGGAATCGCCGTAGAACGTCTGCCAGGGCGCGCACCAGCGGATGAGCGTTTCGATCGGGTCGAGCATCAATCCTTCCAGAGCCACATCATCACGGTGGAGGCGGTCGCGAGACTCATCGAGGCGATGGCGCGCGTGCGGTGCGTCCGCGCCCCGGCATCGGATTCACGCGCCCCCTCCGCCGCCGCGGCGGTCCACAGGAATCCGGCATCGGCCGCGAGCATCGTGATGGTGTGGAGCCACTTGCGTGTCCGGCCCGAGGGATCCTTCCGCGACTCGTAGAGATTCCACCCACCCGTGACGGTGTTCACGGTGAAGAGCACCCCGAGGCCGGCCGCCACCGCCGAGTGCGCACCACGCGCACTCGGATCGGCTTCCACCATCCTCGCCACCCCGGTTCAGCCCGTTGCGCTGATCACGCAGCAGCTTCTCGCCGAGAAAGTATTCCGCCGCGAAGAGTGGCAACTCGGCGTAGCTGGCGAGTCGATGGATCTTCAGCCGGACGGCGTATGCGTGCTGTATTCGATCGCCCGAGGCGACCGGTGTCCGCAGGCGCCTGATGAATGCCGACGGCAAGCGAGGCCACGCACGCGCCGCACTCACTGGGAGGCAGCGTCGACTGAAGTGGGGCCCTGTTGCGCCGCGAGCGACACCGTCGAGGTCGACAGATCGCAAGAGGGAAGGCAAACCTGCGCATGAGCGACTCCAGAATGTCAGCGCGATTCCGAGCATTACCACGGCGGCGAAACTCACTAAGCTGTTGTGCAATCACACCAGTGACGCCCGATCGGCATGGCAACTTGCGGGCGTGTAATGGGGACGTTTCGGTCGCCGAAGCACTCCGCTGGCATGCCTGACTTGCGGAATCACTTGGTCGCGACGGTGCCCCGGGCGGTTGCGGTCCGCGGGCCATCCGAACGGTGTCGTAGCGCCGTCGGCACCAAGTTAAATTCGGTCCTTGCTAAGTCGAGCGCGTGCACGGTCGTGCCGGGCGGCCAGGGTCAGGGTCGCCTGATCGCCGGCAATTCCGAGGACGTTTTCCGCCCACTGGATTGTTCACCGCTCGGCTGGCGCTCCAGAAGGCGTTTTCGCGTCGCCAGCGCGCCGGGAGGACCGCATCAGGAGGCTGGGCGAGGGCGTGCAAGTGCGTCCACCGTGCGGATGGTCGGGCATGGCCATTGGCGGTCGCATTGCCACCGGTGCAGAGTTCGCTGACAACCGTTGGGGACAGCGGGAGTAGGAGCCGCCAGACAGTACTTTGGAAAGCCTCAACACATCGCTCGGTAATATATTTGACATGCGGTCCTGCTTGAGAGGCTTCTGGTTAGTAAGATTGCAAGTCTGGCAAAGGCCAGGCTCGGATCGCATCGTAGCTGCACCACCGCTCGGCTGCGTGGCGAAGCGCCTGATGCCAACGTCGTGGAAGTTGGTTAAGAGCTCTGCCGCCAGGCCCATTGGGCCGTTTCGTTTGACTCTCTGGTGGAACTATCGCCGGCGGGGTCGCCGGGCGGTTCCGTCTCGAGAAGGACGTGCAAAACCACGCGCGAAGCGAAAGTTCATTCCGCGGACCGGTGAGAACGGAGGTGCGCCATCGCACCGGAAGGGAGGATGGGCGGGGATGAGTTGCTTCAAACCATCACGGCACGACGCGTGACCCGCGACCGAAGGACGGCGCCCACGAGGCGATTTCCGGCAAACGCCCAGGAAGGCGAACGGATGGAGGGCTGGTGCTCGCGGGACTCGCCCTGCTTCCGGAGAAATCCCGCGGAGGGCGTGCTCCCGCCGCGTGGTCGCGATCGCCCGGAGTGATCGGCGCCCGGTACGCGGCGATCGGTGGTACTCGCCCCGGACGTGCGGTGGCTCGAGCGCTTCGTCGCATGGCATCGGTGACGAGGAACGGGAAGTGATGGGCGCGCCGCCCCGAGGCCATGGCGTCCTCGGCCTGCTGCTCCGGGAAGGGCGCCCGATCCGCCTCCCGGGCCTTAGTCCGCCGCGCCCCGATTCACCGAGCGACTTTCCCCGCACCATCCACGCGATGCATTTCTTCCTCCGGGCGTGCCGATCTCCGGTCGGCGCGGGATCATCAGGAATCTGCCTGACCGAGAAGCAGGGTGAGCGGTTCGAGTGCCGACGACGAACGCGTCGCCATCCTGCTCGCCGCGATGTCCGGCGGCCGCGGTGGAAGTAACGCCTTGCGGTTGCATGAAGAGAAGCGCCCGGCTGCTGGACGGGGTGCTGGCTCCAGCGGACTCGCGAGCGGTTCTTCGCGATGGTCAATCTCACGGTGCGCAACGCACTCGCCGCGTGTATGGTCCGGGCTGGGCGGGTCCGCAAGCAGGATCAATGCGACGGCTCCGCGAGAGGCATTCGGGGTGGCACTGACGCCGCCCAGCGGGCCATCGACCTGATCAGCGACCTGCTCGACCTGAGTCGACTTCGATGAGGATCGCCTCGACCGGTGGTGCGACGTGTTGTCCGACGCGGTCGCGCTGGCCCACCGGGCGACGGGACAGGCGACACCCGCGGCCAGTGCCAAGTCGATCCCGGCTGGTGATGGAGCTTGCGGATGGCCTGCCTTACGGTCAGAAACCGACGCCAGCCGCGTGGAACGAGATCCTGATGAACGCCCCTGCTGACCAACGCCATCAAGTACAGCCGCCGCACAGACCGCGTTTGCGGCTCTCGGTGCGTCCCGAGGCGCGATCTGGTCACTATCTGGTCGAGGATGAGGGCCCGGCATCCCCGCGGGGAGGAAGCCGAGCGGATCTTCATTGTGTATGTGACCACTGCCGAAGGGAGAAACAGGGAATGAGGCTCGGCCTGCCGCTCTGCGCGACGATTGGCCCGCCTGCAGGCGAGACCTCGACACCGTGCCCCGTGCGGCTGCGGCTGCTACCTCGACACTCCCGACTGTTCGGAAGTCCCCGCTGACCCCGGAGCGCCACCGGTGAAGCTTTGCTGTTGCTGGAAGACGAGCGAAGGTCGCCTCCTTCCATCAAGCATGGAGGCTCGAGGGGAGGTACACGGTGAATGTCGCGGTCGATGGGGAGGAGGCGGCGCTCACGCTGGCCCCCTGTGGGCGACTTTATGACGCAATCACCGCTCCGACGTGATGCTGCCGAAGAAGGGCGGCGTGCAGGTGGCGATCCAATTGCGAGGGCCGCACCACGCCGATCCTGATGCTCACCTCCCCGCGACGCCCCGGAGGACGTGGTCCGCGGGTTGGACGCCGGGCGGATGACTATCTCTCGAAAGCCGTTCGGCTTCGCGACGAGTTGCTGGCACGACTGCGGGCATGACGCGCGGGGGCGGAGCACAGCGACTCGACATAGCTACCAGTACGACTGCGTGGGAATGGATCGACTGCAGCACCGCGCCTGCGTCCACGGGACCACTCGACCTCACGCCGAAGGAGTTCCGGTTGCTGGAATTGTAACGCCTTGCTGCACGCCGGAGGTGATCGCAGGTTGACGTGCTCGAAAAGTCTGGGACCTTCGGCGACCCCGAGCAATGTGGTTCGATGTCACGTAGGCTGACCTCCGGCGCGAAGCTGAACGAAGCGGCCGGCGTGCCGCTCTACCGCAGACGATGCGCGGCGTCGGGTTCCTGCTTCGTCGCGAAGCGGTAATTGTCATAATGACGGCGCCGGGCGTGGCCCAGCCCAATCGTCGTCGCTGGCTGGCGAACAGCTGCTGCACTCCCGTCGTGTCGTTCGCCGGTGCTCGCCTCCCGCTGGTGATCGGCGTGGTGGGCTACCGCCGCTTCGAGCCACGGATGAGCTGGCTCGACGCCTTCTGAACAGTGCGATGCTGACGGCGGGATGGGGCCCGTGGCCGTCCAGCTCTCCGAGCCCCCGGCAAGCTCTTGGGGGATCTACGCCCTTTATTGCGGTCTGTTGGTGATCGCCGTGACCGGCCTGCTGCTCCTTCCCGGGGTCCACCACCCACGATGAAGAAGGTCGACTGGGAGGACCGCGACATCTG